>NZ_JBSVKG010000021.1:0-69604 GCF_054048505.1 Virgibacillus sp. FSP13 | reverse complement strand
CCGGGATAACTAAAGGATTACCTAAGTTTGGTAATATAAAATTTACAAAAGCCATGAAGTTGAAGGTTTAGGATCACCGAAGGACTAGTAACATCTAAATGATACGCAAATGCAAAATTAAAAAAGCTGTTTCAATGTCATAAAAACATTGAAACAGCTTTTTTATACTATGTACACCGTGCACCCATCGTCGATGCAACGTCCCTAGGCGTTACTTAAGTTCATGGCTCGACCTAGGCTTCCCCGCGGCACACAGGGATGACCACTTACTGCTGCTTCCTTCCGGACCTGACAGGATTCATGGGTCTCTGTTGCGCAGGACCTCGGTGTCAACACCAATCCCTTAAGGCAGACCCTAAAGTCGCTCCACCTCGGATGGGAATTCAACCTCGCTATAGCGGATTGCGAGTACAGGGCACCGCTACCTCCCCGCTTAGCACGGCAAGTACTATTATAACGAGTTTTTGAGGTAAATGCAATAAAAATTCATGGACAAGGTTAGGGAAACTTTATCCATCCTTTTGCTTTTTCCTTTCACGAAGTTTACGGAAAAAGTCGGTCAAAAGCTGTCCACATTCCTTTTCCAACACACCTGAAGTCACTTCTGCTTGATGATTAAACCGGTCATCATCTAACAAATTCATTAATGTTCCGACACACCCGGCTTTCGGATCGGATGCCCCGAATACAACACGAGCAATCCGTGACTGGATGATAGCGCCCGCACACATTGGACATGGTTCGAGTGTTACATAAAGCGTACAATCCTCCAAACGCCAACTACCAATTTTTTTATTTGCCTCTTCAATTGCAATCAATTCAGCATGTGATAGCGTCTGTTGGGATGTTTCCCGAACATTAAATCCGGTAGCTATAATTTCACCATTATGTACGATCACCGCACCAATCGGCACCTCACCAACCCCACCTGCATTAACTGCCTGGTCTATTGCCTCACGCATATACGTTTCATCGTTCATTACAAACACCACACTAAAGAAAAAGTTTTAAATTTAGAAAAAAGGTTAAAAATAAAGGAAGAAATGAAAGGAGCAATTCGATGAACACGTCTCTTGAAAATAGTGCTGTTTTATTTATTGATCTTATTAACGATTTTAAATTTGAACGTGGTGAACGATTACTTCATCACACAAAGGAAATTTTACCACATTTAAAAAGGCTAAAATCATTTGCTAAAGAAAATAAACTTCCTATTATTTATATTAATGATCATTACAACTTGTGGCAAGCAGACTTTCACCGAATCATTGATTATTGTAAAAATGACAGCAGCCATGAAGTAATTGAAGCAATGATACCTGATCCCGATGATTACTTTTTTATAAAACCGAAACACTCGGCTTTTTTTCAAACACCATTACAATCATTATTAACCCATCTAAACAGGACACATCTGATTATGTCAGGAATCGCTGGTGATATTTGTATATTGTTCTCAGCCAAGGATGCTTACATGTATGAATATTCCTTACACGTACCCGAGAATTGTATGGCATCTAATGAAAAACAAGGAAATGAATATGCCCTCTATTTAATGCGCTCGGTAATGGATGCAAATACTAGACCAATTTAACAAGCATATATAAAGCATTCTCCGCATAATGTGTAAGTAGAGTTAAAACAGAAGGGAGGATGTTTTTCATGCAAATTTACGTAATAAAATCAGGGGATTCACTTTACCAGATTGCAAATACATACGGGACAACAACAGAAGCACTTATTGAAGCCAATGAACTTGATACGCCAAACAATCTTGTGGTTGGGCAAGCACTGGTTATTCCGATAATTGGCCAATTTTATTTTGTTCAATCTGGTGACAGTTTATCTTCCATTGCCCAGAAATTTAATATATCTGTTCAACAGCTGGCACAGATTAATAATTTTCCAATTGGGAATACACTACCAGTAGGATTGCGGTTATATATCCCTCCACAACCGAAAAGGGAAATCACGGCAAATGCCTATATTGAACCTTACGGAGATACTGTCTCACAACCACTAATAAATGCTGCAACAAACAATACTCCATATCTTACCTATCTCGCTCCATTCAGTTACACAATTAATAATGATGGTACATTAAACCCACCACCATTGGATAACTTCAAACAAATAGCCGCAAATAATAATGCATCCCTAATGCTTGTTGTCTCGAATCTTCAAGGAGGCCAATTTAGCACTGAATTAGGCAGAACGATCCTAACCAACCAAACCGTACAAGATCAATTATTAGATAATATTATTGCAACTGCAAATGCTGGTGGTTACCATGATGTCCATTTTGATCTTGAATTTTTGCCACCGGAGAACAGGGAAGACTATAATTCTTTTTTACGAAAAGCAAGGGATCGACTACATGCCAATGGGTTGTTGCTGTCAACTGCCTTAGCACCAAAAACAAGTGCAACACAACAGGGGACATTGTATGAGGCACATGATTATGCGGCCCATGGCGAAATTGTGGATATGGTCGTGTTAATGACATATGAATGGGGTTATAGTTATGGTCCGCCATTAGCTGTATCACCGATCAATGAGGTGCGTAAAGTAGTCAACTTTGCCGTAAGTGTTATGCCTGCAGATAAAATATTACTTGGACAGAATTTATATGGCTATGATTGGACACTCCCTTATGAACAAGGGGGTGAACCAGCACGAGCAATTAGTCCCCAGCAAGCAATCACAATTGCACGCGAGCAAAACGTGGCAATTGAATATGACAAACTCGCACAGGCACCTTTTTATCACTATAGGGATGCTCAGGGAAGCCGCCATGAAGTTTGGTTTGAAGATGCCCGTTCGATCCAAGCCAAATTTGATCTAATAAAGGAATTAGACTTACGAGGGATCAGTTATTGGAAACTTGGATTAAGCTTTCCGCAGAATTGGTTATTACTCAGGGATAACTTTACAATAAGGAAAAATACAGGAACTTAGTGGAAAAATGATAGGGGGGGCACCACACCTATTAATAAGAAGATATAGAAGTCCCCCAACATATAACGTTGGGGGACCCGTCCGCTATTTCAATAAATTTAATGCTTCCCGATTAAACGCTGGAATATCATCTGGCTGGCGGCTTGTTACTAATTGATTGTTACAAACAACTACTTCTTCATCCTTCACATTAGCACCCGCATATTCCATATCCACTTGAATGGATTTATATCCAGTTGCCGAACGACCTTCCAGTGACTTGGCTGTGATAAGCAACTGTGGTCCGTGACAAATTGCAAATACTGGCTTTTTGACATCCATAAAATGCTTGGCAAACGCAACAAATCGATCATCCGCACGTAATTGATCCGGTGAAAAACCACCTGGAATAAATAGTGCATCATAATCATCTGGATTTACATTATCAATACCTTCATCGATTGTAACGTTTGCCCGATTATTTTTCCCTGTAACTTCATTACCTTTTTCCTTTTCAATCGTCACAATTTCATGTCCAGCATCTTTAAATGCCTTTGCTGGCTCGGTATATTCTACATCTTCAAACATATTTGTTAAAACTGTTGCTATTTTTTTACCCATTTTTATCCGCTCCTTCTTGAAGATGATACATAATAGGTTTTCCCGCCTTAAATAAAATAAAACATACTAGTCCATATTCATTAACCGGATCAGGTATTTATCGTTGGCTATCAAATCCTTCAATGTATATTGATCAAGTACATGTAAAAAGGCTTGGAGCGCTTCATTTAATACATGCTTTAATTTACAGGCAGGCGTAATGACACATTGATTTGTAGCATTATCAAAGCACTCCATCAAATGGAAGTTATCTTCAAGTTTACGTACAACTTCACCAACATTAATTTCCTCAGGATTTTTAGCTAACCGAATCCCACCATTACGACCTCTCACTGTATTTAATAGATTCAATTTGTTTAGTTCATGAACGATCTTTCCCAAATGATGCTGGGATATGGAGAAAGTTTCGGAAATTTCCTTAATACTTGCTAGTTCTTTGTCATGCTTCATACTGGTGAAAATAAGTACACGTAATGCGTAATCTGTATATTTCTTTAGGTTCATCGTCCTACTCCTTGTTAATTATTTCACAAATTTGTAACAGTATTGCTCATTTACCCTATTGATACCATGTA
Source organism: Virgibacillus sp. FSP13 (assembly GCF_054048505.1). Classification (NCBI taxonomy): domain Bacteria; kingdom Bacillati; phylum Bacillota; class Bacilli; order Caryophanales; family Bacillaceae; genus Virgibacillus; species Virgibacillus sp. FSP13. The sequence continues at coordinate 65,471 of NZ_JBSVKG010000021.1, read as the reverse complement.
AACAGTTATTATAAAATAAACATGTATACAAAATACATCTTTAATAATAAAGGAGTGCTTTGCTTTGGTAACACAAGTAACAACAGGATTAGAGAAAGATACTAGGGATATTGTAAAAGCTACTGTACCAATTTTGCAAGAACGTGGCGATGAAATTACAAAGCGATTTTATCAGCTAATGTTCGAAAATCATCCTGAACTAAAAAATATTTTTAACCAAACCAATCAACGAAAAGGGGATCAATCAAAGGCTCTCGCGAACACGGTATATGCAGCAGCTGCTAATATTGATCACTTGGAGGATATTTCACCTCAAGTCAAACAGATTTCACAGAAGCATAGAAGTTTAAATATAAAGCCAGAACATTATCCAATCGTTGGAAAACATCTATTATTAGCGATGAAAGATGTGTTGGGGGACACGGCTAATGATGATGTAATCAACGCATGGGAAAAAGCATATTCGGTTATTGCTGGCGTGTTTATTGATACGGAAAAGCAAATGTACCAGGAGATGGAAAATACTGTTGGTGGCTGGATTGACTTTCGTGATTTTAAAGTTGTTGACAAAGTAATAGAAAGTGATGTGATTACCTCTTTCTATTTGGAACCAGCTGATGGTAATCCATTTCCTGCATATCAGCCAGGGCAATATATAACAGTCAAGGCTGAGATTGAAGGGGAATCTTATACGCATTTACGACAATACAGTTTGTCATGTGCACCTAGTGAAGGTGTTTATCGTATCAGCGTTAAACGGGAGGATGCTATAGGTGATAACCCTGCTGGAATTGTATCAAACTACTTGCATTCTCATCTTGAAAATGGAAGCATTCTACCAATCAGTGCACCATCTGGAGATTTTACGCTAGATCAAAATGATACTCGACCACTTGTTTTAATCAGCGGCGGTGTTGGCCTGACACCGATGATGAGTATGCTGCTCACTACTATGAAAGATCAGCCGGAACGCGAAGTTTACTATATTCATGCCGCGCAAAATGGCAAAGTACATGCGATGCGGGAAACGGTTCAAAGCTTAGCAGAACAACACAAACACGTACATGCTTTCACCGTATATGATAAGCCACTAACTGAGGATGATGGTAATTATGATAAATTGGGCTACATTGACCATGAATTCCTAAACACGGTATTATCGACAAATGATGCGGCCTTTTATTTCTGTGGGCCAATAGGATTTATGAAGGCAATGTATCAAAATCTTAAAAAATTACATGTTGCAGATCATGATATTCATTATGAAGTATTCGGCCCTGCAACAGCTATTGCGGAATAGTAATTATATGAAAGGAAGGGTGCCACCGTTGGCACCCTTTTCTATTACTCTTCTAACGTCGATGTATCTCCAGTTGGCAGTCCTAGTTCCCATGATTTCAGCAAGCGACGCATGATTTTACCGCTGCGTGTTTTTGGAATCGTATCTTTCACTTCAAGCTCACGAGGAGCGGCATGCGCTGCTAAGCCTGTTTTGATAAATTGACGAATTTCTTCCAGCAATTCAGGTGAATCTTCATAACCATCATTTAATGTAATAAATGCTTTAATGATCTCACCACGCTCTGGATCTGGCTTACCGATAACACCTGCCTCAGCAACAGCTGGATGCTCAATTAGCTTGCTTTCTACTTCAAATGGACCAACACGTTCACCAGATGTATTAATGACATCATCTAACCTGCCCTGGAACCAGAAATAGCCATCTTCATCTCTGTAAGCACTGTCCCCGGATACATACCAGCCGTTTATAAAGTAACTTTCATATTTCTCCGGACGTTTCCAGATCTTCCGCATCATCGCTGGCCAACCTTGCTTTATTGCCAGATTCCCCATTTGGTTTGGTGGTAGTTCATTTCCTTCGTTATCGACAATAGATGCCTCGATTCCTGGGATTGGTTTGCCCATTGATCCTGGGCGAATTTCCAATGATGGGATATTAACAATAAGTTGCGCACCTGTCTCGGTCATCCACCATGTATCATGGATCCGTAATTTAAATGCCTCTAATCCCCATGTAATAACTTCTGGATTTAATGGCTCCCCAACACTCATAACATGACGCAATGAGGAAAGGTCATATTTTTTCACAATATCTTCACCAGCACTAACTAGCTTTCGTAATGCCGTTGGAGCGGTATACCAAACTGATACATTAAATTCATCCAATGTTCCATACCATGCATCCGGTGTGAAACGGCCACCACGAACTACATTTGTCACACCTTTTAACCAAGGTGCGAATACACCATAACTTGTACCAGTTACCCAACCTGGATCGGCTGTACACCAATATATATCATCATCTTTTAAGTCAAGGACCCATTCAGCAGTAGCATATTGTTGAATCATTGCATTATGAACATGATATACCCCTTTAGGTTTTCCAGTAGATCCGGATGTATAATGGATTACCATCCCATCTTCCAAATCAACCCACTCGATGTCAAAGTCAGTTGATGCCTCTTTCATTTCGCTATTATAGTCGATGTATTTAGCGGACGTTTCATTGTTATCGCCAACAAGAACAATTTTCTCAAGTGCTGGAAGATCTTCTTGTGGAACACGTCCTAACAATTCAGGTGTTGTGATGAGCATTTTTGCCTCACTATCCTGTAAACGGTCACGAACTGCCTGCTCCATAAATGCTTCAAATAATGGACCAGCAATAGCTCCTGTTTTTAGAATCCCGAAGAACGTAGCATAAAATTCAGGACTTCTCGGGAGGAATAAAAACACTCTATCTCCCTTTTCTATATTGTTTTTCTTTAACACATTGGCAAATTGATTACTTCGTTTACGCAACTCATCAAATGTCACTTTTTCTTTCCGATCAGGTGAAGAATACAATAAGGCTGTTCTATCTTTCTTAGTTGGATCTTCTGCATGACGATCAATTGCTTCATACGCAATATTTACTTTTCCTGTTTTATTCCAGCTAAAGTTTTCTTTCATATCGTCCCATGAAAAATTTTCTCTTGTCTTTTCATAGTCTTGTAAGTTGTAATTACCTTCTTGTGCAGGTATACGTTGCATATCCATCCAATCACCTCATTTATAATTTTGAAATCGGTTACAATTTCTGTTTATATATAGTTTATTTTCAACTGGCAACAAAAATGCAATTGAAAATTGTTCAAACATTTTGGTAACTAATTTCTATTTTAGAACACTTTGTGACACTTTTAAAGTAAAACACTCAAAATTGAGATATCTTTTTGTGTGGGAACTATTGTAAAATACCAATCTACAATATGATCATTGGAATTTGCCAAAATAGGTAATTAGTTAATGGTGGTGAAATAACGAGGTAAAATAAGAGATTAATCTCATTTGAAATTGTTAAATATACATATTTTAAGGACATAAACCAATGGTATGGAAAAATACTTATTCCCTGAAATAAAATTCTGCTAGATTATATCCTATCCTAACATCATTTCCATACGTTTTTTTGGTATAGAATCTCCTTAGGATTAATAACAATTATTATAATTGCGACAACAAAATAAAAAAGCATAACATATACCAAAATGTCTAATAAATCTCCTTTAATCAACACCAGAGAAAAGTTAAATAGTTGATGAGTAATAATCGGTATCACTAAATTCTTATTTAGGTTGTAGAACAACGTCACAATAATTGAAAAAGATATAATTCCAATCATAAAAAACACAATGTACTTGATTAAATTCACTCCGGTATAACCCGTGGCAAACCATAGTGGAGTGTGCCAAAATCCCCATAAAACACCTACTAATAGGGCTGATTTCAAAGGAGAGTGTTTCTTTTGAAGTTCATTTAAAGCATATCCTCTCCAACCTAATTCTTCGCCTAAAGGTCCTCTTACTAAGTTATCCAAAAATGCAAGAAACAACAACCCAAGACCTGTAAATGATAATGCTAAGTTTTGAGTATCGTTTATAATTGATAAAAGAAATATAGTCACGGCGATGATTATAACTTGAATAATCACCACGTTGCCAAGAACTGAAAACCTAATTTTTGGAGCAAATTGTTCTTTTACAAAATCCTTTAACCTTAATCCCGGATAGATCCTTTTAAATAAAAGAACAAATGCAAAGGTTGATGACCATGCAGAGATGATTTGCAAAATGTTTGTTATACTCCCAGGCGCACCTAGAAATATGCTTATACCGATTACCATAAACAACACAAAGAATATTACATAACTTGTGATAACAAAACCTACAAATGGGCTCTTTAATGCTTTTTTCTCTTTCATAATAAATCCACCCCTTTAAAATAAACCGTTCGTAATGGATTATATTATATTATTATTTGAACTCAAATTCTTCAGACTAGGGGCTGAAACTCTATTTTTACTCATAATTTCTTTAATACCACTTATTCAAGAATCTTGCCCTTAATGGAATAAGATGATTGAAGTTTTTAAACAACTTATTGTAAATTAAACACTCCCTTTTGCCACTCAACACTTCAAACAAAAATATAGCAAGGGCTTAATCCATTAAGCCCTTGCTATACATATCATATTACGCCCCCGGCAGGATTCGAACCTGCGACGCATAGTTTAGGAAACTAACGCTCTATCCCCTGAGCTACGGGGGCAAATAAATGAACAATAACCATTATACAAAAAGTAACGAACAATGAAAAGCATAACATCCACTTTTTCCACATGGAACCGTCACTTTTTATATGATAAAATAAAAGACATCTGCTTATACCGTGTTTTGATTGGAGGGGAAGTTATGGCAGAGGTTCCATTTATCGCAATAGAAGGACCGATTGGAATTGGAAAAACATCACTTGCAAAAAAACTTTCTGTCCATTTTAATTTTCATTTATTAAAAGAAATCGTCGAGGAAAACCCGTTTCTCGGCAAATTTTATGAAGATATTGATGAGTGGAGTTTTCAAACGGAAATGTTCTTTTTGTGCAATCGATTTAAACAATTAGAAGATATTGAACAGAAATACTTAAACCAAAACAAGGCAGTTATTGCCGATTATCATATTTCTAAAAACATGATTTTTGCCAAACGCACACTGCAACAAGATAAGTTCGATAAATACGAACAAATTTACCACATTTTAACGAATGATATGCCTGTTCCAAATATGATGATCTACTTACACGCGAGCCTTGATACTATTTTAGCTCGAATTAAACAGCGTGGAAGAGATATTGAACAAAACATTAAATCGTCTTACCTGGCACAGCTTTCCCAGGATTATGAAGATTATATGAATGAATTCGAGGTGCTTCATCCTGACATTCCAGTAATTCGTATTAATGGCGATGAAATTGATTTCGTCAAGCAGCAAGATGATTTGAATGCAATTATTAAACATGTGGAACGACATCTCACTAATAATAAAGTAATATCCAAACAATGAAGGGGATCACCAACAATGAATTTACGTGAAAAATACCATATTCCGAACGACAGCATTATTACGATTGCTGGTACAGTCGGTGTAGGGAAGTCAACCATGACAAAAGCACTCGCAGATGCACTAAATTTTAAAACTTCCTTTGAAAAAGTGGAAACCAACCCGTATTTAGAGAACTTTTATGCTGACTTTGAACGCTGGAGTTTTCATTTACAAATATATTTCCTTGCTGAACGTTTTAAAGAGCAAAAGAAGATCTTTGAATATGGTGGTGGGTTCATTCAGGACCGCTCCATTTACGAAGATACGGGTATTTTTGCCAAAATGCATTACGAAAATGGTACCATGTCAAAAATCGACTATGACACATATACAAACCTATTTGAAGCAATGGTCATGACACCTTATTTTCCACATCCAGATTTATTGATTTACTTGGAAGGGACCATGGATGAAATTTTGGAACGAATTCAAGATCGCGGACGTGAAATGGAGAAAAACACTCCAATCTCATATTGGGAGGAAATGTATACACGTTATCACAACTGGATTAACAATTTTAACGCCTGCCCAATTTTGCGAATTAATATTTCGGATTATGATTTGATCAAAAAGGAAGATTCAATCGAACCAATACTGGAAAAGATCGGCCACTTTATTCAACAATCACGAAGGTGGAAGTCAAGAGAATTAATCAAGTAAAGGCAAACGAGGGGATACCGTGTGTATTGCCTCGGTTTTATTGCCCAAAGATGGAAAAGAGCTCTGGAGAGTTTTCGGGGGTTATCCGGCGACTTTTCGCTTTTGTCCGGCGACTTTCCGCTTTCTTCCGGCGACTTTACGCTTTTGTCCGGCGACTTTCGGCGTTCGTCCGGCGACTTTCCGCTTTCGTCCGGCGACTTTCGGCGTTCGTCCGGCGACTTTCCGCTTTTGTCCGGCAACTTTCGGCGTTCGTCCGGCGACTTTCCGCTTTCTTCCGGCGACTTTCCGCTCTTTTCCGGCGACTTTCCGCTTTCTTCCGGCAACTTTCGGCGTTTGTCCGGCAACTTTCGGCGTTCGTCCGGCAACTTTCCGCTTTCTTCCGGCAACTTTCCGCTTTCTTCCGGCGACTTTCCGCTTTCTTCCGGCGACTTTCCGCTTTTGTCCGGCGACTTTCCGCTTTCTTCCGGCGACTTTCCGCTCTTTTCCGGCGACTTTCCGCTTTTGTCCGGCGACTTTCCGCTTTCTTCCGGCAACTTTCGGCGTTTGTCCGGCAACTTTCGGCGTTCGTCCGGCAACTTTCGGCGTTCGTCCGGCGACTTTCCGCTTTTGTCCGGCGACTTTCCGCTTTTGTCCGGCGACTTTCCGCTTTTGTCCGGCAACTTTCGGCGTTCGTCCGGCGACTTTCCGCTTTTGTCCGGCGACTTTCCGCTTTTGTCCGGCGACTTTCCGCTTTTGTCCGGCGACTTCTCGCTCTTTTCCGGTGACTTTCCACTTTATTCAGGTTAAATATTCCCTCTCCTTGCTAAACTCCTCAATAAAAGGATACGTTCCAACGATTATCATAAATAAGCATACCGCTATTATAACAATCGCCATAATTGAAATATCAAATGCAGAAAGTGGAAAGCCTAGAAAACCGAGTAATGAAAATAGATTCATCTTCCACTGAGACTTCGCGGTAACATAATTTACATGCTGACAATTTGGACAGTGTTTTTTAATCCGGAACGTTTTTCTAACCGTCTCTCCGTATGTCCACTCATGATGACAATGCTGACATGTTGGCATAATTACTACACCTCATTTACGTTATTAATCTCATTATAATTCTATTTCTTTACCTAATGCCATAATTCCTTTTATAAGGCGTAATTTACATCACCGAAAATACACAGCGAATTATATATAGCAAATGTAATGCTTAGAAAAGATGGAGGGAATTTATATGGCTACGGTTCGCATGGAAAATGAAAAAGATATGGTTCTTGAAGCTGACTTGCCTGACTTGCAAATTCTCATTGATGAGGCAACGAATAATTTTGACCGGTACAAAGATGAAATTGCCGTAATTTACGAGAAAATGCCTAAGTTTGATTATAAATACTTTTGTCTTTACGCCTATTCTACCTATCACTTATTAGAAGCGGCGATGGATTTCGATACAAGTAATGTTGGCCACTTCCGCCTAGAAGCACCAGATGAATTTTACTACGCATTCTATGGCATGATTGCAACATTACATACACATGCATTGGTTGAAAACTAGTTTTTAGTAATGGGAAACAGGATACATTTGCTGTTTCCCATTACCAGTTAATCCTCTTTTTTACCCAATTCGATTGAGCGTTCCCTTGCACTTCTTACACCGTTCATAATGGTTTGCTGAAAGTCATTTCTATCTAAGGTCTCAATTGCCGCTTGAGTTGTTCCCCCTGGACTTGTTATCTTTTCTCTTAATATATTGGCAGTCTCCCCAGCATTCTGAAGCATTTCGCCGGCACCCACAATGGTTTGAGTGATTAAAGCCTTTGCTATATCTTTATCCAGACCCGCTTCAATAGCCGCCTTTTCCATTGCCTCTACTACATAGTAAAAATATGCTGGGCCACTTCCAGAAATACTTGTAACTGCATGCATATCTGCTTCATCGACAATCGTCGTATAACCAATTGTATTAAATAGTATTTCAGCCAATTCAAGGTGTTCCTGTCCTGTACTTTTCCCTGCTGTAATTGCAGTTGCTGAAAACCCAATTGATGCAGATGTATTAGGCATTGCGCGAACTATTGGAGCGGTTTTGCCGATTTTCTCATGAATATAGGCAGTTGAAATTCCTGCTACAACAGAAATAATCAATTGACCTGATTGAATGTGTGTTTTAACTTGGTTTATGGCTTCTTCAATATCATATGGTTTTGTAGCAAATATAATAATATCAGCATCTTCTATAGCTTGCGATTTATCTGTTGTTTCATTAATGTCATATTGTTGCTGAAGTTTTGCTAAACGTTCTTGATTACTTTTGTTCGTTACAAAGATCTGATGATTCGTTAAAAATCCATTTTTCAGGATCCCAGATATAATCGATTCAGCCATCGACCCCGCTCCAACAAAACAAACCTTGTTAACCATTTGCACAACACTCCTCTATTAATTAGACTTTTTCGTAATGCTTGTTGCTTTTTATTTTCGTAGTTGATAAAAAAATGCGACACAGTGACAATTCTTTTTTATGATGTTTTCTCTCATTCTAATAGGGGGTGAGTGCTTGAATCTGCTCCGGCAGAATACTTCGCTTTCCGAGGAGGCTGAAGCATTCCCCATGGAAAGCAATTATTTCCCCCAAGCCGCTATTTACCACTCATCTTGTAAAGGATGGGAGAAAGTCACGTTAAAAGTTACGTCACACTTTATATCTATTTTGTAAAAACAAAAAATATTTTCGATGGGGCGAGTAATCGCAGTCCCAATCTTTTAGAAAACAGTTTTTAACTAAAAAAACCCACTCCGTCCTAATTGAAAAGGACGGAGTGAGGTTTACATCCGCGGTACCACCTATTTTGACATTAATATCTATGCCCAGCTTGAATTGGTAACGCAGTAGACTGCGGTTAGTATTTGCCTAACAACTCCCAGGTAGGTTCACGACCTTAGCTATCGATGGAACCTTTCAGCCGGTGAATTCCAATCTCTATCGAACTAACAAATCGTTACTGGCCTGTTCTTCATTTTTCTATATTGATATTTTAACGTAATATACGCTGTTATAAGATAAATGTCAAGATCATTTGTTAAAATATTTTAATAGTTGCGTTATTTTAAGCCGGAGTATAAGTTCGTTATAATAAACATAAGACCAGTAAGAGGGAAGGTATACGAATGGACGATGACACAAAGCAATTACAACAAATGAAACAAATAAAAAATGAATTAACACGTTTCATGATGACATATAAGTTTGGTTTAGATGAGATGAACACTAAATTCAGGATCTTAAAAGAGGAATTCCAACACATTCATGACTATAATCCGATTGAACATATAAAATCACGCTTAAAATCTCCTGAAAGTATTTTAAAGAAAATGTATCGCAAAAACCATGAAATTACGCTTGAATCAATCAAGCAAAATATTCATGATATCGCAGGTATTCGTGTTGTCTGCTCATTTATTTCCGATATTTATAAAATAAGTGAGATGATTCAGCAGCAAAACGATGTTACCGTTATCGAATGTAAAGATTATATACAGAATCCAAAACCAAATGGCTACAAAAGTCTTCATCTTATTTTATCTGTACCTGTTTTTATGTCTGATCGTGAAGAACAGGTTTTTGTCGAAATTCAAATCCGTACCGTTGCAATGGATTTCTGGGCTAGTCTCGAACATAAAATCTATTACAAATACGATAAATCAATACCAGAAAATTTGACAAAGGAATTAAAGGATGCCGCAACCGTAGCTAATGAATTGGATAAACGAATGGAGCAGCTTCAAAGGCAAGTAAATACCATTAAGAATCAGGATGTACCAGAGAGTGAATTGAGTCTATTACAAGTTAACAATGAGAAGTTTCATTTCCCTACTGACATGTTGAGTTCCCTTCTTAACAACAACAATTAATAAAAATAAAGCCGCTACAATTGTAACGGCTTTATTTTTTATCTCCAAATTTATGCGCTTTTTAATGAATGGAGGAGGAAGAGGGATTCGAACCCCCGCGGGCTTTGACACCCCTGTCGGTTTTCAAGACCGATCCCTTCAGCCAGACTTGGGTATTCCTCCGTTTCGACAAGAACTAATATATCATGTAGACAGTACCTTGTCAAACGGAAAAATACATTAAACTATACCTCCACAGTTTTCTCCAGAAACTCTTGATATATTTTGTCATATAACGATTTATTGATTAGGATCTCTAGAATGGTTAAAGCAATTGCCTTTGCACCCAAGATAAGTGCCTGATCCCCTTTTTCAGATCTAGCCGCTTCCCTAAATTCAACCGTATGACCTACTAAATCACTTGAACCTATCTTGATATGTGGATGAATAGTAGGCACAACTTGACTAACGTTGCCTGCGTCGGTAGAGCCTAAAGCAGATTTCTCCTCTGTATGAACTGTCTCCCCTAAGTCCTCAATTACTTCTTTAAATACATTGTCAAAGGTACGATTAATAATAAAATTATCTACTTCATTTTGAAATGCAGAGACTTTTACCGTTGCCCCAGATGCCAATGCTGCTCCATTTGCAATACCTTTTACCTTTTCTGTAACCTCATTTAACACCGTTCTAGTCTGAGCTCTTATAAAGAATCGTGCTTTCGCATATTCAGGTACAATATTTGGTGCAGCACCTCCATCCGTAATGATGCCATGAATCCGAACATCAGACGGCAAGTGTTGGCGCAAAGCATTGATCCCATTGAATAGTTGTATAACACCATCCAGTGCATTGATTCCTTTTTCTGGTTTTGCCGAAGCATGTGCCGGCTTGCCGAAAAATTCAAAGTCTAGTGGATCAACACCTAAGGTTGGTCCAGTTAAATTTGTTTCATTGCCAGGGTGGAGCATAATTGTTGCATCAATATCTTTTAATAAGCCTGCCTTTACAAAGCTTCCTTTTGCACTACCATTTAGACCACCTTCCTCTGCAGGTGTTCCAAGCACAATTAGTTCTCCCCCAATTTCATCAATTATTTTACTTAAGGCTACAGCCGCCGCAACACTTGTTGTTCCGATAATATTATGTCCGCACGCATGGCCTATTTCTGGAAGGGCATCATACTCAGCTAAAAACCCAATTCGCAATCCTTCTTTTGTTCCTCTTCTTTTAGCTAAAAACGCTGTCTCATGTCCTGCTATTCCCTTTTCAATAACAAATCCTTCATGACTAAGAATATCTGTTAATAACCCAGAGGCAAAAAACTCCTCATTGCCAATCTCTGGCTTATCATGTATCGCGTGACTTGTATGAATATATTTCTCTTCATTTTCCTCTATATTTTCAATAATACGTTGTTTGATTTGATCCAATCCCTGTGTAATAACAGTCATTATCATCCGCTCCTCTATATTTTTTTAGTAACCAATTTTACTTAACGGTACAAATGTTGGTATTGAGTTTCCATTACGTTCTTCAATAATAAAATCTGCAACATCGTCTGATTGATAAATCTCTGCCAACTTGTTTAACACCTCATCATCTTTGTCTTTTGACTGGACAGCAATGATATTAATGTATGGTGTTGCCGTTTCATCCTCGTGATAAATGGAATCCTCTAAAGGACTAAAGCCAGCGTCTACAGCAATTCCATTATTAATAATTGATGCATCAACATCCGGCAAAACACGCGGGGTTTGAGCCGCCACCAATGTTTCAATCTGTATGTTCTTTGGATTTTCGGCAATTTTATCAATTGACCCATTCCCATCAAAATCATCTACTAGCTTAATTAGGCCCGCTTCTTGAAGTAATAACAATCCTCGGCCCATATTCGTTGCCTCTTTTGGTAAAGCAATTGTCGCACCATCGGGTAAATAATCTACTGAATCATATTTTTCAGAGTACAACCCCATTGGTGCAATGACTGTTGTTGCAATTGGAGTAAGATCTAAATCATGTTCTTTAATAAATGCGTCAAAATAGGAGACAGTTTGAAAGGCATTCACATCAATCTCCCCTTCCGCTAATGCCAAGTTTGGTTGAACATAGTCGGAAAAGCGAACAATCTCAACGTCAATTCCCTCCTTTTTTGCCTTTTCTGCAACATAATCCCAAATCGTTGTGTCAGAACCACTAATTCCTACTTTTACACTTGATGCCGCATCACCACTTGAGCAAGCACTGATGGCCATTGATAAAATCATAAATAATAATAGAAAACAAACTTTTTTCATAATCCTCTCTCCCTATCGTCGTCTAATTTTTCTTGATAGTATATTTCCAGTAGATTGTAGACCTTGAACCATGACAACAAGTATCGCCACTGTAATAACCATAACTACCGTGTCAAAGCGCTGATACCCATATGTAATTGCTAAATCCCCAAGTCCACCACCACCGATCGCACCAGCCATCGCTGATGCACCGATTAATCCAATCGTTGCAATCGTTAACCCTAATAAAAGTGAACTTAATGCTTCTGGAATTAAAAAGCGAATTACTATTTGTCTAGGCGTTGCCCCCATTGCTTGAGCGGCCTCCATGACACCAGGATCAACCTCTAATAGTGAGTTTTCAATCAACCTAGCAATATACGGACCTGAAAATAGTACCATTGGAACAATTGCTGCTGCGGTTCCAATTGATGTTCCTACAACTAGTCGGGTAAATGGAATAACTGCAACCATCAAAATAATGAATGGTATCGATCGAAACACATTTACAATTGCATTTAGGACGTTAAATACTGGAGCATTTTCCCATAAATGTCCTTTACGTGTTACAACGAGCAGGATTCCCAATGGTAAGCCAATGATCGTAGCGAATAATAATGAAAATGCAACCATCGAAACTGTTTCCCATAGGGCCGCGAGAATTTGATCCCAATCAACTAACATCCTCTAATACCTCCTTAACCGTTACTTTTTGTTGGTTAATATGCATAATAACTCTACTCACTTCTTTCGTTTCACCTGCAAACTTCACAATTAAGTTACCAAATGGTGTCCCTTGCAATTCCGTAATACTACCAAACAAAACATTTACCTCTACATCAAATCGTTTAGCTATTTGCGATAACAGCGGATAACCTGCTGATTCCCCAACAAAAACAATTCGATAAATTTGATTGGTAGATTCTTGGGATTCAATTAATTGATGGACTGATTTCGGTATTTCATCGTGCATGACTGTACTTACAAAATTATGGGCAATTTCCGTTTTGGGCTGGGCAAATACATCAAATACAGATCCTGATTCAATCACTTTACCCTGGTTAAGCACTGCCACCTTATCGCATATTTCACGGATAACCCCCATTTCATGAGTAATGATTAGAATGGTAATGTTATATTCCTGATTAACTTTCTTCAAAAGCCTCAAGATTGAATTCGTTGTCTGCGGATCAAGTGCCGATGTTGCCTCGTCACACAATAGAACGGATGGCTGTGTTGCCAAGGCTCGCGCAATACCTACTCGTTGTTTCTGGCCACCTGAAAGCTGATCTGGGTAATTATCAGCCTTATCACTCAGTCCGACAAACTCCAACAGTTCATTAACTCTTTTTTTAATTTCTTCCTTAGGTGTCTTCATTAGTAATAACGGCATTGCCACATTCGTAAAAACCGTTTTTGAATTTAGTAGATTAAAGTGTTGAAAAATCATTCCGATGCTTCGTTTTGCTTCCCTTAGTTCCTTTGGAGAAAGACTGAGTAGATCCTGATTATTTACAACTACTTTTCCAGAAGTCGGTCGTTCAAGTAAATTCACACAACGTATCAATGAACTTTTTCCGGCGCCACTAAATCCAATAACACCATATATTTCGCCTTTTTCGATCTGTAAATCAACATCATCCAGTGCCTCTATCTGTTGTTCGCCACTTTGGTATATCTTCGTTACGTTCTCAAAAGTAATCATTATTCCCCTCCTCTTTAAAATGAAAAAATACCCCTTCTTGAAAAACAAGAAGAGGCATTTACGGGTTTCCCTCTCCTTATCTTTCAAGCCTATTGCTTGCTGGAATTGGCACAGTACTTTTACAAGTCCGCTGCCGAGGTATCATAGGGCCAGCCCCTCCACCTCTCTGGATAAGAAGTCTTGCTATTTAGTTGTTTATTTGCATATGGAAATAAAAAATCCCTCCTTATGATATTCATAAGAAGAGATTTGCATTTTAATTCCGCTCACTCTTCTTATTTTTCAAGCGAATGCTTGTTGGATTTGGCACAGTTCTTTATAAAAAAGTCCGTTGCCGAGGTTTCATAGGGCCAATTCCCTCCACCTCTCTGAATAAGAAGTTACAAAATATTCATTTGATATTGTTTAATACAATACTACCGTTATGAAGCTTTGTCAATGCATTTTTTAAAAATTTCAAAAGGTGGTATTGTAACAATGATTAGTTAACAGAAATGACTATCTTACCAATATTTTTATTTGCTTCCATATATCGATGTGCTTCTTGAATGTCTTTGAATGCAAAGGTATGGTCAACAATTGGCTTCAGCTTTTTCTGATTGAATAGGGGGATTGCCTTTTGAATAAATTCCTCTGTCAAAGCTTTTTTATAGGCATCACTTCTTGGCGTTAATAATGTCCCTTTCAGATGGATTCGCTTTGCAAGAATTGACATTAAATCTACTTTTTCAACCTCTGTTCCACCAAGTACACCAATCAGCACCCAGCGTCCATCGATTGCAATGCTTCGTAAGTTTTTCTCCCAATAGGAAGCACCAATGAAGTCGAGTATGACGTTTACCCCTTCTTGATCGGTGGTTTTTAAAACTTCCTCCGCAAAGTTCTGTTCTTTATAGTTAATTCCAACATCTGCGCCAAGCGACTGACAAAAACCTAATTTTTCTTGTGAGCCTGCCGTTGTAATAATTTTTGCGTTTGTCATTTGCTTGGTTAATTGGATAGCCGCTGTACCAACCCCACTTCCACCTGCATGGATTAGAACCGTATCTTGATCCGTTAGATTACCCAACCAAAATAATGTTTGATATGCGGTGAGAAATACCTCTGGGATCGCTGCCGCCTCTTCAAACGATAAACTTTCCGGAATCTGTATTACTCGATCAGCCGGCATAATAGTATATTCTGCATAACCCCCGCCATTTACCAGGCCCATCACTCGAGTTCCAGTTTCTATATCTGTTCCCTCTGCAGCCTCTACCACTTCTCCAGCAATCTCAATACCTAAAATTGGATTTTGCATATATCCAGATTTACCTTCACGCGTCATGATATCAGTACGATTAACTGCAAATGCTTTTACTTGAATTAACAGTTCCCCACTACCTATTGTTGGTTTCGGAAATTCCTCAAATTGTAATTGTTCTGCGCCACCAGGGTTATTAACTGCAACTGCTTTCATTATATAGCTCCTTGTAAACTTATTTTTGTTGGAAATTAGTATATCATAATAGCGTATGTACAAAAAGAATGTCGAAATATATCGATCCGGTCAGGCAGTGTAATTTTGATTCAGTTTAATGGACTATCCATAACGGGGAGATTAAAATAGATGGTAATTTGTATTCTCAGAGGTGAACCGATATGAGCACTTTAAACCAGCGTTTAGCGACACAATCTGCAACCAAAAGTTTTTTTCAATACTTTATTCCGACACTACTTGGTATGATGCTGATGTCTGTGAATGTTGTCGTGGATGGTATATTTGTTGGAAATGGGGTTGGCCCTGTTGCTTTAGCCAGTGTGAATATTGCGGTACCCGTCTTTTCTATTATCATTTCCATTTCTTTGCTTATTGGAGTAGGTGGCGGGACACTGTACTCAATGGCAATGGGAGAGGGGAATAAAAAACATGCACAAGGACTATTTACTATTTCATTTGCCTTTCTAACACTTGTAACGATAATTATCTGCTTGATCAGTTATTTGAATATGGATGGTCTTGCTAAATTATTTGGAGCAAATAAAGAAACGCTTCCTTATACGGTTGATTACATGAGAATATTGTTGATTTTTTCATTAATTCTAGCCTGGGAAAATTTTTTCAGTATTTTTGTACGAAATGACGGTGACCCACAACTGGCCATGATTGGTTTAGTTGTTTCTGCACTACTCAATATTTTGCTAGATTATTGGATGATCTTTATCCTTAATTTGGAGGTAACGGGCGCAGCGTTGGCAACGGTGATTGCAACTTTTGCAGGTCTTATCATTTATTTGTTTCATTTCTTTAAAAAAGATTCCGGTTTGGTATTTGTTAAAGCAAAATGGAAAGTAAAAGATGTAAAGCGAATTTGCTCGATTGGTCTCCCTAGTTTTTTGTCTGAAGCAGGGACAGGTATTTTTGTAATGGGATACAATATTGCAATAGCCTATTATGCCGGTACAACTGGACTTGCTGCCTTTTCCGTTATTAATTATTTGCATACATTTATGTTTTTAGCATTTATCGGCATTGGTCAATCCATTCAACCAATGATTAGCTTCTATTATGGTGCCAAACAATTTAATTCCATTAAAGAAACCGTGAAAACTGCCGAAATATCAGGACTTTCGCTTGGTATATTATTTTTAGGCATTGGTTATTTTGGAGCTGACTTCCTTGTGTCGATTTTTGGTGTTGCATCCCCAGAAATTGCTGAACTTGCCGCCAAAGGAATCAAATTGTTTTTCCTTGGTTATCTATTCATGGGGACAAATTTCATCTACATGACCTATTATCAATCAATCGGTTATGTCCGTCCTTCTGTCGGTATTACCGTCTTCCGTGGATTTATTCTGTTAATAGGAATGCTATTAATTCTACCACTTTGGTTCGGAACTACTGGGGTTTGGCTTGCATTACCAGTAGCGGAAGGAATAGTGGCGATTACACTAATGATGTTTGCACGCAGTGGCGTCATGCGAAAGGGATTAAGCTCACGTGGGTTTTAATGTTAAATCCCAGGCTATTAGTAAGCCTGGGATTTTTATTTGGGTTAGCTAATAACGTCTTTTCCACCCATATAAGGTCGTAATACTTCTGGCACAACAACAGAGCCATCCTCTTGCTGATAATTTTCTAAAATAGCTGCAACCGTTCGACCAAGTGCTAAACCAGATCCATTTAGTGTATGAACGAATTCCGGTTTACCCTTTTCCTCACGGCGGAAGCGAATTCCTGCACGTCTCGCTTGGAAATCTTCAAAGTTTGAACAAGAAGATATTTCACGGTACGTATCCTGGCTTGGAATCCATACTTCAATATCATACTTTTTCGCCGCAGTGAATCCTAGATCACCTGTACACATGCTCATGACACGGTATGGCAAATTTAGTAATTGCAATACTTTTTCCGCGTGACCTGTTAACGTTTCTAATGTTTCATACGAGTCCTCAGGTTTCACAAAATGAACAAGCTCCACTTTATTAAATTGATGCTGTCTGATTAGTCCTCTTGTATCTCTTCCTGCAGATCCTGCCTCTGAACGGAAGCTTGCACTAAATGCGACATATTTTCTTGGCAAGTCATCGCCTTTTAAAATATCGTCACGGTGATAATTGGTTACAGGAACCTCAGCAGTTGGGACTAAGAAGTAATCCCAATCTTCAAGTTTAAAGGCATCTTCTTCAAACTTCGGCAATTGTCCTGTCCCAGTCATGCTTGTTCGGTTAACAATATACGGTGGTAACATTTCTTCATAGCCATGTTCATCAGCGTGTAGATCCATCATGAAATTCATAAGTGCACGCTCCAGACGAGCACCCAACCCTTTATAAAAGACAAACCGGCTACCCGTAACTTTTGCAGCTGCCTCAAAATCTAGGATATTTAAATCTGTCGCAATATCCCAATGCGGTTTTGTTTCAAAGCGAAATTCAGGAAGCTCTCCCCATTTGCGCGCCTCCACATTATCATCTTCATCTTCACCTACTGGCACACTTTCATGCGGAATATTCGGGATAGAAAGCATAATATAGTCTAATTTTTCCTCAATTTCCTTTAGTTCTGTATCATATGCTTTAATTTGTTCGCCAACCTCACGCATTTCTTTAATAACGGAGTCAGCATCTTTTTTCTCTTTTTTTAATACAGAAATCTGCTGAGATACTTCATTTCGCTTTGCTTTTAACTGTTCTGTTTCAGAAATCAACTTACGGCGTCTTGCATCAAGGTCCTCAAACTTTTCTAGTTCTGATAAATCTTCACCGCGATGATTTAGCTTTTCTTTTACTTCTTGAAAATTATTACGTAAATACTTCATATCAAGCATAATTGTTTTCCTCCTATTTATCAGTACATACAAAAAACTCCCATCCCTATAACTAGGGACGAGAGTTTATTCCCGCGTTGCCACCCTTATTGAAGCATACATCTTCCGGCTCACAGTGATAACGGCACTTAACCGGGTTTACCTACTATTAATTTCAATAAACCAGTTCAAGGGTGGATTCACAGTACTCTTTCATCGATTCACACCAACCATCGACTCTCTAAAGAAAGAGCTACTATTACTAATTCCTATCTATACTTTTTAGGGTGTTCATTTAATTAACATCATAGCTAATTTCCAATTAGGATGCAAGCTTTTTCTTAGATTGTTCCACCATCTCAACAAAATATTCCATAAATCGATTGTCATCGGTCAATTCAGGGTGAAAGGCAGTACATACATGATGCCCCTGTTTTACTGCTACAATTTTTTCTCCATAGCTTGCAAGAACCTCAACATCAGGGCCAACTTCTAGTACATATGGAGCGCGAATAAACACAGCATTAAAATCATCAGCAACATGTGCAATCGAAAGTTCCGCTTCAAAACTTGCAACCTGACGGCCAAATGCATTTCGGGCAACCTTCATGCCAATTAAGCCAAGATGTGCCTGATCCTGTCCATCAATCACACTTGCCATTAAAATCATGCCAGCACATGTACCGAATATCGGTTTTCTGCTGCCAAACTCCTGTATAGCAGTAAAAAAATCATAGCTATCCATCAATCGGCGCATTGTTGTGCTTTCTCCACCGGGAAGAATCAGACCATCAATTTCCTCTAGTTGTTCTCTACGCTTTATTTCAACTGCTTTTGCCCCAGACGCCTCTATGGAACGAATATGTTCACGAACTGCACCTTGTAATGCAAGTACACCAATTGTGGTCATAGCAATTCCCTCTTTCTACTCGCTGCGATCCTGCATACGATCTGCAGCTGTGAGTGTACTCATTTCAATCCCTTTCATGGCAGTACCCAAGCCTTTTGAAAGTTCACCGATTAATTGATAATCTGTATAATGTGTTGTTGCTTCAACAATTGCCTTCGCAAATTTCTCAGGGTTGTCTGATTTAAAAATACCAGAACCTACAAACACACCATCTGCACCTAATTCCATCATTAACGCAGCATCACTTGGTGTTGCAATTCCACCTGCTGCAAAGTTCACAACTGGCAAACGGCCTTCTTCACGAATTTGCAATAAAAGCTCATATGGCGCACCAATTTCTTTTGCAAATGTCATCACTTCATCTGCAGACATTGCTGAAAGCTTGCGGATTTCCGATTGTACCTGACGCATATGACGTACTGCTTCGACAATGTTTCCTGTACCAGGTTCTCCCTTTGTCCGAAGCATAGATGCACCTTCACCGATACGACGTGCAGCTTCACCTAAATTACGACAACCGCAAACAAATGGCACCGTATAATCTGACTTTCTCAGATGGAAAACTTCATCTGCCGGCGTTAGAACTTCACTCTCATCAATATAATCAACGCCCATTGCTTCTAAAACGCGTGCTTCAACAATATGACCAATACGTGCTTTTGCCATAACTGGAATGGATACTGCATTTAATACTTCTTCCGTAATGGTCGGGTCTGCCATTCGAGCTACACCACCTGCAGCACGAATGTCGGATGGAACACGTTCTAATGCCATTACAGCAACGGCCCCTGCTTGTTCTGCAATTTTTGCCTGTTCAGCGTTAACAACATCCATGATAACGCCGCCTTTTTGCATTTCTGCCATTCCACGTTTCACTCGATCTGTACCAGTATTTCCCATGTTGTTTCCCCCTGTAATAAAACTTTTCTAACTATTTCATTTTACTACTTAAAACCAACCTTTTACAGTATCAACAATCGTTGAGAATAAATTACTGAAAAAGCTACCGATTGCTCCTAGCAAAAGCATAAACCAGTTATCTTTTTCAACATCCTCTGTTGTTACAATATCAACGGTATCATTGGACTTTGCACCATCAATATAACCATAATCATTTTCCCCGCCAAATGTAACTTCAGCCGTACCTATTTTCTCGCCTTTTTTAATTGGTGCCTTTAGTTCACCATCTTTATTCAATTTATCTTTATCAATTTTATACGTAATGTTATATTTCTTTTCCTGTCCTTTTTTCACAGGTGCTTTGATTGCCTTATTTGTTGCAATCTCTACCTTATCTTCTTTACCTTTTGCTACTGGAAGTGTCTCTTTGTCTTTTAATTGGTATCCTTTAGCAAACAATTCTTTTGTTTGGAAATTGGAGAAACCATAATCAAGTAATTTTGCTGTCTCTTTAAAACGAGCTTCATCACTTTTTGTCTTCATAACAACAGAAATCAAGCGCTGTCCATCACGTTCTGCCGTACCTGTAAAACAATATCCAGCAGCATCGGTATATCCGGTTTTTAAACCATCTACACCTTCATAATAAAATTGTGTTAAAGAACTAGCAGCTTTTTTATCATGTGGCAGCATCCAGTTCCAATTACGAATAGTTTGATCTTCAAATTTTGCCTCAGGGATACTGGAAATCTCTAATGCTTCCGGATAATCCTTAATTAGGTTATATGCAAGTAATGCTGCTGATCTGGCTGATAATAAATTGTTAGCATCAGCTTCTGTTCCTTCTGGATAATTTTCGCCAAGGTCCGAATTTGATAATCCAGTTGCATTAACAAACTTATAATCAGGAAGTCCCATTTCCTCCGCCTTTTTATTCATTAACTTAACAAATTCACCTTCAGAACCTGCAACTAGTTCCGCAAGAGCGATTGTCGTACCATTGTCAGAGTTAATTGCCATTGCTTCATAAAGCTGACGTACAGTATAATCTTGATCCTGCGTTAATCCTACACCTGAAAATGTAGAGTCTGCTGATATACTGTATGGATAGTCACTAATCTGTGTTGTTGTGTCCCAGCTGACTTGACCTTTTTCGATAGCTTCCCATACTAGGTATTCGGTCATCATTTTGGTCATACTAGCTGGAGGGAGTGCAAAGTCTGCATTTTTTTCATATAAAACTTTACCTGTGTCTGCATCAACTAAAATGGTTGATTCAGCTTCAATATCTACTGTTTCTGCAGCATTTACTGAAAACGGTTGTAAACTTAACGATGCCATTACTACAAGCATGACCAGTAATAGTGACATTTTTCTTTTTAATTTGTGTTTCAACTTTCTCTACCTCCACCGATAAATAGTATGCATCTTTGTTATTTTACCACAAGAATCGACAAAAAAATAGACAGGGAATAGTCCCTATCTATTTAAAACTTATATAGGAAAACACTACTACATTATATATATGATAACTTTCATCAAGGCTGTTTTCTAATAGATTGTGTTTTTTGACACAAAGGATGTAAACTGCGACATAACTTTAGTGTGACTTCCTCTCATCCCTATATAAGATGAGTGCTAATCCAGCGCTGCGGAAAAATACTCGCTTTCCATGGGGAACGCTTCAGCCTCCTCGGAAGAAAACCACTTCCTGCGGGGTCTTCAGACTGTTCCTTTTCCCATTGGAGTCTCGCATTTTCCCGCAGCTTAGAATAGCTTTCTGTTCAAGGGAGTAAAAATCCGTGTAACATAGATTCCATGGTTTTCCCCTTTCAATAATTAGAACACTACTACCAGCGTAGGCAGAATACGTAGACTCCTGCGGGAACAGCACGTGTCTGAAGACCCCGCAGCGGCGGTTTTTCCGCGAGGAGGCTGAAGCCGTGCCCGCGGAAAGCGAAGTATTCTGCTGGAGCGGAATCCAAGCACTCTATCATCATTAGAGCCAGAGAAAACATAACGAAAGAGAATTTCCACTGTGTCGCGTTTCTAAAAAGCAACTAAATTTACGAAAAGGGCCTTAAAAAAGATGTCCGTATAAGATACCTAACAATCCCACTTACTTTTAAAGTTATACTGAATAATTAGGTGCTTCTTTCGTAATTTGAACGTCGTGTGGATGGCTTTCGCGTAAGCCTGCATTGGTGATCCGAATAAAGCGTGCTTCTTCTCGCAAAGCGTTAATGGTTGGGGTACCACAATATCCCATACCTGCACGTAATCCACCTAATAATTGGTGGAAGGTATCTGCAAGTGGTCCTTTATATGCTACCCGACCTTCGATACCCTCTGGGACAAGCTTTTTCGTTTCCTCAGATTCCTGAAAATAGCGATCTTTTGACCCTGCCTTCATCGCACCGACAGAACCCATACCACGATAAACTTTATAACGTCTACCTTGGAAGATTTCCGTTTCTCCTGGGCTTTCAGAAACACCAGCAAACATACTACCAAGCATGACAGCATGTGCGCCTGCAGCAAGTGCTTTGACGATATCACCAGAATACTTAATACCACCATCCGCAATAACTGCTACACCATAATCTTGTGCTGCAGTCGCACAATCATTAACTGCAGTGATTTGTGGTACACCGACACCAGCAACGACCCTTGTTGTACAAATTGATCCTGGACCAATCCCAACTTTAACGATTGTTGCACCTGCTTCAATTAATTCCTTTGTTGCTTCAGGTGTAGCCACATTTCCAGCAATAATATCTAAGTCAGGATAAGCTTGTCTAACTGCACGAACTTGATCCAATACCCCTTTTGAATGACCGTGTGCCGTATCAATAACAATCACATCAACGCCAGCTTCAACAAGTTTTTCAATTCGCTTCATTCCATCTGCTGTCACCCCGACAGCTGCGCCAACCAGTAACCTCCCTTGCTTGTCTTTTGCAGCGTTTGGGAATTCGATTACTTTTTCAATATCTTTAATTGTGATCAGGCCTTTTAAAACACCATTTTCATTAATTAAAGGTAGTTTTTCTATTTTATGGCTTTGCAGCAATTTTTCTGCCTCTTCAAGTGTTGTGCCAACAGGTGCTGTTATCAGATTTTCACTTGTCATCACATCATTGATCAATGTTGAATAATCCTGAATAAAGCGTAAGTCACGATTCGTCAAAATACCAATTAATTTCCGGTCATTTTCATTATTGACGACTGGTACACCAGAAATGCGGAATTTTCCCATCAGATGTTCTGCATCATAAACTTGATGTTCTGGGGTTAAAAAGAATGGATCTGTAATAACGCCACTTTCCGAACGTTTGACGCGATCAACCTGCTCAGCTTGGGCTTCAATCGACATATTTTTATGAATAACTCCTAATCCACCTTGACGTGCCATTGCGATCGCCATTGTAGACTCTGTAACTGTATCCATGCCAGCACTAATAATTGGTGCTTTAAGCTTTAGGTTAGGTGACAGCTCGGTTTCCAATTTGACATCTCTAGGTAACACTTCCGACTTGGCCGGGACCAATAACACATCATCAAACGTTAACCCTTCCTTAGAAAATTTATCTTCTCGCATGGTCATCCTCCTTTAATGGATATATCAGTGTAAATTTTTAATCAACTGGATAAACTATTATTGTTATTTACAATACGATATCCAAAACACTTTTTCAACAAAAGATTAAGTTTGTAAAAAAAGAAAATGGATTCAAAATCTTTTAATAGTTGGGGTATATTATGCTGAATTATGATACAACATTATTCTACACTCATTTACAATCACAGGAGACTGCGCGACAGTATTTGCAACAATGCTATAAAAAACTAAACGGTGTCGATGCAGAGGCAAAAAGTTATGAGAACTGTAATGCGTTTATGTATTACCTTGACCATGGAAGACAGTTCTTATCCGCTGGTGTAAAATCACCTGAATTAATGCAGCCAATTTTGCTTTTTTACGGCGCAACCCACTTATTGAAAGCATGTATATTAACAAAACGGCCCAACTACCCTGAATCAACCTCTATCCTGGCACACGGAGTTTCCACAAGAAAGCGAAAAAAGAAGCAATACACCTTTATCCGCGATGAGGTGAAAATTCAGCACAATGGATTGTTTTCTTATGCTGCTCAACATGTATACAACATAAGGAATTTTCCATTTGAAAAGATTAACATGGAGGATTTATTCTCGTTAATTCCAGAAATGAATGATTTATTTTTGTTGTCGGGTGAAGAAAAGTTAGTAGCGATTGGTAATATAGACTCTACTATACTTCATTTCCCCCTATCCTTATTAGATACCTTTCATTTAACAGAAAAGGCATTTGTGAAGCGTATTTCCAACCATCTACCATCAATAATAACTACAAAAGTCGGATCATCAACGATTCAATTACAACTCACAAAACCAATCGAACAGACAACAGGCCCATTTTTTGTAGAACTGAGGCATGGGAAGGTCTACTTTCCAAAGAATAGAGAACACTTTTTGGCGATACCAGAAGTCCTAGTCCATTATTTACTACTATACAATTTAAGTATGGTGAGTCGCTATGAAACAGAATGGTGGGGAGAGTTGTTAGCACTTAAGGCGGAACGAGATTATCCATTTATCAAGCAGTTTCTAGCTATCACTGCTTGGAAAATGCCGATGTTACTTGGGAATGAGTTAGTAGCATTGGCACATGAGTAGAAGAAATCGGCTTTCACACCGACTTTTTCTACGCCATGTTTTCGGACAGTTAGATGCTGATGAATAACGTTCACTTAAAGAATTTCATCAATATACAAAGAAGGTTCGCTTTTTAATGTAATAATTTCATTCGTTTCATCCAGCCGCACTATTGGCCTTGTTGGATCTTTCTCTTCAATGAAAACAATTTCGCCAATATGATGATTAGAAAGCCTAACTTTAGTGCCAGTCGAGAAATTAGTAAGATTTTTAATAAATGCCTGAACCACTTGATGGTCAAGTTGAGAGAACTGATCATTTTGCAACTGTTCAATTGCTTTAAAAGGTGATTGCCGTTCCCGATAAAGCCGTTCACATGTCATTGCATGGTATAAATCACAAACAGCTATTATTCTAGCGTATGAGTGGATTTTTTCTTTAGATAAACCTAATGGGTAGCCGCTTCCATCCATACGTTCGTGATGCTGTACAACCGCAAGTTTAACGGCATTGGTAATGGTTGGTTTCTGTTCAATCAGCCTGTAAGAATAAGTAGGATGCTTTTTAATTTCATCAAGTTCAACTGAAGATAAATCGTCTTCTTTCATGACAATATTAGGGTTGACCCTGGACATTCCACAGTCACATAGAAAACCAGCTAAACCAATTTGTAGCCATTCTCCTTTTTGATACCCCATTTTCCGGGCTATATAAGCAGAGAGTATCCCTAATGAAACACTGTGATGATAAAAGTAATCTTGTTTTTGCACATAATGATTCAATCTAAAAATATCTGACCCTATTTCACTGATGCGTTCTATTAATGGAATTACTAGCTTACGTACCATGGGCATATTAATTGCGCCATGATTTTGCCAGCTGTTAAATAATTTTTTATAACGTTTTACTACGTGCATATAATGATCAAGAAAGGATTCTGCTGTATGATTTATCTCTTTATCTGTGGACGTATTTTGTTTTTGCTCTTTATGTACGTGCGTTGGTTTAAAAAGTTCTCCGTCCTCAAGTTTAGCAGCAACATCGACCGATTCAATTAAAAATTTATGTAGGATAGTAATATGCTGCTCCGTCAATACGGTATTTTTGGGTATAATTGGTCGACTGGTTTTACCCATTACATCACGAATTAGAACACAGCCAGGTATTAATTGTGATGGATTTACATGCATGCATTTTTCCCCCTATCTAGATATAACAAGGTGACCCAGGTTTTACGGTTTACTTCTGAGTCACCTTCTAATTTACTAGTTATTCATCTTCCTGTTCCTCTTGTTCTACTTCTTGTCCTTCTGTTTCATCTATTGGAGCTTCCGGGTTTTCATCTGTTTCTTCTTCATCGTCTTCCTCAATTTTTGCTACTGTAGCAACTTCTTCATTTTCCTGCAAGCGGATCAATCGAACACCTTGTGTATTTCTCCCTGTTTCCGAAATATCTTTAACCGGGATTCGAATTAATACACCGGCAACTGTAATGAGCATGATATCTTCGTCGCCTGTAACTGCCTTTACCGCCACAACATGTCCGGTTTTTTCCGTTAAATTACAGGTGAAAATACCTTTACCGCCACGATTCGTTATCCGATATTCTGATTCCGGCGTTTGTTTTCCGTATCCTTTATTGGTAACGTTTAATATTTTCATGCCTTCCTCTAGAATTTCCATTGAAATAACTTCATCATCATCACGTAATGAAATACCTTTTACACCTGCAGCAGTTCTTCCCATCGAACGAATTTGGTCCTCTGGAAAACGGATAAGGTAGCCGTTTTTCGTGCCAATCATAATATGCTTCGTTCCATCTGTTAACCGAACAGAAATTAATTCATCCTCATCACGTAAATTTAAGGCAATTAGTCCACCTTTACGGATATTAGCAAATTGCGATAGCTTTGTACGCTTAGAAATACCGTATTTCGTTGTAAAGAAGAAATACCAGTCATCAGCAAATTCCTCGACCGTAATAACCGCGTTTACCCACTCATCCTTTTCTACTTGCAAGAGGTTAATAAGTGGAATTCCTTTTGCTGTACGACTAAATTCAGGAATTTCATAGCCCTTCGCTTTATAAACCTTTCCCTTATTGGTAAAGAAGAGCACGGTATCATGTGTTGATGTAGATATTAAATGCTCTACAAAGTCGTCTTCATTTGTTCCCATTCCTTGAATTCCACGACCACCACGTTTTTGTGTACGATACGTAGAAGACGGTAAACGTTTAATATAACCTTTATGTGTTAAGGTGACGACAATATTTTCTTCAGGAATTAGGTCTTCATCTTCAAAAAAGTCAGCACCGCCAACAACAATTTCGGTACGACGATTATCACCATAACGCTCTTTTATCTCTGTTAATTCATCTCGAATAATCTCTAATACTTTTTCTTCATCCGCCAAGATCGCCTTTAATTCATCAATTAATTTTTTAAGTTCATTATATTCATTTTCAATTTTGTCCCGTTCCAAACCTGTTAGGCGCTGAAGACGCATATCTAGTATAGCCTGTGCTTGTTTTTCAGACAGTTGAAAGCGTTCCATTAAACCGTCACGTGCGATATCTGCTGTTTTCGAATTGCGAATCAGTGTGATCACTTCATCAAGATGATCCAAGGCAATCCGTAAACCTTCGAGAATATGGGCACGTGCTTCTGCTTTTCTTAGTTCAAATGCAGTACGACGTTTAATAATTACGATTTGATGGTCTAAATAGTGCTGCAAACATTGCTTTATAGTCAAAACCTTCGGATGACCGTCAACTAACGCCAGCATATTAATTCCAAATGTCGTTTGCAGAGCTGTATACTTGTATAAATTATTTAATACAACATTCGCATTCACATCACGGCGCAGTTCAATAACAACTCGCAAACCGTTTCGATCGGATTCATCACGCAAATCAGTAATTCCGTCAATCCGTTTATCACGGACTAACTCCGCAATTTTCTCAACTAATTTTGCTTTATTTACCTGATATGGCAATTCAGTTGCAATAATGGTTGACTTACCATTTGCTTGTTCTTCAATATCAACTTTAGCACGAATGGTTACCGAACCTTTACCCGTTTCATAAGCTTTACGAATCCCACTGCGACCAAGAATTTGACCGGCAGTTGGGAAATCAGGGCCATGAATATAATTTTCCATTAGTTCATCAATTGTAATTTCCGGGTCTTTACTTACTGCTAAAACAGCATCAATTGTTTCACCCAAATTGTGCGGTGGAATATTCGTTGCCATTCCAACTGCGATTCCTGAAGCACCATTAACAAGTAGATTTGGAAATCGTGAAGGAAATACAGCAGGTTCCCGCTCTGTTCCGTCATAGTTATCCTGATAATCAATCGTATCTTTATTAATGTCACGCAATAATTCCATTGATATTTTTGACATACGGGCTTCGGTATAACGCATTGCCGCAGCGGAGTCACCATCAACTGAACCAAAGTTTCCATGGCCATCAACAAGCATATAACGATAACTGAAATCCTGTGCCATTCTTACCATTGCTTCATAGACAGCAGAGTCACCATGTGGGTGATATTTACCGATTACTTCACCAACAATTCGGGCAGACTTTTTATATGCCTTATCTGCATGCATACCTAAATCATTCATCGCATATAATATTCTGCGATGGACAGGTTTCATTCCGTCACGTACATCAGGGAGTGCACGTGACACAATTACACTCATAGCATAGTCGAGAAATGATGTGCGCATCTCCTGGCTTAAATTCACTTCTCGAACGTTCGGACGTTGTTGATCCGCCATATATTAATCACTCCGTTCATGATGAAAAACGCATTTACTTGGGCTTTTCATCTGACTTCTTTATAAATCCTTTTACCACATTTTTACTTCATTAGGCCCTAAGCGTACGCCTCCCGCTTAAACATCGAGATTCTTAACATATTGAGCGTTCTCCTGGATAAAATTACGTCTAGGTTCTACCTTGTCACCCATTAAGATATCAAAAACCTGATCTGCATCAATTGCATCAGAAGGCTCTACCTGTAATAATGTACGCGTCTCAGGATCCATCGTTGTTTCCCAAAGCTGTGTTGCATTCATTTCACCTAGACCTTTATAACGCTGTAATCCTGGTTTAGGTGTTTTTGGAAGCTCTGCCAATATACGATCTAATTCTTTATCGTCATATGCATAATGGGCCGCTTTTCCTTGCTGTACTTTATAAAGTGGTGGTTGTGCGATATAAATATAACCATGTTCAATTAATGGGCGCATATACCGATAGAAAAATGTTAACAATAATGTTCTAATATGAGCACCATCAACATCAGCATCCGTCATGATGACAACTTTATGGTAACGCGCTTTTGTAATATCAAAGTCCTCTCCAATACCGGTTCCAAGTGCTGTAATCATCATTCGAACTTCATTATTTGATAAAATTCTATCAAGCCGCGCCTTTTCGACGTTTAAAATTTTACCTCGTAATGGGAGAATTGCCTGAAAGTGCCTGTCACGGCCTTGCTTAGCAGAA
The DNA here is from genome assembly GCF_054048505.1 of Virgibacillus sp. FSP13. Lineage (NCBI taxonomy): Bacteria > Bacillati > Bacillota > Bacilli > Caryophanales > Bacillaceae > Virgibacillus > Virgibacillus sp. FSP13. The sequence goes on along the minus strand of NZ_JBSVKG010000021.1, from coordinate 36,188 downwards.
CCACCAGCAGAGTCCCCCTCAACAATGTACAATTCACTAATTTCCGCATCTCTTGATGAACAATCAGCAAGCTTACCTGGTAGATTGGAAACTTCCAATGCACTCTTTCGTCTTGTTAATTCACGAGCTTTTTTCGCCGCCATACGTGCTCGTGAAGCCATTAATCCCTTTTCCACGATGATCTTAGCTGTAGAAGGATTTTCAAATAAGAATGTTGAAAAGGAATCACTAAACGCAGCATCTGTAACGGTACGAACCTCACTGTTTCCTAATTTCGTCTTTGTTTGTCCCTCGAATTGTGGGTCTGGATGTTTAATCGAGACAATTGCTGTCAGTCCTTCACGCACATCATCGCCAGTTAAGTTTGGATCATTTTCTTTAAACAAATTATTTTTCCGCGCATAATCATTGATTACCCGTGTCAAACCTGTTTTAAAGCCTGATTCGTGTGTTCCACCTTCATAGGTATGAATATTGTTGGCAAACGAATAAATATTGCTGGCAAACCCGTCATTATACTGAATTGCAACTTCTACTGTTATTTGCTGTTCCTCAGTTTCAGCATAAAAAGGTGCATGAAGGACTTCTTTTGTTCGATTAATATATTCTACATAGGAGCTGATTCCGCCCTCATAATGATAGCTAATCGGCTCCTCATCTGTGCGCTTGTCTTCAATTGAGATCTTGATCCCTTTATTTAAAAATGCTAACTCACGTACTCGTTGTTGCAGTATTTCAAATTCAAACGCTGTTGTTTCAGTGAAAATCTCTATATCTGGTTTAAAATGTGTAACAGTACCAGTTATTGTTGTTTCACCAATTACTTTAATTTCATCCATTGGTTTACCTTTTTCAAAACCTAGGAAATATATCTTTCCATCACGATGAACGTATACCTCTAAATTACTTGATAGGGCATTAACAACAGAAGCACCAACTCCGTGCAAACCACCAGATACCTTATATCCGCCACCACCGAATTTACCTCCAGCGTGAAGTACTGTCATAATAACTTCAAGTGCCGGTTTACCTGTTTTCTTTTGAATATCGACAGGAATCCCCCGTCCATTATCTTTTACCGTAATACTATTGTCTTTCTCAATAATCACTTGAATATGATCACAATAACCTGCTAATGCTTCATCAATACTATTATCGACAATTTCCCATACAAGGTGGTGCAGGCCTCTTGCGCTCGTTGACCCGATATACATACCAGGCCTTTTTCTTACAGCTTCCAACCCTTCAAGTACTTGAATCTGATCGGCATTATAAGCTTGTTCATTCGTTACCTTATCTTCCATTGACATTCTTTCACCCACATTTCTTCATAAAGAGGGTCATTCCTCTTAAAAAGTTGTCTTATTCATCGTTACTAATCTCTTCTGAGTAATCATCAAGTTTACTTATTGTTGAAATCATACTTGCACGTTTTTTCAGTGTCGGAACTGATAACGTACTAAAGTAGATTTGGTTTGTTGTAATCACAACTGATTTCGTATCAGCTGGTTCGGCCTCACTAACAATGACATTTTTCTTTTTTGCATTATCCATCATTTCTTCCATAATAGAAGAGGATGTAATAACATTGCGATCAATAATTGTTACAACATCTTTAGACTGAATAACTGTGTCATTCCCAATATGAATAAACATCTCATGTCACCACCCTAAAAACGAGTTTCCCTATATTTCTACTGTTCCACCTTTGACACGAAAAAGCTCCGCCTCCCTCAATGTATCGTGGTTGATCCCATCAATACTGGTCGTGGATACGAAGGTTTGAACTTTCCCTTGAATGGTATTTAATAAGTGAGATTGCCGGTAATCATCTAACTCACTCAGCACATCATCAAGTAATAGGACTGGATATTCACCAACTTCATTATAAATCAACTCAATTTCAGCCAACTTTATTGATAATGCAGTTGTCCGTTGTTGCCCTTGTGATCCGAATGTTTGTACATCCTTGTTGTTCACTAAAAAAGTCAAATCATCACGATGTGGCCCGACTAATGTTGTCCCACGTTCAATCTCTTTTTCTTGTATCTCTTGGAATTTATCTAGGTATATAGATTCTATTTTCTCCTTATTTGCCTCTTCTGATACCTCAATTGTCGCACAATACTTGATTTCTAGCTGTTCAAGTTCGCGACTGATGCCATAATGGATTGGACCTGACCATTTCCGAAGTAGATCCATGAATACAAACCGTCGTTCCAATAGTGTTGCAGCATGTTCAATTAACTGCTCCGTTAATACTTGAAGCATTGTCCGATCCTGTGTACCATTTCGTTGCAATTGCTTTAATAAATGATTTCGTTGCTTTAATACCTTTTGATACTGTCCAAGATGATAAACATAGCGGGGCTGGATCTGACCTAGTTCCATATCAATGAAACGTCTGCGAATTTGTGGTGCGCCCTTTACTAAGGTTAAATCTTCGGGGGCAAACATTACGACATTTAATGCTCCAATATAATCACTTAACCGTTGTTGTTCAATACGATTTAGCTTTGCTTTTTTGCCTTTTGACGAGACGACAATTTCAAGTGGAAAGGATTGATTTCGTTTCGTAATCCTACCTTCTATTTTAGCATATTCTTTGTCCCACTGGATAAGTTCTTTTTCTCTTGGCGTTCGATGTGACTTTGTAAATGCTAAAACGTAAATAGCCTCCATCAGATTTGTCTTTCCCTGGGCATTTTCGCCGATAATGAGATTTATTTTATCATCAAATTTAATGTCCTGTTGATCATAGTTCCGGTAATTCTTTAACGTTAATTGCTGAATATGCATGAAAATTCCTCATTTTTCCATATAAAAATTGATGTGTTTATCGCTCATGCTTCATGAATCGTTTTTTACCACGATATAGGAACCGATAGTGTCAATTTCAACTACATCATTTTGATAAAGCTTTCTGCCACGTCGTTTTTCTAATTGGCCATTGACAAGAACACCTTGATCTTGTAAAAAAGCTTTAATCATGCCACCTGATTCAAAGATATTTGCCAATTTTAGGAATTGACCTAATGGAATATAGTCGGTTTTTATTTCTACTTTTTCATGCAATTTTCTCACCACACTCTTTGCAAATTTAATGCGATCAATTAAATAATGTCTATTATCTATTCTACTAAAGTTTTGCAGTTAAGGAAAGGCAGGACCCTATAATTGTTTAAAACGGCCTTAATGCCCCTGGAAATTACGTTAAAAAAGACAAAAGCTCTTATCTTGAAGCAACAAAAACTAGAGTGCTAAACCATTAGCACTCTAGTTGCATTATTATTTACGATTTTCTCCAAACAAAGCGAAAACGGCTTTACTGAATTAGTAAGTTCGTACAGGTAGGATGAGCTGCAAGATTGGTTCTTCGTTTACTGGACGGATGATGAATGGGCGCATTGCCCCAGTGAATTCTATTTTCACATCATCATATTCAATTGCCTTCAATGCATCTAACATATATTTAGCACTGAATGAGATTTTTAATTCTTCGCCTTCCATGGATTGGACAGCAATTTCTTCAGCAACCCTACCTATCTCTGGAGAATTACTTGTGATTTCCAAAATATTGTCACCTTTTGTTGATAGCTTTACCACATTATTTCGTTCATCTTTGGCAAGTAGAGAGGCACGATCAATTGTGTGCATCAAATCTTTTGTTTTAACAAATAATACGGTTTTGCTTTGTTCTGGAATTAATCGTGACGTTTCTGGATAGTTTCCGTCTAATAACCGTGATAGAAAGTATAAATGCTTCGTACTGAATAGAATTTGGTTATTTGTCACACTAATTTCCACTGGCTCTTCCGTGTCATCTAATATTTTATTTAATTCTGTTAAACTTTTGCCCGGAACAACAACATTAGAAAATTCAACTGTTGCTCCATTTACTGGAATATCACGGGATGCCAGGCGATGACTATCTGTCGCAGTGAAACTTAATAAATTATTACTCAGTTTAAGACTAACCCCAGTTAGAATTGGCCGTGTCTCCATCGTTGAAACAGCGAATACAGTCTGTTTAATTAAGCTTTTTAGTAAATCTGTTGGCAGATTAAAACTATCTTCTGTCTGTAACTTTGGTAATTGAGGGTATTCCTCAGCATCTTGACCGTTCAAATTAAATTCCGCTTTACCGGAACGAATGGTTACTTTTAAATTTGCGTCAGCTTCAATTTCTACTGTTTTTTCCGGCAATTTACGAACAATATCTGGGAAGTAACGTGCCTGTAATACAATGCTTCCTTCTTCAATGTTTTCAACATGTACGATTCCATCTTCTTCAGCTGGAATATAAGATTCAATTGAAATATCTGAGTCACTTCCAGTTAATGTTATTCCGTGTTTTCGTGCATCTATTTTCATTCCTGTCAGAATCGGTATTGCTGTTCTTGACGAGATTGCTTTCATTACATCTTGAACACTCGCAATTAATTGCTCGCGTTGAATGATAAATTTCATGAAATAAATCCTCCTAGTGGAAGTTATTTATAATTATTTTTTTATAAAAATATAGTAATAATAATAATAAGCTGTGTGATTATGTGGATAACCAAGTTCTATAGTTGAAGATACTAGTTATACACATGTGGATAGATTGTTGATAATTTTGTAACGCAATCCACATTGTTCACATGTTTATAAATTAAAATGACTTCAATTGCTCTTTAATATTTTCGATATCCTTATCGAGCAATGTATCATTTTCCAGCATTTTTGATATTTTTTCATGTGCATGGATGACAGTTGTATGATCACGCCCACCAAATTCTTCGCCAATTTTAGGCAGTGAGAAATCAGTTAGTTCCCTTGATAAATACATGGCGATTTGTCTAGGGAAGGCAATCTGCTTTGTTCGCTTTTTCGCCGCAAAATCTTCTAATTTGACATCATATTTTTCTCCAACGACTTGTTGAATTTTAGCGATGGTGATGACTTTTGGTTTACTGCTTGGGATTATGTCTTTTAATGCGTCAGCAGTGAGTGATGCATCAATGTCTCGATTAACTAAAGATGAATAGGCTACTACACGAATTAATGCACCTTCAAGTTCACGGATATTGGTATCAATTTGATTCGCAATATAATTCATAGCTTCATTTGGAATATCCAATCCTTCTGCTTTTGCCTTTTTATTTAGTATGGCAATTCTTGTCTCTAGATCTGGTGGCGTAATATCTGTAATTAATCCCCACTCAAAACGAGAACGTAAGCGATCTTCTAGTGTTGGAATTTCTTTAGGTGGACGATCACTTGAAATGATGATTTGTTTACTTTCTTCATGTAGTGCATTAAAAGTATGGAAAAATTCTTCTTGAGTTGATTCTTTTCCAGCTATAAATTGAATATCATCAATCAATAGAATGTCAACATTACGATATTTGTTTCGGAAGTTTGCTGTTTTGTTGTCCATAATTGCGTTGATAAACTCATTGGTAAATTTCTCTGACGTTATATAGACAACATTTGCCTTAGGGTTATGCTCCCGAACATAATGTCCAATCGCATGCATTAGATGTGTTTTACCTAGGCCAACACCACCATAAATAAATAGGGGGTTGTATGCCTTAGCCGGTGCTTCTGCAACTGCAAGTGATGCAGCATGGGCAAAACGATTTCCTGATCCGATAACAAATGTATCAAAAATATAATTAGGGTTAAGCATGGTTTTTGGCATATCTTTAGCCTGGTTATTTTCAACGTTAGGAACAGTTTTAGGGACCTTTTCGACTTCATTTGTTTCAGGGCCTTCAGGAATCACAAATTTTACAGTTAGTTTTGCACCAGTAATATCAAATAATATTTCAGAAATTAATTCTGTATATCTGCTTTCTAACCAATCCTTTGAAAATTCATTTGGGGCGGAAACAGTTAACGTGTCATCTTTTAAAGAATCTGCTTTTGTATTTTTCAGCCATGTTTCAAAGCTAGGCTTACTAATTTTTTCTTCGATCACTTCTAACGTGGCAATCCATAATTCATTGATGTTTTCCAAGTTGGTTTCACTCCTTTCAGGGAAAATTGATGATAGAAAAAGCCTCTCTCAATCTTTCTATTGCTGTGTATACGAAAGATGGAAAGGCACTTTTTAAGCAAAAAATAAACTAACCTATAAGCAAATGGAATAGGAGAATAGAAAAAATTATATATTTTATGCTGTGAATAGAAAGGTATTGTATATAAAGTTGTAACAGCATTTATATACATTGTCCACCTGATTGTTGATAAGTTGATTAACAGAGATGTGAACAACTATCCACAGGTTATTCACAAACTGTGGATAGTTGAAATCGCTGTTTACTTTTTCCACATGTTAAAACACAAATATAATACCAAAAAAAACAGCGATGTGCAACGTTCTTTCGACAGTTATCCACATATTCTACACGTTGTGAAGAAAATTTATCCACACTACTATATTTTGTGATTATCTTGTCGATTATTGTTGTGGATGAAAAAAACAGGTTGAAAAAATTTAAACATAGGCCTGTGGATAATTGGAATGGAATGACAGTTGACAAAATCCTGGTGTTTTACGTATAATTAACGAGACTGTCTGATAGGATATGTTTTTAAATTGAATTTTTTAGTTCCTTTGGGAGGTGCATGATAGATGAAAAGAACGTTTCAACCAAATAATCGTAAACGTAAAAAGGTACATGGCTTTCGCACGCGTATGAGTACAAAAAACGGACGTAAAGTTTTAGCTCGTCGTCGTCGTAAAGGAAGAAAAGTATTATCTGCATAGGCCACTGAATAAAGTCAGTGGTCTTTTTTCCACTTTCAGAAAGAAAGAACTACCTTATTTGAAAGTTTTAAAGGATTAGGCAGTGATTCCTTTTTAATGGAAGCTGCTTAAATCCGTTTCTTTAGATTAGGGAAAAACTCTGAGGTTAAAAAATTCACCGTTGTTATTAAAATGAGATGGATCAGTTAGTTTATTTAAAAGGTGATTAAGATGAAGAAGGCATTTCGTATTAAAGATAATAAAGAATTTCAACATGTATTTAAAAAAGGGAAGTCATTTGCTAATCGACAACTTGTTATTTATTATCTGCAAAAACCTAACCAAAGTCATTTCCGAATTGGTCTTTCAGTTGGGAAGAAAATCGGGAATGCGGTTACTAGAAATCGGATAAAACGATATTTGCGTCAAGCATTTCATGAATTGGAGAAAAAAGTATATACCAATTATGATATTATCATCATTGCCAGACAGCCAACAAAGGAAATGGATTTTCATCATATAAAAAAAAGTTTAGTTCATTTACTCTCGAAAGAACGATTGTTAAAAAAATATAATTAATTGTAGATTTTATATAGAATCTTATATAACATTAATGATAAACTAATACTATAAAAGAACGTTTACATAGGTTTTTTCTACCTGGATTTAATATCTAGCGACTAGTTAGGCCCCTAAAGTGTTCCCGCGCTTTTTAAAGTTAGGAGGAAATAGAGTGCGTAAAAAGATTTTTCTGCTTGCAACCTTAATCGGCTTGCTGGCATTGCTTTCAGGGTGTACAGAAATTAATGAACCAATCACACCTGAAAGTGAAGGATTTTGGAATTCATATTTTGTATATCCAATGTCATGGGTAATTACTTATTTTGCGGAAATGTTTAATGAAAATTATGGATTGTCAATTGTAATTGTAACGATTATTATTCGCTTGATCCTTTTGCCGTTAAACGTGAAGCAATTAAAAAGCTCAAAGGCAATGCAGGATATCCAACCAGAATTAAAGGAAATTCAACAAAAATATAGTTCAAAAGATGCAAATACACAACAAAAATTGCAACAAGAAACAATGGCGTTATTTCAGAAACATGGCGTTAATCCACTTGCTGGGTGTTTGCCGATTTTTGTACAAATGCCGATTTTAATCGCCTTTTATCATGCGATAAGAAGAACAGAAGAAATTCAAACGCATCACTTCTTATGGTTTGAATTAGGGTCACCGGATCCATTCTATATTTTACCTTTGGTCGCTGGTGCAGCAACATTCCTGCAGCAAAAATTAATGATGGCAGGTAATCCTGCTGGGCAAAACCCACAAATGATGGTTATGCTTTATGTTATGCCAATTATGATTACAGTTTTTGCAATGTTCTTCCCATCTGCATTGGCATTATATTGGGTAGTTGGTAACATCTTTATGGTTGCACAGACTCTTTTTATCCGGAAACCAATGATGAACAATAGTAATGGTAATGGAGGAGAGAAAAAGTGAAAGAAATAACTGCTAGTGGACAAACGGTTGAGGAAGCGGTCCAGTCAGCATTAGAGCAGTTAAACACAACAAGGGACCATGTTGAAATTGATATTATTGACGAAGGAAAAAAAGGACTTCTTGGTGTCTTTGGATCGAAACGAGCAATCGTCAAGGTATCAATTAAAAAAAATCAAGTCGAACAGGCAGAAGTATTCCTTAAAGAAGTTATAGATAATATGAATGTTTCTGCTGATGTAACTACAAAAGTTGAAGGTAACCATGTAACGTATAACTTAACAGGTGATAAAATTGCAATGTTGATCGGAAAACGCGGTCAAACATTGAATGCCTTGCAATATTTAGTTCAACTCGCAATAAATAAGGGTGAAGGACAATTTTATAATGTTACAGTTGATGCAGAAGGTTACCGTGAACGGAGAAGAGAGACACTGTACTCTTTAGCAGGAAAAATGGCAGATAAAGCAATGCGACTTAATAAAAAGGTGGCACTTGAGCCAATGCCAGCATATGAACGTAAAATTATTCATAGTGCCCTACAGGGAAATGACAACATCTCCACATATTCTGATGGAGTTGAGCCACATCGGCATATCGTTATTAAACCTTAAATTTTACCTGAGCGATGATCCTTAATTTAGGATTATCGCTTTTTTTGTGGCTCTAAAATATTGATGTTTTTTACACAATAGATATAAACTGCGACGTAGAAGGGTTCAAAATTGCCGCTACGGAAAATACACTACGCTTTCCGCGGGCAACGCTTCAGCTTCCTCGGAAGAAAAGCACTTCCTGCGGGATCTTCAGCTGTTGCTTTTCCCGCAGGAGTCTACGTGTATTTCCTTCGCTGGTGTTGGCTTTATCATATTATTCCCATTATATATGCTTGATTACAGGGAAATAAAGCATATATTTCCTCGCAAGCATCCCGTATACACGGAGACTCCTGGGGGAAGAGAGGCATCGGTGAGACCCCGCAGTGCGTAAGGGGAACAAAGGCTAAGGTCGCCACGTCCTGTGGCAACGCCTTCGTGACCAACGTCGTGTTGGCCTGAGGAGGCTCAACAGCCGCCCCCGGAAAGCGAAGTGTATTTCCGTAGCGGTAATTTGTGCGCAGTTTCATCAACTACGAAATAAAAAAAGCAACAAACATTACGTAAAGGGCCGAAGTTTAAGAAAAGCATCCACTTTGATTATGTGACCAAGGTGGGTGCTTTTCTTATGCACTTGTTGACATTATTTTATTTGAAAATTTGTCGATTATGCACATGTGGATAACTAGTAAGCGAAATTAAACCAGAAAACTATTGTGGATAAGTTTATTTTTGATTAAAATTGTGGTATTCTATTAAGTTAGTGACGCTAAAAATTATTTTTTTATTATAGATGGAAAAATGTTGGTTTTAATGGAGGTGAAAGAGATGGAGACAGATACAATTACGGCAATTTCGACACCGATTGGTGAGGGTGCAATTGCGATTGTTAGGTTAAGTGGTCCAATGGCAGTTGCTATAACGAATGATTTATTCCAGGGTAATGATTTGCTTCATGTCCCGTCACATACAATGAATTACGGTAAAATAATTGATCCGCAAACAGGTGAAATTGCGGAAGAAGTGATGGCGTCGGTAATGCGCGCACCAAAAACATTTACTCGTGAAGATGTAGTTGAAATTAATTGTCATGGTGGCATGGTATCTGTTAATCGCGTGTTGGAGATTATTCTTAGTAAGGGTGCACGTTTAGCAGAACCAGGTGAATTTACTAAGCGCGCATTTCTAAACGGACGAATTGATTTATCACAGGCTGAGGCGGTAATGGATTTAATTCGTGCTAAGACAGATAAAGCAATGTCTGTCGCACTAAAGCAAATGGATGGACGCTTATCAGGGTTAATCCAGCGTTTACGGCAGGAATTGCTTGAAACAGTGGCACATGTTGAAGTGAATATCGATTATCCTGAATATGATGACGTAGAAGAGATGTCTCATGACATGATGCGTGAGAAAACGAAAAAAGTGCATGATGAAATCGAACAACTCTTACAGGTAGCTAAACAAGGGAAAATTTTACGTGAAGGTTTAGCAACAGCAATCATCGGCCGCCCGAATGTAGGAAAGTCATCATTAATGAATGCACTTGTTCAAGAGAATAAAGCAATTGTTACGGAAGTGGCTGGTACAACTCGTGATATCATAGAGGAATATGTAAATGTTCGTGGTGTTCCATTAAAATTAGTTGATACAGCTGGGATTCGTGAAACAGAAGATATTGTCGAGAAAATAGGTGTTGAACGATCAAGGAAAGTATTAACAGAGTCAGATCTTATCTTATTTGTGTTAAATTATAATGAGGAGCTGACAAAAGAAGACGAGAAGTTATTTACAGCAGTTCAAGGATTGGATTATATTGTCATTATTAATAAAACAGATTTACCGCAAAAACTTGATCTTAACAAGGTAACAAGTCTGGCTGAAGGGAATCCAGTTCTAACAACGGCTTTGATCAATGAAGCAGGAATCGATGAATTAGAAGCCGCTATTGCGGAAACATTTTTTGCTGGAGATATAGATACAGGAGATTTAACATATGTCTCGAACGTTCGACATATTCAATTGCTAAAACAAGCGAAGCAAGCGTTGGAGGATGCTATGCAAGGCTTAGAAATGGCAATGCCTTTAGATATCGTTCAAATCGATGTTACAAGAACATGGGAGTTTTTAGGAGAGATAATTGGAGATACTGCTAGTGACAGTTTAATTGATCAGTTGTTCTCACAATTTTGTTTAGGAAAATAAGTAGTAGCGCAGTACGAACCGAGCGTGGCTATTGGAATAGTTAATTTCTAGAGGTTGTTCAAAAGTCACCAAATAATAAGTGGTGCCTGCTTCTAATTTGGCAACTTTTTGAACACGCACTTTTAGATAGAAAGGATGAAAAATTATGGTATATGATGCAGGACATTATGATACAATCGTCATCGGTGCTGGCCATGCTGGATGCGAGGCGGGGGTTGCTGCCGCAAGAATGGGCGCGAAAACGTTAATGCTAACCCTTAATTTAGATATGATCGCCTTTATGCCTTGTAATCCATCACTTGGTGGTCCAGCCAAGGGTATTGTTGTACGAGAAATCGATGCACTTGGCGGTGTCATGGCTAAAGTTATCGATAAGACATATATTCAAATGCGTATGTTAAATACTGGGAAAGGCCCGGCTGTACGTGCTTTGCGCGCACAAGCTGATAAGCCTTTATATATTCGTGAAATGAAACAAACATTAGAAAATGAAGAAAACCTTACACTCCGTCAAGGAATGGTTGATCAACTAATCATTGAAGATGGTGTATGTAAAGGGGTAATAACGGAAACCAAAGCTGCCTATCATGCAGAGAACGTTATTATAACAACTGGTACGTTTATGCGTGGGAAGGTGCTTATGGGAGATCTGGAATATGAGAGTGGGCCAAATAATCAACGTCCATCCATCAAGCTTTCTCAGCATTTAGAGGAATTAGGATTTGAAATTACGCGTTTTAAAACTGGAACACCACCACGGGTAAATAGTCATACAATTGATTACTCGAAAACAGAGATTCAACCGGGTGATGAGAAACTACAAGGATTTTCTTATGAAACGACAGAATTTATTACGGATCAAATTCCTTGCTGGTTAACGTATACAAATGAGTTCACACACCAAGTTATTAATGATAATTTAGGACTTTCAGCAATGTATTCTGGAGCAAAACGCGGAACAGGTCCACGTTATTGCCCGTCAATTGAAGATAAAGTTGTTCGCTTTAATGATAAACCACGCCATCAAGTATTCCTAGAACCTGAAGGCCGGGAAACGGAAGAAGTTTATGTGCAGGGTTTATCAACATCATTACCGGAATCTGTTCAACATGAAATGGTTAAATCGGTTCCAGGTCTAGAAAATGCGGAAATTATGCGTGCCGGATATGCAATAGAATATGATGCGATTATCCCTACACAGCTTTGGCCAACACTAGAAACAAAAAAAATCCCTGGACTTTTTACAGCTGGTCAAATCAACGGAACGTCAGGATATGAAGAGGCAGCAGCACAGGGGATGATGGCAGGAATTAATGCTGCAGCTAAAGTGTTAGGCAAGGATCCATTAATTTTAGATCGTTCACAGGCTTATATTGGTGTTTTAATCGATGACCTTGTAACAAAGGGAACAAAAGAGCCATACCGCTTACTAACGTCACGTGCAGAATATCGTTTGTTATTGCGCCATGATAATGCAGATATACGGTTAACAGAAATCGGCTATAAACTTGGCTTGATTAAAGAGGAACGCTATCAAAAATTTATTGAGAAAAATCGTTTAGTTGAGCAAGAGAAGGATCGATTACGGAAGATCATCATTAAACCGAATGAAAATGTTCAAACATTACTGCGTGAAGCAAATGCTACACCACTAAAAGAGGCTGTTAGGGCATCTGATTTATTAAAACGACCAGAGATGTCGTATGAAATGATAGAACAGGTAATCGAACCAGACAACACTTTACCAACTGATGTAAAAGAACAAGTAGAAATACAAATCATGTATGAAGGATATATTAAGAAAGCAAACGACCAAGTAGAACGCATGTTAAAAATGGAAGATAAAAAAATTCCGGAAAATCTTGATTATGATGATGTTAGTGGTATTGCCACAGAAGCAAGGGAAAAACTTAAAAAGGTACGCCCACTTTCCGTCGGCCAAGCATCAAGAATTTCGGGTGTGAATCCATCTGATGTATCTATTTTACTCATCTATATTGAGCAGGGGAAAATAGCTCGGGTAGCCAACTAATTTTGAGGAGACGTCAATATGAATCCAGAACAATTTGTACGTGAATTACAAAAACATGGTATTGAACTTAATGAAACACAGGTCAACCAATTTTCTATTTACTACAAAACATTAGTAGAATGGAATGAAAAAATTAACTTAACAGCATTAACAACAGAGCAAGATGTTTATTTAAAGCATTTTTTTGATTCCATTTCTGCAGCGTTTTATTATGATTTCACCAAAGATATGCATATTTGTGATGTGGGTGCTGGTGCTGGATTCCCAAGCATCCCACTCAAAATATGTTTTCCAAATTTAAAGGTAACAATCGTTGATTCATTAAAGAAACGAATCGGTTTTCTTCATCATTTAGCAACAGAACTTAATATAAGGGATGTTGCGTTTTATCATGATCGTGCTGAAAACTTTGGGAAAAATCCACAATTTAGAGGAACCTTTGATATAGTTATGGGGCGTGCAGTGGCTCGCATGTCTGTTTTAAGTGAATTGTGTTTACCACTTTGTAAAAAAGATGGTGTATTCATTGCCATGAAAGGTGCACAAACGGAGGCAGAATTATCAGATGCGGAATCTGCAATTGAGCAATTGGGTGGTGCCATAAACGATATACATACATTTTATCTACCAGAGGAACACAGTGAACGATCCATTGTTTTGATAGATAAGAAACGTAAAACACCAGGCAAGTACCCACGAAAAGCAGGGGTACCGAACAAAAACCCTTTAGCTTAAGTCGTTTTATTTTATCTTCCCATACTTTTCTAGTTCTATATATGGTAAAATAAGACCAAGGATGAAATAATGATAGATTAGAAGTTATGTATACACTCCATTTATATGATATTTTTAGTATTATACCTATCATGCTACGAAAAATGTTCCACGTGAAACAATTCTATTTTGTATCCATGATGAGCAAAGTTTTTTTAGATTAAAGGTGGTGTCTGATGTGTTGCAACCTTTTAACCGCATATTTGGTATAGGGGAAAAATCAGATTCTGAAGCAGGAGAAGAAGAAACGTATCATCCAGATGAAGTTATTCAGATTGCTGTAAAAAATATTGAACCAAACCGTTTTCAACCAAGATCCATATTTAATGAAGAGAAAATCAAGGAATTAGCGCAAACCATACATACACATGGGATGATTCAGCCAATCGTTGTCAGAAGACTAGATGAGGAATCCTATGAGCTTATTGCTGGTGAACGAAGATGGCGTGCTGTTCAATTATTGGAATGGGAAACGGCTCCTGTAATTATTCGTGAAATGACTGATGCAGAAACAGCCTCAGTTGCATTGATCGAAAACTTACAACGTGAAGAGCTGACGGTAATTGAGGAAGCCACTGCATATGCAAAGTTATTGGAACTTCACTCATTAACACAAGAAGCGCTTGCACAGCGACTAGGTAAAAATCAATCGACAATTGCGAACAAACTGCGATTGTTAAAGTTACCAGAAAGTGTTCAAATGGCACTGCTGGAAAAGTCAATAACTGAACGACATGCCCGTGCATTAATTAAGCTAAGAGATGATGCAAAGCAGGAAAAAATTTTACAAGAGATTCTCGAAAAGGATTTGAATGTAAAACAGACGGAAGAGCGAATTGCAAAATTGGATGGAGCGAAAGAGGATAAGAAACGCAAGCGTCCTAAATTAAAGGGTGTGAATAAGGATATCCGAATTGCCATGAATACTATCCGACAATCGTTAAGCATGGTGTCTGATACAGGTATTGATGTAGAAACAGATGAAGAGGACTTAGATGAATACTATCAAATTACCATCAAGATCCCAAAAAAGAAATAATTCCTTCCTACTAATTCTACCCATCTTTACATGATGGGTATTTTTGAATCTATTTTTCTAAATGGCTATCGACACAGTGAAAATTCTCTTTCGGGACGTTTTTTGCTCTAATGATGTTGAGTGCTTGGAATCCGCTCCGGCAGAATACTTCGCTTTCCGGAACGGCGGGAAAGCAATTTCTTAGTTGTGTCACAGTTCAAATACGAAATTAAAAAGCAACAAACAATGCGAAACCATCCTTCTAAATAAACATACGATTTATTCTAGCAAGGTTTACAAAAACAACAATTCAATTACTTTTTCATAATAAAGTTAAAAATAGTAGTTCTTCCTAGCAAAAGAATGATAAAATGATAGATATAGAGTTATTTTAGGTAGGTGACAACATGGGTAAAACAATCGCCATAGCAAATCAAAAGGGTGGTGTTGGAAAGACAACATCGTCGGTTAATTTAAGTGCGTGTTTGGCGTATATGAATAAAAAAGTATTGCTTGTTGACATTGACCCGCAAGGAAATGCCACAAGTGGTGTGGGAATCAATAAAGCAGACATGGATCAATGCGTTTATAATGTACTTGTTGAGGATCTACCTGCCGAAGAAGTTTGTGTTTCCTCAAACGTAGAAAATTTGGATGTCATTCCTGCTACTATTCAATTAGCAGGAGCAGAAATAGAATTAGTACCAACCATTTCTCGGGAAATTCGTTTGAAAAAGTCATTAGATAGTCTAAAAGATAAATATGACTATATTATTATTGATTGTCCTCCATCACTGGGACTGTTGACGATAAATGCACTCACATCCTCTGATACGGTATTGATTCCAGTACAATGTGAGTATTACGCGCTGGAAGGTCTTAGCCAGCTGTTAAATACCATACGTTTAGTTCAAAAACATTTAAATAAGGATTTAATGATCGAAGGCGTATTATTAACGATGCTTGATGCACGAACCAATCTAGGATTACAAGTAATAGAAGAAGTGAAAAAGTACTTTCAAGACAAAGTATATCAGACAGTCATTCCAAGAAACATTCGATTAGGGGAGGCTCCTAGTCACGGTCAACCGATCATTACTTATGATCCGAAATCAAGAGGTGCTGAAGTATATCTTGAATTAGCGAAGGAAGTGATGAATAGTGGCGAAAGGGTTAGGTAAAGGTATTAATGCACTTTTTCCAGAAATAGAAGAGGAAAAAGATGAAGCAAATATTATTGAGATATTGATTAGTGAATGTAGGCCAAATCCTTATCAACCTAGAAAAACATTTCATGCCGATGCAATAGAGGAGTTAAAAGAGTCAATTCTCCAATATGGCATTATTCAGCCATTAATAGTACGGGAAAGTATTAAAGGCTATGAGATTGTTGTTGGTGAAAGGCGATTTCGTGCAGCAAAAGAAGCTGGCTTAGAGCGTATTCCGGTAATTGTAAAAGATTTAACAGATGAAAAAATGATGGAGCTAGCCTTACTGGAAAATTTGCAGCGAGAAGACTTAACACCAATTGAAGAGGCACATGCCTACGCTAATTTAATGAATGAATTAAACATTACCCAAGAAGTTTTATCACAGCGGCTAGGGAAGAGTAGGTCACATATAGCTAATATCGTTCGACTGCTTTCGTTACCTGATCAAGTCATTGCTTATATTAACAATGGCGAACTCTCGATGGGCCATGGTCGTGCTTTGCTTGGTTTAAAGGATAAAAGCAAGGTTATTCCATTCGTGAACAAAATACGTCAAGAAAAACTAAATGTCCGTCAAGTTGAAAAGCTAATTATGGAATTAAATAGCAAACCCGTGAAGAAAAAGGAGAAACCAAAAAAGGATATCTTTTTACAAGAACGGGAGTCAATGCTACGTGATCGATTTGGCACCTCTGTAAAAATACAACGTGGAAAACGAAAAGGTAAGATTGAAATTGAGTTTTATTCAGATGATGACTTGGAAAGAATTATTGAGTCATTGGAAGTTTAATCAGGGAAATTACAAAGACTGACTTGTGTAGTATACGAATGTCAGTCTTTTTCTATATCCTAATGCAAATATAGTTAGGAGGGATTGGTATGATTTATTTCGATCAGGCTGCATCGTCTTTTCCAAAACCGCCAGAAGTGGCTGAGGCAATGGTTCGTGTTATGAATGAATGTGGGGCAAATCCTGGGAGGGGAGGACATGCTCTAGCAAGGCAAGCTGCTACATATATTGATCAAACAAGAATGAAAGCTGCTTCCTTATTTGGCTGCAGTGATCCGAAAAAAGCACTATTTTACCAGAATGCTACTGTAGCGTTGAATCAAGCGATAAAAGGATTACGATGGCGAAAAGGGGACCATATTATTTCAACGTCATTTGAACATAATTCCATTCGCCGTCCACTTGAATACATAAAAAATAAATATGGGGTTCACGTAACCTATTTGGAGTGGAGGGGAAACGAAACTGACTTTATTCATGATGTTGCAAAAGCAATACAACCAGAGACAAAATTAATTGCTATGACACACGCATCTAATGTTACGGGTACACTTATGCCACTTACTGATGTCATGGAACTAGCGCAACAGAATAGTATTTTGACATTAGTGGATGCCTCACAAACAGCTGGACATTTATCGATAAACATGAAAACACAAGGGATCGATATGTTGGCAATTCCAGGTCATAAAGGATTGTTAGGACCACAAGGAACAGGGATGTTGCTAGTAGAAGGTGACATTGAATTAGCGCCCATTCACCATGGTGGCACAGGGAGCTTTTCAGAAAGTCCAAATCAGCCGGAACAATGGCCAGAAAAATTGGAAAGTGGAACATTAAACACACCTGGTATAGCAGGACTTTACGAAGCGTTATGTATCTATGAACGAAGAAAAAATGAAAATGTTCCACGTGAAACAATCTTAGCAAAACAACTGTATCAAGGATTAACAAAAATAGCAGGTGTAGCATGTTATGGGCCGGATGAAAATGAACAGCGAATGCCAATCGTTGCTTTCAATGTATCTAATGTTGATTCACAGGAAATAGCAATGATTCTAGATTCTCATTATAATATTGCAGTACGGGCTGGGCTACATTGCAGTCCATTGACACATGAAATGTTGGAAACGATGAGCCAGGGTGTTGTAAGGGCAAGCCTAAGCATATATAATACGGAAAAAGAAGTTAATAGCTTTCTCGAAGCAATAGCAGAAATAGCAGCAGCTTATAGTGAATTTTAACAGGTTGGGGATGTGGCAATGGTCTTATTCGGGACACTAGTAAATGGGGTTTGTATAATAGTCGGAAGTTTAATTGGTTTATTTTTTACGAAAATACCTGAACGTTATAAGGAAACAGTTATGCACGGAATTGGACTGGCAGTTATTTTAATAGGGTTACAAATGGCCTTCCAAGCAGATTATATTGTTGTTGTTCTTTTAAGTCTATTAAGTGGTGCAATCTTGGGAGAGCTTATTCACCTTGAAGAAGGATTAAACCGCTTAGGTAATTGGATAGGTAGTAAATTCACGACAACAAATGATGATTTCAGTGTTGCTCAAGGATTTATAACTGCATCACTTATCTTTGGTATTGGTGCGATGTCTGTAATTGGGGCATTAGATAGTGGGATAAGAGGCGACCATGAGATATTAATCACAAAAGGAATCATTGATGGCTTTGTCGGGCTTGTGTTAACAACAACATTAGGATATGGCGTTATTTTCTCAGTGTTACCAGTAGTAATCTATCAGGGATCAATTGCATTGTTAGCAACACAAATAGAGAATTGGCTACCCGAGGCGTTTTTAGATGGATTTATTATTGAAATAACTGCAGTGGGGGGCCTTCTTATCTTGGCAATCGGTTTAAATCTACTAAAACTAACTAATATCCGGGTTGGCAATCTATTACCATCACTAGTAACAGTAGGAATTATTTATTATATTTATCAGCTAGTATGAATGTTTTTATATGGCAAAATGTCGTTAATAAATGACTTCATACTCATGTCACTATTTTATTAACTGTTACTCAACTTTCGCAGGTCAAAATAAAGATATAACCCTTTGTAAAATTGGGTTAGTACGGAATTCATTGCTGTATTTGACTTCAGTATTGTACAAATGTAATAAGAGTTATGCGGCCGTTGCCTTCCACGAAAGGTGACAGCTTTCCGCGGGCACGGCTTCAGCCTCCTCGGAAGAAACCCACTTCCTGCGGGGTCTTCAGACACGTGCTTTTCCCGCAGGAGTCAGTCACCTTTCGTTCCAGGCAACTAGTGTAGTGCTTTATAATAGTGAATGCTTTATTAGTCATACATGTATAAAGAATAAAGACGAAGCAAGAAAAGTCATATGATTAACTGCACATACTCCAGCAACCATTAAGATAAATATAGTACTGAAAAGAGTTCGTTGCTGAAAAAAATTATGACCGCTTATGCTAGCATCTTGAATATACGTAGACTCCAGTGGGAAGTAAGAGATCGGCGAGACCCCGCAGGACAAGGAAAGCTACGTCAGCACTACACCGCACGCAGAAAAAGCGATTTTCTTTTTCAAGGACGACAGTCCGAGGAGGCTCGACACTCGCCCGCGGAAAGCGAAGTATATTCAAGATGCGGTATTTCGACAACCTACTTCTATAAAAATTGAACCTTTTCAGTAGGTTCTTAAGGATTTTATTGTCAAAAATACTATCTTAGGTGACTTTAAGTACAATCTTAAACTAAGTGCATTACTTTTTTAGAGGTGCGAAAGTTGAGCTGTTACTTTAGAAAGAACCAATCAAAGTTTGATTAAGATATTGAACAAAAGAGTGCGTTACTTAAATAAAGAATTGCACCTTGATCAATTAAAGGGACAGTTAATCAATAACTTTAGAAGACTAACAATAAGAATAATGTGAAAAACTGACCATATCCTCTAATTAAGGGAGGGCATGGTTATGGTCAAAAAAATTGTTATTGGTATTGCCTTAATAATAATTATTTTTTGTGCTACTTTGGTATTTGCAAACAACTCAAGTGAATCGGGAAACGCTAAGTCTGATGAACAAATAGAAAGTGAATTAGTAAAAAGTATGGAAGAAACTAAAAAAGAAAAAGACAAATTAGAACAATTGTTTACAAGAAGTTCAAAAGAATTAATGGACAAAGGATACGGTGAGGTAGGACTAAGTTATTCTAATGAAGATCGTATTTTAACCGTTCAAGTTAAGGATAAGGATTTTTTAGAGTCAAATAAGAGCCAAATTGAAAATATAATATCTAATACTACAAAAGAGGTAGGTTTTAATGATTTTGATATAAGGTTTAGGATAGTAGACAGGAATATTTCCCAAAATAAAGAGGATGAGTCAATACATAATGTTTCAAATATAGTGTCGGATGTACTAAAGAATGAGGGATATAATAACCATTCTTATTCAATATCAGTTAAACCGAAGAAGGAAATCATAATTGAAGGAACAGATAATAATTTTGTAGGTAATGCTGAACTTGAAAAACTCATTTCTAATACCATTTTGTCAGATACAAATATGAATTTTACAGTTCAATTAACAAAGAAAAGTGAAAGTGAGATAAGAGATCAGGAATGGCATCCCATATTTACTGCAATAAGAGAGGAAATAAATAAGAAGTTTAAAGAATATAGAGGATTTGCTTCTTCATTCCATCCGCAACCATTACAAATTATTATCAAAACAAAAATAAATAATAGCTGGTTCGGGAATTCTGATGAAAAAGTTAAGGAAATTGAAAAATACGTAGATAAAATAATTGAGTTGAAATTAGAGGAATTATCTATTGAAGAAATTCCTTATGAAATAATTATAAGGGATAAAAATAATGAGAAAATTAATTAAAAAACTGAATAACAAAATAAGGATAAACGAAAACGCTTGGTATAAAATCCAAGCGTTTTTGTGTGTTATTTAGTGTGTTAATACTGCTGAGTTTTTATATGATATTCGACGTTGTTATTTAACATTTTCTCCACGTTATCTGAACTACTTACATTGCGAAAGGACCTTTTTATTAAAATCCCATTGTTTATGAAGCATTGTTAACTCTTAAATATCCGCAGTTGATTGTGTGATTTCTCGTGGTGAAAGAATGGCAGGCATTGGTTGGTTGCAGTGTAATTGTTGATCGATCTGGTCTAAAATAGCAACGATCTTTTTGGCCATTGCAACGACAATTGACAATCTAGTATTTTGTAAAATAGAGTATTCCATAAATCCACTAACATTAACAACACCGGTTATGTGTATGTCACCGACTGGTGGTAATGGTTTGTTCAATGCTGCTCCAGGCTTTATTGGCCCAATTCCGGTGATTAGTGACCCAACGGAATTGCTTTTTCCTAAACAAGCATCTACTGCAATGATATAAGGATTTTTATGTTGTTGGTTAATATGTTGGATATAACTATTTAGATTTGTGGCATGAACCGGGTCATTAAGAGTACCATATACAGTTATATGTTTTGGTTTTAACTCCGAAAAAAAAGTTCCAATAAACGGACCTAATGCATCACCAGTTGAACGATCTGTTCCGATACAAACAACGACATACTCAAATGGAAGTTCTGGGAGCCATGAGGTAATTTTTTCACACATTGTCTCAAGTAAGTCGGGGTCTGTGTATGCCATCCTAAAATCCTCATTTTTTCCTGCAAAACGCTTTTTTAGATTCATAGCTTATCCTCCACAAACATATTGGTATTAGTATACGGATTAAAAGTTTGAAGTATACATACACACTACAATTTATTGGAGGAAATCGAATGCTCAGAGCTGGACTTAAGTGGATGTTTTTAATTATTGGAACAACAATTGGTGCTGGATATGCATCCGGGAGGGAATTGTGGCAATTTTTCGGACATGAAAGTGGACTTGCTATTGTCTTGTTTGCAGTGTTTTTTTCAATGTCATGCTTTGTGATATTAAATTTAAGTCATGAGCGGAAGTCAACCGACTATTTGCCAATACTTCGCGATATTGTTGGAAGTAAACTGACAGGTGTTTACGATGTCATGATATTTCTGTATTTGTTTACGACAACTGTTGTGATGATTGCTGGAAGTGGGGCAACAGGACAGGCATTTAACTTTTCTTATTGGTGGGGTGTCTTTTTCATTGTAATTGCACTTATTCTTTTGTTCCTTAAAGATATCAGTGGTATTTTATCTATCAATCAACTTATATTACCGCTTTTACTCGGTGGTTTGTTATATATATTGTTTTTGTTTACATTTGACCAGGACTTGGCACTTTTCTCGCATTGGCATGAACAGCGGAATTGGACAGCTGCTTTTCCGTTTACAGCTTTAAATATCCTTCCATTAATTGCTGTATTGGGTGCGATCGGTAACAAGGTTCGCACAAAAGGGGAAATATGGATTGCATGTATTGGTAGCGGTCTAATCTTAGGGGTTATTTCGTATGTATATAATAATAGTTTAATACAAATTGCTGATGAGCTTCTTTTATATGAAATTCCGTTGTTTGCTATTTTAAAACATTATCCATTTGGAATGCTCATCCTTATGTCAATTTTGCTATGGTTTGCTATTTTTACAACAGCAGCCTCAGGAGTATTGGGGATAGTTACTAGGCTGCAGAGCTATTTAAATATCCCCTTATGGCTGTTAGTCTTATTAATTTTAATTGTAATGGTTCCGTTAACGACGTTGGGTTTTTCTACATTAATTACGTATGTTTATCCAATTTATGGACTGCTTAACTTGTATGTTTTAACCCGACTTTTATTATATCCAATGTGGAAAAATAGATAATAGGTCGTGATGCTCATGAGTTTGCTTCTCTCTTTCAAATTAGCGTATATTGTTGTAAACTTTATTCATATATGGAAAGGTATCCATTACGAATTCATAGGTTTTGGAGGTCTTAATTTGGATGAAGTTAACAAATTTTGGGAGTATATAACGGGTCCTGATTTATGGCTAACCATAGCAGAAGGCTTTATTAAAATTGTTCTTGTAATTGTGTTGGCCATGTTAGTAGTTCGGGTCGGGAAAAATGTTATTGAGCGATTATTCAAAAATAAACAACGCGGTCCTTTTAGAATAACAGAACGAAGAGAAACAACGCTTAAAAAGTTAGTTCAAAACACACTAACATATACCGTTTATTTTGCTGCCCTAATTATGATACTTGATAATGTATTTGGGTTTAGAGTAGGAGCACTATTAGCTGGTGCTGGTGTAGCCGGGCTTGCGATTGGGTTTGGTGCTCAAAACCTAGTTCGTGATATTATTTCTGGGTTTTTTATTATTTTTGAAGATCAATTTTCGGTAGGTGATTATATCAATACGTCTAATGTGGAAGGCACAGTAGAGGAAATTGGGATAAGAACCACGAAAATTATAAGTTGGACAGGCGAACAACATGTGATTCCAAATGGTAATGTGACACAGGTTACCAATTACTCTGTTCATAATGGGTTAGCTGTTGTAGATATAAACGTGCCATATGAGAGTGATATAGGTACTGCTGAAAAAATTATTGAAGACATGGCATTAGAATTACCTGATAAATATGAAGAAATAGTTGGTACTCCAGAAATTATCGGTGTACAGACATTAGAATTATCCCATTTCGTGATTCGTGTTATTGCTGAGACGTTACCGGTATATCAATGGGCTGGAGCTCGAATCATCCGAAAAGAGGTAAAAGAACGACTTTATAAAGAAGGTATTGAAATTCCTTCACCAAGATTAGTTATGTATTCACGAAATGAAGCACCGACTGCATTAGAAGCAGAGGGAGAAATGAGACGAGATCAAGAGACAAATTAGAAAGAAGGTTTTGATTGTATGGTAGATAAAGAGTTTGCTTTGCATGATATTGTTCAGATGAAGAAACAACATCCATGTGGGGAAAACCGCTGGAAAATTATTCGGATGGGTATGGACATTCGGATAAAATGTTTAGGCTGTGATCATAGTGTACTTATCCCTCGCAAGCAATTTTCTAAGAAACTTAAAAAGGTACTTGAAAAGGCTGAAGAATAAAACAGTAAAATTAATTTTTTTGCTTGAAAGTTTAACTTTGTGCCGTAGTTTAGATTAGAAAACGGAAATTTGGTCTAACTATTAGCAAAAATGAGCATATCGGAATGCTTATTTTTGCTTTTTGATTACTTGTCAAAATACGTGCTTGTATTATAATTGGTATGGAACGCGTTCATTGAATGGAATCCTTAAGGAGTGAAAGTTGAATGTCTTTAACAGCAGGAATTGTCGGACTTCCAAACGTTGGGAAATCCACGTTATTTAATGCAATTACCCAAGCGGGTGCAGAAGCGGCGAATTACCCATTTGCAACGATTGACCCGAACGTAGGGATTGTAGAAGTTCCAGACGATCGCTTAAATAAATTAACTGAATTAGTAAACCCGAAAAAAACCGTACCAACAGCATTTGAGTTCACCGATATTGCTGGTATTGTGAAAGGCGCTAGTAAGGGGGAGGGATTGGGGAACCAATTTTTATCCCACATTCGCCAAGTTGATGCAATTTGTCAAGTTGTTCGTTGCTTTGAAGATGAGAACATTACTCATGTATCTGGCAAGGTTGATCCAATTTCTGATATTGAAATTATTAACTTGGAATTAATTTTGGCTGACTTAGAAACAGTCAATAAACGCTATCAACGAGTGGAGAAACTAGCTAGACAAAAGGATAAGGAAGCTGTACTTGAGTATGATGTACTTACTAAATTAAAAGCGGGTTTTGAAGAAGAAAAGCCTGCACGCGCATTGGAACTTACGGAAGATCAATGGAAAATTGTGAAAGGTCTACATTTGCTGACAAGCAAGCCAACGCTATATGTAGCAAACGTCAGTGAAGATGAAGTTGCCGATACTGAAGGAAATGAATATGTCCAAAAGGTTAAAGATTATGCTGCCAAAGAAGGTGCGGAGGTAATCGTTGTTTGTGCGAAAATTGAGGAGGAAATTTCCGAGTTAGATCAGGATGAAAAGGAAATGTTTCTTGAAGATTTGGGGATTACGGAATCAGGTCTGGACAAGCTCATTAAAGCTTCCTATAGCTTACTAGGCTTAGCAACGTACTTTACAGCTGGTGAGCAGGAAGTGAAAGCATGGACATTTCGTAAAGGCATAAAAGCACCACAGGCAGCAGGGATTATTCACACAGACTTTGAACGTGGATTTATTCGTGCAGAAACCGTATCATATGGTGATCTTATGGATGCTGGTTCAATGGCACATGCACGTGAAAATGGGAAAGTTCGATTGGAAGGCAAGGAGTATTTGGTGCAAGACGGGGATGTTATTCATTTCCGGTTTAATGTGTAAAAGGCGGAAGTGTGCTTTGGTTCTGTAATAAACGGTATAACGTATAATTTGGATTCTCTCGAAAAGTTGTTTTTTCATAGAAGGTTTGGTATAATACACTATTGTGAGTAATTACTAACGGATTACTCCTTGCTCTTATTGAGAAAAGTACATGCATCAATGTCTGTGCTTTACAATAAATAGGGGCCGCTAAGACCAAAAGGAGGTGTAACGGATGACTAAATATGAAATCATGTACATCATCCGCCCAGACATAGAAGAGGAAGCGCAAACAGCTTTGATTGAGCGTTTCAACAAAATTCTAACTGATAATGGCGCGGAGATTGCAAAAGTTGATGAAAAAGGCAAAAAACGCCTTGCATATGAAATTCAAGACTTTCGTGATGGATATTATGTAGTGATTAATTTCTCTGGTGATGAAACTGCAATTAATGAGTTTGATCGTCAAGCGAAATTCACGGATGATATTATTCGTCATATGGCAATTCGAGAAGAAGATCAATAATAAGGGGTGGTTCTGATGTTGAATCGTGTCGTACTTGTCGGCAGATTAACGAAGGATCCGGATTTACGTTATACACCAAACGGCGTGGCAGTAGCCAATTTTACGTTAGCTGTTAATCGACCATTTTCCAATCAACAAGGAAACCGTGAAGCGGATTTCATTAATTGTGTTGTATGGCGTAGACCAGCTGAGAATCTTGCCAACTATATGAAAAAAGGTAGTATGGTAGGTGTAGACGGCCGTGTTCAAACACGTACATTTGAAGGACAAGATGGAAAAACAGTTTTTGTTACAGAAATTGTAGCAGATAGTGTACAATTTTTAGAATCAAAAGGATCTTCTCAGAATAAAGGTCAAGGGGCACCTAGCTTCCAACCGAATCAGAATCAAAATCAGAACCAACAGAATCAAAATCAAAACCAAGGGAACCCATTTGGTAATAGTGGAGAACCCATCGATATATCAGACGATGATTTACCATTCTAGAGAATAAGGAGGGGTATTTATGGCAGCTCGTCGCGGACGTGCAAAACGTCGTAAAGTGTGTTATTTCACAGCGAACGGAATCACACACATCGACTACAAAGATGTTGATTTACTAAGACGTTTCATTTCAGAGCGTGGAAAAATTCTTCCTCGTCGTGTTACAGGAACATCTGCAAAATATCAACGTAAATTGACTAGAGCAATCAAACGTGCTCGTACAATGGCATTATTGCCTTATGTATCAGAGTAATTAAAAAAGCCTTTTCGCAGTATGCTTTTACATGCGAAAAGGTTTTTTGTTAATACGCTATTTCCTCATTTATATTAACTAGTTTTTGGACGTTGTTATCAAATGTAATGAATAGCCATCCCTGTAATCCGGGTATAGCCTTTGCATTTTTGATTAGAACCATAATTGACACCTCCTAATAACGTGATAATGTGGTGGATTATGATCATTAATGCATTTTTGCTTGTTATTTAATAAGATTATACATCTCCACATATTCATCAAAGTCCAATACCTCAATAACATCCGACCAATGCAGAACTGTTCCGACAAAATCCCTAATGTCCAATCCTTTCATTTCATATGTTTCACCAGTATTGACTGTGCCTGTTGCATCTTCAATGAATGTAACTTTATACCCACGATCGAATGCTGAAATAGCGGTAAACATACAGCAAAATTCGGTATTAAATCCTGTAATAAATAGGTGATCTACATCTAAATTTTGTAATGTATTTGCTAATTCCGTATTGAAGAAAGAACTTGGTGTATTCTTCTCTAATGTATAGTCCGCATAATCCTTTAATGATTGATGAAGCTTTGAACCATTAGATCCGTTGTATAATGGACTTTCTTCTATATCATCAAGATGCTTCATAAAAATTACCGGGCTACCGTCTTCTTTAAAGTCCTTAATAATAGTCTCCATTCGTGCTAGTTCTTCTTGAAAATTGCCTTGATTAACAATACCATTCTGAACATCAATAACTAATAATGCCTTCATGTTTTCACCTGCTTATATTATGATACGTATACACTTCGATACGTCAAGAGTGTTTTCCTGCATAATAGGTGAGGTTTGTGAATGGGATGGTTTCTGAATTACTCATACTAGTTTCCCTTGCTCAATCTGTAAAATACGATTACCCAACTTTTCAGCCTCTCCATAATCATGTGTAACCATGATTATTGGTATTTTCCACATTTGGTGTAGTCGGAGTAATTCGTTTTGGCATTCTTGTCGTGTTTTATCATCCAGTGCTGAAAATGGCTCGTCCAGTAAAAGAGCTTCTGGTTTTGTAGCTAGTGCACGTATCAAAGCAACACGTTGTTTTTCTCCGCCTGAAATTTGCCGTGGATAGCTATCTAATAGCCGTTCAATACCGATTACGTCCACCAGTTTATGAAGTAATGTTTCATCTTTCATGCCATACTTAATGTTTTTCTCAACTGTCATGTGCGGAAATAAGGCATAATCCTGAAATAAATAGCCGATATTTCGCTTTTGTACGGGGATTGGTTTCCTTTTTTCATCGTAAAGAGATCGATTGTTTAATATGATCTTACCTGAATCTGGATGGGAGAGTCCGGCGATACAATTGAGAATCGTTGTTTTTCCGGCACCAGATGGACCGAATAGCACAACAATTTCCTCGCCAATAGTAAATTCCAACTCAATTGAAAAGTTTTTCAGCTTTTTCGTCATAGCTACAGAAAGCATGATGTATCCCGCCAATCACTTGTCTAATCTTAGTATGTTTCGTCCACTCCACCAGTTTAACCATAATATAGCGCTAAATCCTATAATAATAATACTGATCACCCAAAAAACCGCTGTATCAGAGTTTCCACTTTCAACCGCAAAGTAGATTGCTAGTGGAATGGTTTCTGTTTTATTTGGTATGTATCCCGCAATCATAAGTGTAGCACCAAACTCGCCTAATGCACGGGCAAAGGTTAATACTAATCCTGCTAGAAGCCCGGGCCATGCTAAAGGAAAGGATATTGTCCAGAATACTTTCCATTTGGAAGCTCCCATCGTCAATGCGGCATTTTCAATATTTTGATCATAGTTTTGAAAAGCAGCAGACGCACTTTGATACATTAATGGAAATGCGACAACCGTTGCTGCAACCACTGCGCCTACCCATGTAAACACAATCTGGAAATCAAACCATTGCAATAAAATACTGCCAATCGGGCCATTTTTGCCAAACAAATATAGTAAGCCAAAGCCAACAACAGTAGGTGGTAATACTAATGGCAGCATTAACACCGATTCAATTATGCGTTTACCTGGGAAATGACTGCGTGCCAAGATCCTCGCAAATACGATGCCGAAGACAAGGACAATGCAGGTCGCTATACCCGCTATCTTTAAGGATAATAGAAATGGAGTATAATTCATTTACACCAACCTCGTTTATAACTAGTTATTTGTAAATCCATAATCGGCTAATGTTTTTTGAACGTGGTCACTTGTTAAAAATGTAACAAAGTCCTTTGCAGCCTCGGTATTATTACTTGTACTTGTGACAGCACCTGGATAAACAATAGGCGTGTACCAGTCAGCCTTAGCCTCTGCCAGTATGTTAACATTGTCTGAACGCAAGATATCACTACCATAAACAAAACCAATCGCTGTATTGCCTGATTCTACATAGGAGAGAACTTGTGTCACATCTTTTGCATAAACAAATTGATCGGTAAGCGTATCCCACTTATCTATATGTTGGAGAACTTCTTTTGCGTAGCTCCCAGCAGGTACACTTTTAGGGTCTCCAATTGCAATTTGACCAATAGTAGGTTGGATAGATGTGAATGAATCCATTTGCAAATGAGCATCCTTTTTTCCGATCATCACGAGCGTATTCTTGGCAAAATCTATTCTTGTATCTTGTAAAATAAGTTTTTCATTTTCTAAAACATCCATCCATTTTTGGTTCGCTGATAGAAATACATCAACAGGAGCCCCTTGTTGAATTTGCTGGGCCAGTTTGCCTGATCCACTGAAATTAAATGAAATCGTCACATTGGGGTTCTTTTCCTCATATTCCTTACTAATTTCTTTCATCGCACCTGATAAACTAGCTGCAGCTGAGACAAAAATTTCTGTCGTACCGGTATCGGAATCAGCGGAATCTGTCTGATCGCAACTAGCAAGAAACGGAAGAAGTAAACAGGTTAACAAAAGCAATATGCGTTTCATTATCGAATCCTCCCCGGCCGTTTTTTGCGTCTAGGATATATCGTAATAATTTTCACCATTAAAATAAATGTATATCCTAAAAACAACCATAGCCACTTATCGCTTATTGGAAAAATGAAGGCGATAAGTGTATAGAGAAGGAAGGGAATTGTTGTCGTATAGGCACACATTTTCCAAAGAATTGCAAAGCGAATTTTACGATGTAATGTTCGACTGATCCATGTACCAATATAGGCAACTGCGGAGAGCATGACAAATACAAATATCACTAATGGGAGATAATAAAAAATAAAAAAATAGACCAGCAAGAAAAACAATTGCAGATTGGCTCCAGCTCCACTAGAGGTTGTCAGCTGATCAATTAACGATGGAAGCGAGACAATTAGCAGTAGAATAAACATATAGACTACTGTAACGTCCATTCCAATCCTATTTAATTTAAACATTGCGTTTTTGGTCGGCAATTTAATACTATGTTTAAATGCTTCAAAAAAAGTCATGCATATTCATCCTTCGAGTAAAAATATACGATCTCTTCCATTATAATAAAAAACGCCGGAAAATGCGCTAGTTGTCTTTTATCTATTTAAAAAGCTGTCTTCAAAAGGATTGTGGTTTTCTTACTCAATAGATATATTATGTGCAATAGTGAATATTACAAGGACTTCAATTGTTCTAATTAACAGAGGTGCTTGAATACGCTCCGCCAGAATACTTCGCTTTCCGCGGGCACGACTTCAGCCTCCTCGAGAAAACCACTCTGCGGGGTCTTCAGCTCGTGCTGTTCCCGCAGGAGTCTTCGTATTCTATCTCCGCTGATAAGAATTTTCTGGATTGTGAGTAGTTGTTAATGATTTTAATATTAAGTGGCTTTCTTCTCCCACGGACAGAAAATCAGACTTAGGCTTGGGGGAAATGCGAGACTCCTGTGGGAAAGGAACTGTCTGAAGACCCCGCAGTGAGCGGTTTTTGCTCGCGAGGAGGCTGGAGGCTGAAGCGTTCCCCGCGGAAAGCGAGTATTTCCCCCAAGCCGCGATTTCCACTCATCTTCTAAAGAATGAGAGGAAGTCACATAAAAGTTACTGCGCATAATATAGAAATTACGAAATTTAAAAAGCAGCAAACATTACGAAAAGTGACTTGAGAAGAGATCTGAGCATACTAACAATTGCCCGGGAAATACTTTTTCTACAATTTTCAACACCAAATTGCTTATGAAAAATGTTATCATATTATAACAGGATAAATATGACGTAAGCCTGCAACTATAATCGAACATTCCTATTGTAAGAAGTATTTGGGTTGCTGGTCGATGAGCAGGTCGTGTTTTGGGACTTGCGTGATGGTAGTCATGGTTTACGTATTGTTAGCTAAATAGAAACTAAATTTATACTTTTTTACTTTTGTTGCAACAAAATATAAGAGGTGCAGTTAATGAATCGATCAAAATTACTTACCGATGGGGCACTATTAATAGCCATTTACATCGTATTATTATTAATCGCAATGTTTGTTCCATTAATTGAATTTGTCGCTACATTTCTTTTGCCGGTACCAATTATTATCTTTGCTTCTAGATATGATTGGAAACCGTCACTATTAATGTTGGCGGTAGCGCTTATACTATCTTCTTTATTTGCCACCATCTTTTCGTTGCCAGTTACGATACTAATGGGGCTCGGCGGTATTATGATTGGTAGTGCAATGTATAGTGGTCTATCTGCTTATGAAACATGGGCGCGAGGTGCAGTCGGATTTGTAGTTGGATTGGTATTTGTCATTTTACTTAGTCAGTTAGTGTTTGACGTGAATTTGTTAGAAGAAATTGATGTGATGATTGACCAATCCATGCAAATGAGTCAGAATACGATGGAGCAATTTGGTTTTGCCGATCAGGTGGCGGAGCAAATGGCGCTTGTCGAGGAACAAATGGAAATGCTTAAAAATTTGATTCCGGTTGGGATCGCAGTTATTGGTATTTTACTGGCGCTTATTGGCCAATGGGTTAGTTACAAAGTTATTAATCGATTAGAAAATAAGAATTTTCACTTTCCACCGTTTCGTCAACTAAAATTGCCGGTATCGCTTGTTTGGATCTACTTTTTTGCATTGATTTTTACATTTTTTGAATTAGATCAAAATGGTATGTTATATCTAGCAGTAAATAATGTCCTTATGTTAGTAGGGATGTTAATGGTGATCCAAGGATTTTCATTGATATTTTTCTACGCATATCAGAAAAACAAGTCAAAGGCATTGCCAATAGGTAGTGTTGTTTTGACAATACTTATGCCATTTCTGTTCCTTTATATTGTGCGGATTTTAGGTATAATTGATATAGGTTTCAATCTACGAGACCGGATCTCACAAAATGGAAAATAGAACGGATTAGGTTGTGGAGTGAATTCAATGCCAGACTTACAAAAAAAGCCCGCGCTTAGCAGACATTTATGGATTATTTATTTATTATCAATCATTTTGCTAGGCGTTATATGGTATTACCAATGGATATTGGGGCTGTTAATGACGCTTTTTCTAGCAGCATCGTTTTACTACAGTATCCAAACAGAGAAAACAATTATAAATGAGACGGAAGAATACATCTCGACGCTATCCCACCGAATTAAAAAAGTTGGTGAGGAGGCGTTATTAGAAATGCCGATTGGAATTGTCCTTTACAATGACGATTTTTTCATCGAATGGGCGAATCCATATATGAACAATTTTGCTGAGGAAGATACACTGGTCGGGAAATCACTAAACTTGTTGTCAGAGGATTTAGTACCGATGATTAAAGAAGCGAAAGATGAAATAGGCTTCGAGTTAGAGGGTTATAAATTCCAAACAGTTGTTAGGAAAGAAGAGCGTTTGTTATATTTCTTTGATCGGACGAAGCAAAATGAAATTCAAACACTTTATCAGAATGAGCAAACCGTGTTGGCGATCATCTTTTTAGACAATTATGAGGAAATCACACAAAATATGGATGATACCTTCAAAAGTCAGTTAAACTCAAAAGTTACATCTGTTTTGAATAATTGGTCACACGCATATGGAATCTATTTGAAACGGACATCACAGGAACGATTTTTAGCGGTTGGGACGAAAGAGATTCTACAGAAATTAGAAAAGACTAAGTTTGATATTCTTGATGAAGTAAGGGAATTGAATACGGAACAAAATATCCCTGTTACGATCAGTATCGGAGTTGGGTATGGGAATATGGGTCTTCCAACTCTTGGCGAACTTGCTCAATCAAGTCTTGACCTGGCATTGGGCCGTGGAGGCGACCAGGTAGCAATTAAAGATGATTCCGGTAAGGTGCGTTTCTATGGTGGTAAAACAAATCCAATGGAAAAACGCACAAGGGTACGGGCACGTGTTATCTCCCACGCATTAAAAGAACTTGTGAAAGAGAGTGACAATGTCATTATCATGGGTCATAAATCCCCTGATATGGATTCACTTGGCGCAGCTATTGGTATTTTAAATATCGCAAAGGCAAATGAAGTAGAAGGCTATATTGTTTTTGATCCTGACGATGTGGACACAGGTGTTTATCGGATGGTTGATGCCATTAAAGCAGAGGAAAGCCTATGGAAACATTTTATTGAGCCGGAAGAAGCGGAGGCACTTGTATCAAGCAGGAGCCTGGTAGTTGTTGTTGATACCCATAAACCTTCTATGGTAGCGGATGAGCGCTTATTGAATAAAACGGAATTCAAGGTAGTTATTGACCATCATCGTCGTGCTGAGGATTTTGTTGACAATCCAACGCTTGTTTATATGGAACCATATGCGTCATCAACTGCTGAATTGGTAACAGAACTATTGGAATACCAGCCGAAAACATTGAAACTTAAAATGCTGGAAGCCACAGCATTGCTCGCAGGTATTATTGTCGATACGAAAAGCTTTACATTGCGAACAGGTTCTCGAACGTTTGATGCTGCTTCATATTTACGTTCTAAGGGTGCTGACACCGTATTAGTACAACAATTTATGAAAGAAGATTTGAAGTTATATATTAAGCGGAGTAAATTAATTGAACGTGCACAGACATATAATCATTCGGTTGCGATTGCCAAGGGGAAACCAGAGGAAATATATGGTCCTGTACTAATTGCCCAAGCAGCTGATACACTTTTAACGATGAGTGGAATTAATGCCTCATTCGTTATTTCTGAACGGGAAGATGGTAGAATTGGAATAAGTGCCAGGTCTCTAGGTGACGTCAATGTTCAAATTATCATGGAAAAAATGAATGGCGGCGGTCATTTAACAAATGCAGCTACACAAATTGAAGACACAACAATTGACGATGCAGAAGCATTATTAAAAGATATACTAGAGGAATATTTCGGAGGAGGAGAAACAGAATGAAGGTTATTTTCTTAAAAGATGTAAAAGGAAAAGGGAAAAAAGGCGATGTGAAAAATGTATCTGACGGTTATGCACGTAACTATTTATTAAAAAATAAGTTAGCCGAAGAAGCAACTAAAGGAAACATGAAGGCGTTAGATGCACAGAAAAAGAAAGCTGAGCAGGAAGAACAACAAGAAAAAGAAGATGCTATTGAATTAAAAGATACCTTGGCAGACCTAACGGTAGAGTTAACAGCAAAGTCAGGGGATAGTGGCCGGCTATTTGGCTCAATAACAAGTAAACAAATCGCAGAGGCACTTGAAAAGGCACATGGATATAAGATTGATAAACGTAAAATTGAATTAGATGAACCAATTCGGGCGTTAGGCTATACAACAGTTCCAGTTAAGCTTCATCCGGAAGTTTCTGGTTCGATTAAAGTACATGTAACAGAAAAGTAAACAAAATTCTTAAGGAAATCGGTGATAAGCCGATTTCTTTAAATTACGAGTATAAGAACGTATAAAATTTGAGGCGCTATTATGCTTATGGCAAATTCGGTGGGTCAAGTAATTGCAGACCCGGGACACCGCTTTTTAGTCTGTAAGGGCGCTTGCGCTTTTCTTAGTATAAACCTCTCTGGGAGGAAGAAAGAATGAATGAAAATTGGAATGATCGTACACCACCACATAATATCGAAGCGGAACAGGCGGTAATCGGTGCTATTTTCCTTGAACCGGATGCTTTTTCACAAGCATCAGAATTGTTGATGCCCGAGGATTTCTATCGTGCCAGCCATCAGCGTATATATGAAACGATGATGAAGCTTTCTGATCTTGGTGAGCCGATTGATCTTGTTACCGTAACGACCTCCTTATCAAATGCCAGGACATTGGACGAGGTTGGAGGGGTATCTTATTTAACAGATTTGGCAGGAAGTGTACCGACCGCTGCTAATATAGGATATTATAGTAAAATTGTGGAGGAAAAATCAGTATTACGTCGGTTAATTCGTACAGCAACTGATATTGTGACGACTGGCTTTACAAGGGAAGATGAGATTGAGGATGTTCTAAATGAAGCGGAAAAAAACATTCTAGAAGTTTCCCATCGACAAAACTCTGGAGCATTCAAATCGATAAAAGATGTGTTAATTGAAGTCTACGATGATATTGAAACACTGCATAATCATAAAGAAGATGTGACAGGCGTTCCAACAGGTTATCGTGATCTTGATCATATTACATCTGGCTTCCAACGTAACGATTTAATCATTATTGCTGCCCGTCCATCGGTTGGTAAAACAGCATTTGCGTTGAATATTGCGCAAAACGTGGCGATTAATACGGATGAAAATGTAGCGATATTTAGTTTGGAAATGGGCGCCGAACAACTTGTTCAACGGATGCTCTGTGCGGAAGGAAATATTGATGCCCAGCGTTTACGTACAGGAAGCTTGGAGTCAGATGACTGGAGTAAACTAACAATGGCGATGGGGAGCCTTTCAAATGCAGGGATCTACATCGATGATTCACCAGGCATACGTGTAAGTGAAATTCGGTCAAAATGCCGGCGCTTGAAGCAGGAACATGGGCTTGGCATGATTTTAATTGACTATTTACAACTCATTCAAGGAAGTGCGGGCTCTAGAGAGAACAGACAGCAAGAGGTTTCTGAAATTTCCCGTTCACTCAAAGGCTTAGCACGTGAGTTAAATGTCCCGCTTATTGCCTTATCACAGTTATCACGTGGTGTGGAGCAACGCCAAGACAAGCGTCCAATGATGTCTGACTTACGTGAATCAGGAAGTATTGAGCAAGATGCTGATATTGTTGGATTTTTATATCGTGATGATTATTATGACCAGGAATCAGAGAAGCAAAATATTATTGAAATTATTATTTCCAAACAGCGTAACGGCCCAGTTGGAACAGTTGAGCTCGCGTTTGTGAAGCAATATAACAAGTTCGTTGACTTGGACCACCGTTACCAAGAAAGTGATGTTCCACCACCAGTACCAGTTTAATAGTTTCGAAAACCAGTCTTGGTGTTATTGCGACAGGATCAGTTATCGAATAGAAAATAATAAATTGCATACGAATTAGGGTACCAATCGCACATCGATTAGTACCCATTTTTTCTTTGGTATAATAACGTTTATATCAATTTAAATAACAAAATATCATCGCAATCGTTATAGATGCTATTTTGTTCTATTTACACAGTTTGTTGCTATTTCTATAAAATGCGACATAGTGAAAATTTTCTTCGTGACGTTTTCTTTGGTTCTAATGATGATTGAGTGCTTGCATTTCGCTCCGGCAGAATACTTCGCTTTCCGCGGGCACGGCTTCAGCCTCCGAAGTGGAAAAACCGCCGCTGCGGGGTCTTCAGG
>NZ_JBSVKG010000020.1:0-70861 GCF_054048505.1 Virgibacillus sp. FSP13 | reverse complement strand
GATTATAGCAAAGTAATTCGTTTGTGTCAACAACTTTTTGCTAAGTTATTTTATCGATCAAAGTCACTTCTTAAAGCGACAAGATATATCTTACCACGTTATTAAACTTAAAGTCAACCATTTTTTTAATTTCCTAGATTTCCTTCAGTTGTTGCGGTAGATATATAATTTAGCACAAAGTAGACAACTAGTGCAACACTACAACACTACCAATTATTTCCTTATATTTGATATTTATAGTTAACATCATAGTATTTTTTCACATTAAAATGTAGGAAATAGAAATCACCGTGTTTATATTGATCCCTTTCCTATGAAGACCAAACGCTATGAGTCACAAATCACAACAACTGATCCGTTAGAAAAGATAAAAGAACTAGCCTTCGAAACGTACCCTATTGAACATAAGGATAAATCTGCTGATACCGCTGTTTCCTACAATCAAACATTCGAAAAACCTAATAATAAGGAAGACTCTGCGCCAATGAATTGCTGCATTAAGCGGAAACGTACACGGAGTTTTTACCGATGGCATGATTCGTTGCCTTGGATAATGTGATTGTATTTGTTGAACGAACAATAGTAGAATTTTGGCTACTATCAAGAGGACATAGATTGGTATATCTCCACAAATAAAACGTGCGATAAGGCAGGTGCTTACAGCATTTAAATTCAGATCTATATTTGTTAAACAAATTATTGACTACACCATCATGAGTAGCCTATTTCGCGTGTGGTTAGGAGACTGAGGAGTTTAGATGAAAACAATTGAAACAAAAATAGTCCAACCCCTATTACTCAATCACTTTAGCGTAGTGGCGATAACACCAAATTTCATTAATTCATCAATAAATTTACAATAAAATAAAGGAATGGAATGGTAAAAATACATAACAATGTCGTTAATAGTACGCCTAACGAAGCAAAGAGAGTGTCAGCTCCATATTTTTGTGAATAAAGTGACATTGTTGGAGCGGAAGGCATTCCAGAAACTACAACGGCAATCACAAGTATTGGAAATGATACAGGTAAAGCAACAAATGGGAGAAATAATAGAGGAATTAGAATCAGCCTAACTGTCGCTAATTTCCATAGGTACGTATTTTTGAACAATAAAAAGAGATCTTTATTTTTTACGTCTGCTATTAAACATCCTATCAGCATCATTGACAGAGGAATGGTCATTTTCCCAATGCTTTCAAGTCCTTCTGAAATCATGTCCGGCAAGCTTAGCGGAAGTAGAAAAATTACCAAGCCAATTAATGTGGAAATGATTCCCGGATTCAATAGCGTAATTTTCCAGTTAATTGTATCCATATCCCTGCTAAATAGGTAAATTCCATAAGTCCATATGAGAATTAGGTAACACAAGTTAAACATGGTTAAATAGACAATTCCCTGTTCCCCTAAAAGAATAAAGCTCACAGCGTAACCAATAAATCCCTGGTTACCAAAAATAATCAATCCTTCATATACACTTTTTTGTTTCTTTGGAAGTTGTGAACGTCTTTTCATCCATATAGCTAATAAAATGGAAGCTATGAGCACATAAACAGACATGGAGACAAGCCATAGGAATTCTTTTACCATGGTATTAGAAAAAGAAATGTCCAGCGAAAATAAAATAAGAGCAGGTAACGTAATATACAGGATAAGTTGGGTTAGAACATCGTTTGCATTTTCCTTTAATACCCCCATTTTCCTCACGATAAATCCCAACAATGCAATACCGTATAGAACCAACATTTCCTGAAAGAATGCGCTTGCAGAACCCATGATTATCCCCCCTCAGTTACGGTATGAAACCGTAGCTTGGATGGTTAACCTTTATGGCGAATAAGTAAAAAGGCCATACAGCTTTATGGCCTTTTTACTTATTTATTCCTTATTTCCTGGGTTATCAAGGGTCTTTTCCCCTTCATTTGATAAATTTGTCTCTTCTCCAAACTCAGTACCATAATTTACTCTTTTTGTCTGGATGTAGTTATCTCTATTTGTACTTTCATTTTCAAGTGGATCAAATAACAAGCCTATACAAAATAAACCACTTATGCCGACAAGCGCATAGACAACTCTTGATAAGGGAGCAGCTTGACCGCCAAAAATTGCAGCAACCAAATCAAATTGAAAAAAACCAATTAGCCCCCAATTAATAGCACCAATGATTATTAAGGCTAATGCGATTCGTTTTAAGAATTCCATATTTTTCACCTCCAAATTTTTTAAGAGCCCTATCCCTGCTTTTTTACAGTTAGAGGATAGATTCAATCTTATCTTTAGCTATTGCTAAGTTATTAATACCGATGATGGGAAACATAATTCTACGGGGATTCGAGTATCATGAAATGTTTGAAAAGATAAACCTACATTGCCACAGCATTTATATATGAAGTAATTCAACATCAAACTTGAAAAGACAAAACGTAAATGGATAAATGTAGTAATTAAGATCTGTACCAGCTTATTCCTCTAAGATTATTCGTAACAGTCGGTAAAGGATATATAGTCCTATATAAGACCCAGTAATTAAGAAAAAGGGGTTTAAGAAAATGGCGTGAATAGTAGTCATAAACACCATATCATCTTTAATTATTTGATAAATGGATAGAGAGGCAATGTTTCCAAATATAAGCGCAGATAGGATTGCACCTAAATTAAAAATAAGTCGAAACTTTATCCAGCGCTTTTGTAAATAGAACATAATAATAGGTGTTGCAATACTTCCGGCAACCAATAATGCCCTCACAATATCACTCCCCTTCAGGAACTAGTATGGACGTCAATTGAAAATCCAGTCTTGTTCTTTGGTGGTAATATTTTGGTACCTTTATCGGTTTATAAGTAAATAATACCAATAACCTGCTGATCGAATTACAAAGTGAACTTGAAGGAAAAAAACATATTTCCGTAACATACATGCACTAGAAACGCCTTGATTATAATGCCAGGACTACCACAAGGGATGCTTAGATATGCGTGAGAAACAAGACGAAAAACATTAAAAAAGGAAGAAGGGATGAAGCAAAACAGCGACATCCCCTCTCGTGTTATTTGGAGTTTTTGACAAGGTTCATCATCGTACTTGCTAAAACTTGCTTTTGATTTTCATCAGCTGAATTCCAAAGATCAGCTAATAGTCTCTGCTCACCATTTTTCGGCTCGACATTTGCTGCTAAATAGTCCCCGACTTCAGTAGCAATACTATTCATCGCTTCCCCATCCATGCCTTTATCTTGTGCATTTTGAAGGCGATCGCCAAGGAATTCCTTCCATCCGTCAAAGTTGTCTAATACTGACAAAGTATATCCCTCCATATTTGATCTAGTTTCCAATCTTACCCAACAATTTAGACCTCTCAAGGGAAGGTGATTTGAAACCCTCCCCTTGCGTTTTTATTATGTAAGTAATTTAAATATATATACAGGTAGATCCAGGTAGGCTTTATAATATAAAAAAGTGTCCATATAAGTGTTCTGAAAAGCTAAATAATACTTCATAACTAGCGCTGTAATATGGTGGAATTTGTTATTGAGTAATCTGTATTTATCTACAAAATGAAGGGAAATAATAAGAAAGATGTCGATACAATAAGGATTAGGTAGCGGCACAACAACTAAAATTGGAGGTTTTGGCATGGATTTGTCTAATAACAAACAACAACAAAACAAGCAATCAATTTCAGCTAAAAGCAATCAAGCTTTTTTAAGTTCTTTAGATGATGCAGAACAAGCATTGGCTGGAGATCCTTTACAAGAAGCTGTGAAAAAGAAAAAAGGCGAGCAACAATATAAATAGTTGGAATAAGGAGCTCAATCCCGAGCTCCTTATAATTTTTGTTGAAAATTGTATGGCCTAAGCGTATTCCATCTAAATTACGATAAATTCAAACAATCCTTTTAAAAAAACACTAGACATTCTCCCAAAATCCTGTTAACCTATTAAAGTTACCCAAGATAACCGTTACCCACGATAACTATTTAGGAGGTGTTTTCCATAAAGTCTACACAACAGTTCTTTCACCAGCTGATCATGTTGTATCGCCCTTTTGAAAATCGGCTTAATGTACAGCTAAGCAAACATAACTTGCATCGGGCACAGTGGACCATTTTGTACTACTTACACAATTATGGCCCTGCAACACATGTAGAGATTTCCCATTACCAAGGTGTAGAAAAGCCTACCATAACTAGGACCTTTAGCCGCTTAGAAGAATTAGATTATGTAGAGAAAGTGCCAAGTAAGGATAAGCGCGAAAAACGGATGCAGCTTACAGAACTTGGCAAAACCGTTTATGAGAATGTCCGTGTCACCATCGATCAATTTGAACAAGAAATTTTGGAAGGAATATCAGAAGAGGAACAATTGGAGATTATCCGGATTATGGAAGAAATCAGAAATAATACTATGAAGTAAGGAGTTAGTTTCGTGAATCAAGCAAAATCTAAATTATGGACAAAAGACTTTATCATCGTATCATCCGCAAATTTTTTCTTATACTTAGTTTTTTATTTATTATTAGTAACCATGGCCGTCTACGCGGCAGAAGAATTTGATGTTTCCGAAAGCCAGGCTGGACTTGTAACTGGTATTTTTATTATTGGAACGTTAATCGGACGGCTATTTATCGGACGTATGATCACATCAGTCGGTAATAAGAAAATGTTATATATTGGCCTAATCTTTTTTATTTTGACTTCATTATTGTACTTTATAAATGGAGGAATTATTTTTCTACTTATTACCCGCTTATTGCATGGAATTGCTTTAGGTATGGCGAGCACAGCAACAGGAACCATTATTGCCGAAGTTATACCAGAAGAACGAAAAGGTGAAGGAATCGGTTTTTACAGCATGAGCATTACACTGGCTACCGCAATTGGTCCCTTCATTGGATTATATATGAGTCAACAGACCAGTTATCAAGCAATTTTTGGCTTTTGTCTAACACTCGGAATCATTAGTTTTATCATATCTATCTTTGCAAAGATACCAGTAGTGAAAAAGACGGCAAAAGCTGCTGAACGTAAGAAATTAAAGCTTTCCGACTTTT
This sequence comes from Virgibacillus sp. FSP13, assembly GCF_054048505.1. NCBI lineage: Bacteria > Bacillati > Bacillota > Bacilli > Caryophanales > Bacillaceae > Virgibacillus > Virgibacillus sp. FSP13. The sequence goes on along the minus strand of NZ_JBSVKG010000020.1, from coordinate 65,811 downwards.
TGGAGCCAAAAGCATTACCAATCGCGCTCGTTGTGATAATCATATCGCTTGGCTATTCTAGTGTCCTGTCATTTATTAATTTCTATGCCATTGAAATTGACCTAGTTGATGTAGCAAGTCTATTCTTCGTGGTCTATGCAGTAGCAATATTGGTATCACGCCCGTTCACAGGACGCTTAATGGACGTGAAAGGTGCAAACTCCGTTATGTATCCGGCATTTATTTTATTTGCAGCAGGATTATTGCTTTTAAGTACAGCACAGAATAGTATCGCCCTATTATTAGCGGGTGTTCTGATTGGTTTCGGTTTTGGTAATATGCAATCAACCACCCAAGCTATTGCAGTGAAGGTGACACCACCGCATCGAATCGGATTAGCAACGTCAACATACTATATCGCACTCGATGCCGGACTCGGATTTGGGCCATACGTTCTCGGATTCATCATTCCATTAACCGGATATCGAAACCTTTACATCATTATGGGTGTGATGGTTCTTGTAACAACAATCCTTTATTACTTCCTGCATGGGAAAAAGGAAGGCTCCGTCTGGGGAAGTATCAACCCCTCTGTATCAGGAGAAACAAAAGCGAATTAAGTGGGACATGGGGACAGGTCCCTTGTCCCACCTCATGATATGAAAAAGCTTAGCAAAAAGGTTTATCTATTTTTTTGTTTGCAAACTGTTTTTTCGTGTTATAATAAACATAGAGACAAGAAAAAGGCATAAACTAATAAAGACCGAAGATACGTCAATATCTCCGGTCAGCAATGAATCGCTCCCCTTCAAGAGGGGTCAGCGCGAGTAAGGAATAGACCTCACTATGCTGGTAAACTAAGGGAGGTCTATTTTTTATGGTCCATAATCGTCACAACAAGTGTAGATTGCACAATCATGAGACGGTTATTAATCTGTTTGCCGCCTCTGAACAACTAACAGGTCGTGCAATTGGGTCGCTTCTTGAATCGCATTTTGAATCCTATCGCTATCTCTATTGTCAGAACCCTTAAAAAAAGTCCATAATAATTGTTGGCTCATTTGCATCCCTAACAACAATGTGAAGGTAAATACGCGTTACTTCATCATCAAGTTTTTTATTGTTAATTCCTTTGCTCGTTCTTCTTCCTTCTTCTCTTCGTCCCAACCGATGATCAACAAGCCAATGAAGATGAATACAACACCAAGAATCCAATGTATCTTAAATGCCCAAACAATTAATGCGACAATTAATGCGAAACCTAGAAACCTTAAAATGGATGTTTTCCAAATAATAAGAGCGAAACCCACAAGGATAGATGAAACCCCAAGAATAGGACTAACACCAAAAGCCCAAATGATCAAAGCAATAAATAAAATAGATCCTAAACACCCTACTATCATTTCTACGTAGCTTCCTTCCTAGGTCCTCGCCCATTTATAATCAGCAGCACTACAGCTTAATTTCATACCCACCATTATAAATTAAAATCGTAGCCTATTTTTAATCTTTGACTTGTTATTTAATTTAATGTAAAATCAATTACAGACTTCAAGGGTCTTTAATATACTTTATAAAGGAGAACGGTAATGAAATATTCAAGAGCCACAAATTACGCTCTACACACAATGGTTTATTTAACGTTAACTCCAAAGGGAAAATCTATTGGAGTAGAACATCTAGCCAAAATGCAAAACCTCTCACCAACATACCTTTCTAAGATTTTAACTAAACTTGTAAAAGTAGGACTAATTGAGTCAAATCCCGGTGTTAATGGTGGATATAGTATAGTAAGGCAGTCTCATGATATATCTTTTTTAGATGTCATTCATGCTATTGAAGGCAAAACTAGTTTATTTAGTTGCTCATTGGAACATGAACAATTATCTAGAAATGGAGATTGTTTAATTGAAAATGTGATGACTGAAGCAGAAGAAAAGATGAAAGATGAACTAAACAACAAATATATTATGGATATTGCAGAACAAATTAAATCAAAAAAGGAGACTAATCTTTTGGAAAAAAGTGAACACAATTCTAAAGAAATGCTAGCAAAAAAAATTGAATTCCTCGATAATCCTGAAAGAAGAGGAGATATACCGCCGGAAAAGCTGCTGAATATGCTTCCTATTAAAACAGATGATACTATCTTAGATTTAGGTGCAGGTTCAGGGTATATTACAATCCCAGCAGCTAAAACCGTGGAGGGGATGGTTTATGCATTAGATATTGACCCAAATATGTTAGAGGTTGTAAATGCCAAGGCAGAAAAAGAAAATATTACAAATGTCAAAACTCTGAAAGGGCGTATTGATGATATTCCGCTATCCGACAATTCAATCGACCTTGCACTAGCTTCATTGGTTCTACATGAGGTTGAACAATTATCTGATTCGCTACAGCAAATTAAACAAGTGCTTAAACCTGATGGATATTTCGTATGTGTTGAATTTGAAAAGCAAGATAATCCTACCCATAACCATCCTAGAATTGCCTCATCTACTATGGAACAAGAAATTACAAAAGCAGGACTGAACGTAACACAAAAGTTATATCCGACAGACAGTATATACATTATCATTGCCAAGAAATAATAACGTGGGACATGGGGTCAGGTCCCTTGTCCCATCCCATGATATAAAAAAGCTTACCTACAGTTTTATCTATTTTTCTATTATCATAAACACAGAATATAAACAGTCACAAACGAATAAAGACCGAACATACTCCACTCCAATATCTCCGGTCAGCAATGAATGAATCGCTCCCCTTCAAGAGGGGTCAGCACAAGTAAGGAATAGACCTCACTAGCCTGGTAAACTAAGGGAGGTCTATTTTTTATGGTCTACTATGAAAATTCCTATACCAATAACGCATTTATAACCGGTGTCAAGATCAATGCCCAAACAACAGTAATGATGGCGGTCAAAATATAGGATACGCTCGAGGCGGTCCCTTCTAAATCTCCAGTTTTAAAAGCTTTTGCGGTTCCAAGTGCCTGTGCACCTAAACCGTACATCATGCCGATCGACAATGGATGCTTAATCGAAAAGCGTTTTATAATGTGTGGTCCCAGGAACACACCAACAAAGCATGTTATCATACTAAAGAGGACAGTTATGGTAGGAATGCCCCCTATTGATTCGGACAAACTGACACCAACCGGGATCGTCACAATGCGCGGAATGATACTGATAACATAATCCTGCCCCATTTCTAGCCAATAAGTAGTTAAAACACCAGAAACAACAGCAATCAATGATCCGGCTGATAGACTGAACAAAATAACGCGCCAATTTTTAGCAATAAAAGACCAATTGCGATATAAAGGAATAGCCAATGCAACCGTAACAACATCTAACAATTCATTTAGTGGAAACGTGCCATTCGCATAGTCTTCATAAGGCAAATCCATCATCAAAAGGAGAACAATCAACATGACAGGAGTGAGGACAATTGGTGAAAATAACAAGCCTGGCCTCTTTCGGTTGATTTTTTTCGCTAAAAAGTAAAAAAGAACGGTGATAATTAAATAAAATATCTCGGGAACCATCTTCTCACTTCACCGCTCTTTCTTGCTAGTATCTTTTCTGAGATAACACCTGTCGATATCATCATTAGAGCCGTGCCACTGACAACAATAAATAGAATGACAAGACCTTTGATACCAAACATCCATGAATATTGCATAAATCCCACTACTGACGGTATAAAGAATAACAACATCTCTGAAATGAGAAGCGCTGCACCTGCCTCAACCCAACTTAGTTTAATCCAGCCCGATTGTAGACCGAAAAATAATAAAACCATACCGATAATGCTTCCTGGAATAGGTAAATGGGTAATCGCTACAATCCCTTTGCCAATCCAGGCAAAAGCAATAATTAAACTGATATTCAGTAAAATCGTTAACCACTTTTTCAAGTTGCAACACCTCCGAAGTAAATGTGTGATCTATTCTTCATTCTACTCGGAGTATAACGATTCATAAAATACATAAAAGTAATCAAAACTATTCCATAAAGTTATAGTTAAGGCCTTCTTTTCTGAATATATGTAATAAATTCCCGGGCCGCAAAAGAAAGATACTTATTCTTTTTGTAAATCAATCCCAGTTTCCAATCAATTTGCGGCGAAGTGATAGTAACAATTGAAATTCGATCCTTAAACCGATTTGCGACCGACATCGGAACAACAGATATCCCAAATTGTGCTACAACCATCTCACCAACGATGTCCCACAAAGAACTTTGATAGACAACATTTGGTTCAAATCCCGATTGTAGACAGGCCTCCATAGCCACGTCATGAAGGGCATAATCTTTGGTAAAAAAAATGAATGATTCATGTTTTAACTCGGATAAACATGCTGATTTTCTTTCTGACAACCAATGCTCTCTATCTACAATGACAACAAGCTCATCCGACGAGATAGGGATGATCCCAAAAGTTTCGGAGTTAACCGGTAATACCGTAATACCTAAATCCACTTCCCCTTGTACTACCTTTTGTTCCAATAGCTTTGCACTATATTCGACCAAATGAATATCAATTTGTTTATATTTCTTTCTAAAACCGGCAAGCACATCAGGAAAAAGCATCACACCCAGGGTCGGCATTAACCCCACCTTAATAGAACCCTTTCTCACATGAACCAGCTCATCAACCGAAGCGTATACATCCTCCATCATATGCAAGATTTCTACTGCTTGTTCAAAAACAACTTTCCCTGCATCTGTAAGTTCCAGTTTTCTTTCTGAACGATCAAGAAGTGTAACCTGCAGTTCTTCCTCCAGGCTTTTAATCATTTTACTGATTGAGGGCTGGGATACATGCAATACTTGGGATGCCTTTGTAAAATTTTTTTGTTTAGCAACTTCGACAAAATAGTTAAGGTGTTGAATATCCATTTTTTACTCCCCCTACAGCTGGGTTTATATTTTTAACAGCTATTATATAAAGTTTACCTAAGATTTGACTGGATAAAAAGTACCCACTATTCGTTTTATATAGAAAACAGACTAAAAGACACTCATATACGACATTGGCTAAACAACATTTATAACAGTTCTCCACATTTGAATTCTTCCTTAAAATTCTTTAAAGTAATAGAAGTAGACAAAAATCTTCGAAAAATAAGGAGAAATGTATATGAACAATAAGATTAGGCTAGGAGTCGTTGGCTACGGAAACTTAGGAAAAGGTGCAGTAGAAGCTATAAAACAATCTCCTGATCTAGAATTAGTCGCAATTTTCACTAGGAGAGAGCCTGATACGCTTGATCTAAATGTAACTGGTGTAAAAGCTTTACATATATCAGAGGCAAGTAATTATCAAAATGAAATTGATGTTATGTTGCTTTGTGGAGGATCAGCAACAGACTTACCTGAACAAACCCCACACTTTGCTAGCATGTTCAACACGGTAGATAGTTACGATACACACGCAAAAATCCCTGAATTTTATCAATCTGTAAACGAAGCGGCGACCAAACATAATACAACCGCTATTATCTCAGTAGGTTGGGATCCAGGTCTTTTCTCCATCAATCGTGTGATGGCTGATGCGATTTTACCTAATGGCGAAAATTATACTTTCTGGGGTAAGGGCCTAAGCCAAGGACACTCTGATGCTGTAAGAAGAATCGATGGCGTGAAAAATGGTGTTCAATACACAATTCCATCTGAACCAGCAATTGAAAAAGTTCGTAGTGGTGAAAATCCAGAATTAACAACTGCTGAAAAACATCGTCGCGTATGTTATATCGTTTTAGAAGAAGGTGCAGACCAAGCCGCAATCGAAAATGAAATTAAGACCATGCCAAATTACTTCGCTGATTATGAAACGGAAGTGAATTTCATTACAGACGAAGAGTTAGAACGAGATCATTCCAAAGCACCACATGGTGGATTTGTTATACGAGGCGGAAATACTGGCGAAAACAACAGACAAATTTACGAGTTCTCCCTTAATTTAGACAGCAACCCTGAATTTACTGCTAGTGTATTAGTCGCATATGCAAGAGCAGCACATCGATTAAGTCAAGAAAAGCAGTTTGGTGCAAAAACGGTTTATGATGTCGCACCAGGTCTTATTTCGCCACGTTCAGCGGAAGAATTAAGAAAAGATCATTTGTAGGAATTAGAAAAGCCCCCCTAAAAAAAGGGGGGCTTTTTGTGGTGCCTGTGGTCACTTCCTGGATTTTGTCGAATTTATTCCGGATATCACAGACTCTCCCATAGATATATTTAAAGAGAAGCATATCATGATTATCATTCGATTTCACATTAACTTGCCTTTACGCATCAAATCATCAATCCTATCCCGCATTTCCTTCGTGTATCCTTGAAGTCCGCCAGTATGAATAAATAGAATATTCTCCTGGTCCGCATACTTTCCTTGCTTTATTTCATTCACCATTCCTCTGAAGGCTTTCCCTGTATAAGCGGGGTCAAGAACAATCCCTTCGCTTTTGGCAAAATCGATATAAAATGCGAGCTCCTCATCAGTAGCTTTTGCATATCCAATTCCAACATATTGATCATTGATTAAAATGTTATCGAAGTTATTCACGTCTTTATCAATGTCTCTCAAAATGTGGATAATGTCTTCTTTGAATACTTCTTTTGATTCATCGACAGAATAGCCAAGAATTTTCTTTTTTGAACCATCTTGCTCATTTCCGTACCATAAACCTGCATATGTCCCCCCAGAACCGACCGCAATATTAATAGAATCAAAATGAATGTTCATGCCGCTTTCTTGTTTTTTTATCTCCTCATAACAATTAATATAACCATATGTGCCTATTGCATTAGATGCCCCTATCGGAATGACATACGCCTTTTTGCCTTGACGTTCCAATCCTGTTTTTAGTTCATCCATTGCTTTCTCACGTGATTGGTCACCATCAATCATGTGCACTTTAGCACCAAGCATATGGTCCATAAACAGGTTACCTTCAAATTCTTTCATTTCGCCTCTAAGTACTAAATGGCACTCCAAGTTTTCCATCGCACAAACACTGGCTGTTGCCCTGGCATGATTTGACTGCATGCCCCCTGCTGTAATAACCGTATCATACCCGTTATCAAGCGCATATTTTATGGAATACTCCAGCTTTCTGACTTTGTTACCGGAAATCTCAGTCCCGGTAAAATCATCCCGCTTCATATAAATATTTTTTCCGAGTTTTTGACTCGTTTTTTCTAGTTTTTGTATTGGTGTATGAAGATTGGCTATGTTTAATTTTTGCATTTGTATTCTTCCCTTTCTCCATTAGGTTGTTTCCTTCTGTTTTTCTGGTTGCCTAGATCTACTAAAAATCCTTTGACCACAATAGATTCATAGTCGCTATTTTGCAACAACATCCTTTTAAAGTTTATCACAAAAATTCCTTTACGTAAGGCCGGCCCCCTCTAATAACATGATTATTGCTTATTGCTACAACCTGACTCCGTTTACCACCTAGCCCAACAGTCCAAATTTCACCACATTGTTTTTGAAAAGTTCCATCACCATCTTTACACCACCTCACTTCATTGTGATAATAAAAAACAACCCCCTTTCGTTTGATGAAGGAGGGTGTGTTGGGTTTTTATGTAGCTAATGAATATTACGTTTTCTAAAATTACCGCCCTTTACTTCTGCTACATCATACACCGTAACAAAAGCGGCATCGTCAATTTCATGAATAATTTCTTTGATTTTGCTATCTTCTAAGCGGTTAATAACACACGTAATTTCAACAAATTTTTCATTGGAATAACCGCCGTAAGCTGCTTTATACGTTGCACTTCGGCCTAAGCGATCGCGTATGGTCTCCACCATGAGTTCAGGTTGATCCGTGATAATTTTAAACGTTTTCGAGCCGCTTAAACCTTCTTCAACGATGTGAATCACTTTAGATGCAATATAGTAAGCAATTGCTGAGAGAATTGCCCCTTGTAGGCCGAAAACGGTTGAAACGAAAATAAACACAAACGCGTTCAGAAAAAGAATGAAATCACTTGTCCCAAACGGTAATTTTCGGGAAAGCAATACGGCTAGCATATCAATTCCATCTAATGCCCCACCATTACGCAAGGCTAATCCCATCCCAAAACCAAGGATAATACCGCCAACAACAGTAACTAGCATGGTATCCCCTTCAACAATCGCTGGGATATGATGCATGATGCTTGTGCCAAGGGCTAGTGAAGCTATGCCGAGAATCGAATAAATGGCAAAACTTCTACCAATTTGTTGATATCCTAACCAAATGAAAGGGATGTTAATGACGACAATTAAAACACCTAACGGCAATCCAAATAATTGTGATCCAACGATACTTAGCCCCGTCACTCCTCCATCAGAGACACTGTTTGGGATTAATACCGCTTCAAGTCCGTAAGATGCTATAAACCCGCCGATAATAATTATTAATCCTCGTAAAATCATTTTCAGTCTATAAGGGATGCGCTTCTTTGTTGTATTCATATAATTCCTCGCTGTTAATTTTTATTCTAATTGAAGTTTACCACAAAAAAAGATTTTTAAGTATTCCTGGTCATTTTAAGGTGTTCATTTCCTATTCGTAGGCTTTCCTTAAGTTTTAAGTTAATGTTGACTTTTTTTCGTACGGGGTTTCTCATTGAACAAGGAGATACAATATTTATGAAAATTTGATAAAAAAGCTTCTCATGGATGAAATAAGAGGAGAGGTATCTGAGGAAGACGAAGAAAGTTTACTAGTTGCTTAGCGCCGGATCCGAACGAGGCCCGTTATAAAAGTAAAGTTATACATATCCAATTAATTTTATAACGAAAAGACAACTCACCTTATCGGCAAATTGTCTTTCTTTCAGAACAGCAAATTTTATTAAATGGATTTGATTGCATCCTCAATCGGTGTATGTCCAGTCACTACCTGAAATTCCTTTCCAATCGCCGTCTCATTTTCTAGGCTGGTAACAATAACGCTTGCCACGTCTTCTCGAGGAACCTCATCCCGATCTACTTCAACTGCTGCCTCTATTTGGCCCGTTCCTTTATTATTTGTTAACAAGCCAGGATGGATAATCGTATAATCCAAATCGGCCCGTTTCAACCATTCATCCGCATAATGCTTTGCTGCAACATACGGTGCAAACGATGCAGGGGCAGCTTGTATTGCTTCACGTGTCGTGTCGAACGAACTAATCATGACAAACCGCTTCACGCCAGCAGCTTTAGCCGCCTCGATTGCCTTAACAGCACCATCCAAATCCACCATGATGGTTTTGTCTTTCCCTGTGTGTCCGCCAGACCCTGCCGTGAATACGATCGCATCGACTCCTTCAGCGGCTTTTGCAATCGGTTCAATTTCCCCTTCCAAATCGACTACCACAGTTTCCGCGCCTACGTTTTCAAAAAAGGAAGCCTGCTCCTTATTACGAATCATTGCCCTCGCTTCCAAATTATCATTCTTTTGGATCATTGAAACAAGGTGCTTGCCGATTTGGCCATTTGCCCCTACTACGAGTATTTTCAAGTTTAATCATCCTTTCTGGGAAAACAAATAACGTTATTGCCTAACTATTGTGTGTATTCTTATCGTAAATGAACAGAATGGACAATGTCTAGATATCTGTTTGCCGGAAATATTCTCAAGTCAGTTATAGTACGTAATCATTTGATTCTGAAAGGTGTACTCCTTTTTTATCCAATAACTTGCATCCGCATTATATACTTGCTTTATTTCCGATTCTTACCAAGTAACATTGAACAGCAATATGATTCAACTCTATTCCAGTTTTAGATTTTTTGGATACTAATTTGACAGTTAAATATAAAACAATCCACTACCCAAAAGTATAGTTTAGTGTTAAACTATACTAGATGGTTTAACACTAAACTATTTTCTTAAGGGGATGACAATAATGGGTAAATTACAAGATAAAGTAGTCATTATTACTGGTGGCGCTGGCGGAATCGGCAGTGGTATGGCAAAGGCAATGGCAAAAGAAGGCGCGATTGTGACAATTGTTGACCTTAACGAAGAAACTGGTAAAGCAATGGAAAAGGATCTACAAGCTATTTCTCCTAAATCTATGTTTCTAAAAGCTAATTTAATGGACCACGAAAACCTTGGTCAAATTATTACTACAGTGATTGATAAATACGGCAAGCTTGATGTATTAGTAAATAATGCTCATGCATCCAAACAAGCAACTATTGAGGATACAACACAGGATGACCTGGATTTGTCATTTGGTACCGGATTTTATCCAACGTTCTATTTAATGAAGGCAGCACTTCCGTATTTAAAAGAATCAAAGGGCAATGTAATTAATTTTGCATCTGGTGCAGGTTTGAATGGCCATGAAACACAAGGTGCATATGCTGCTGCAAAAGAAGCTATTCGCGGAATTTCACGTGTCGCCGCAAATGAATGGGGCAGATTCGGTATTAATGTCAACTTAATTAGCCCAATCGCTTATTCACCTGGTGTGGAGGCATGGTCAAAAGCACAGCCTGAATATTACGAAGCAGTTAAGAGCAAAATTCCAATGGGTCGCTTTGGTGATGTCGAAAAGGATATCGGCAGTGTTGCAGTGTTCCTTGCCTCCGAGGATTCACAATATATTACGGGCCAAACAATCATGGTCGATGGCGGATCCATTATGCTTCATTAATATTTTCTTTTATTTGGAGAGGATCATTTGAGACAAACGGATATTTTTAAACTTATTCACGCAATTGAACAAATCAATAATGAAAACATTATACGATTCACAAAGGCATTTCGATATCCACTCGGAATTTCACCAATTCTTGTATTAGCGGAATTAAAGTCGAAGGGGCCGCAAAAACAAGTAGAATTAGCCAATACACTTGGCTACACAAAAGGTGCGATGACGAGTATTGCCACAAAGCTTGTACATTTAGGACTAGGTGAAAGACAATATGATGAAAGCGATCGCCGGACTACCCGGCTAAATATTACACCTGCTGGCGAAAAGGCATTATCAGAAGCACAGGCAATTGGTCAAGAAGTGTTTTTGCAGCATTTTGAAGTCCTGAATGAAGAAGAAATCAATCAATATTTAATGATTCAAGAAAAATTATTAAAAGGTATTCAAGATCGAAAAAGTACAGAATCTTAAATTTGGAGAAGTTAACATGGATAGATTAAATGGTAAAGTCGCAATTATTACAGGAGGAGCACGTGGAATGGGGGCCTCGCATGCCCGTTTGTTCGTAAGAGAAGGTGCTAAGGTGATGATTGCCGATATTCTTAAGGAAGAAGGACAAGCATTAGCAGCTGAACTTGGTGAAAATGCAAAATTCATCAAGCTCGACGTGACAAAGGAAGCGAATTGGGAAGAAGTTGTTACCGCAACTGAAAAAGAATTTGGCCCTGTAAATGTGCTTGTCAATAATGCAGGGATTAGTATGAATAAGTCTATAGAGGAAATATCTGTTGAGGAGTACAGAAAAATCATTGACATTAATCAGGTATCTGTATTCCTTGGTATGAAGGCAGTTATAACATCTATGAAAAAGACGGACGGCGGGTCGATTGTAAACATTTCGTCCATGAATGGTCTAGTTGGTGGAGCGGTTGGATATACCGATTCAAAATTTGCTGTAAGAGGAATGACAAAAGCAGCCGCTCTTGGATTAGCCCATTATGGCATTCGAGCAAATTCTGTTCACCCTGGCGTTATTGAAACCCCAATGATTGCACAAGCGGATTCAAAAGATGTAATTAACGAATTTGCAAAACATATACCAATTGGAAGAGTTGCAAAACCTGAAGAAGTTTCAAATCTTGTTTTATACCTCGCTTCAGATGAATCAAGTTACAGTACTGGTTCTGAGTTTGTCGTTGATGGCGGGCTAACTGCACAATAATTAGATTTAAGTGCCTAACCCTCAGCGTATTAATCTTTTTGATCGCTAAGGGTCAGGCACTCTAATTAAGAATTGTTTTTTTATTCTTTCGTCAAAATTCCCACATTGATTTGGCTATCTCCCAAAAGTTCCCTTATTGGTGCATGTTCAAAAAGTTGCCAAATTAGAAGCAAGAAGGTCGAGGCGGCGTAGCTTTGAGCCCCGGAGTGTACATAAATAGGTACATGAGGAGAGGAAAAACAAGTAAGCGTTGAGTTCGCCGCTTATTATTTGGTGACTTTTTGAACGACCTCTTATTGGATCGCAATCCCCATTTTCTTCTCCAACTCTTCATGCATTTGAAAGGCTTGGATGGTATGCAGTCAAATCAAAACCTGCTTTTCTACCTTCTCTAATTCATTGATAAACGCAGGCTTCCGGTTATAGGTTTTTTTCAGTTCGTTAACCATGTCATGAAACACCACTTCCCCACATGCTTCTTTGTACTGTTTTAATTTCTGGCATACATTACGGTATCTCTTCCTTTCCGTTGCATGCTCTGCTTCCCAAGTAATATAACTTGTAAACATTTTCTCGACCTTCTCCTTATAATCATCCAGTAGATATGGGTAAAGTTCTGTAATGGTAGACGGTGATTGTTCACAGTATTTAAGGATTTTATCGCTTCGATTCTCGGCTTTTGCAATGTACTCATACACATGTGGCAGATAGCCGGATTTTTCCTCAAATTCATCGAAAATTTCTCCCACAACAACTTGCCATTTTTCCCGAGAATATAAATCTTTCAACTTGCCATACGCCTCATATTGATTATCATAGACAAACTCAAGCAGGACTTCTTTTTGCTTTTCGATATCCTCTAATGCCTCATACACCTGCAAGCGATATTTCTTCCACTTCTCAATGCGACCAGGATAATTGCTGTCTTTCTTTTCCCCATCCTCACAAATTTTTAACGCAGAAGCATAATTTTCATTAGTCATTTCTTTTTCAATCGCCATTTCCCTAAACTTACTAAAATCCATATTTTCTCTGATAAGCTGTTCTGCTTTCTCCGTTTCCCCATTTCGCTCGAGAATATTTAACTGCAGCTGCATGATAGACTGCTGATCAGAATCCGATGACCAGGATGAGCTAGCCGAAATTTCCCGTAAAAGTTTATCCAACGTCTCCTCAAGCTTCTGTCTGGCAGTGGAACGGGCAGCGTATACCGTACATACGTCTAACAGATCAATGCGCTGGTCACTCCTGCCGTCATATCGTTGATGCGTCGCTTCCTTTAGGATTAGCTTAAACATGTTATCCTGTACGCGCTGATTACTTGATAGAAGCACCATAGACGATGCATCCTTCAGAAGTGTGATGCCTTTATTGATGATGTAACCAATATCGCCACCGGAATCATCCGCATATTGAAACATGTCAATCGCAATGGAAACCACCGCAATTCCTAACCGAATCGCAGTCTGTTCCTCTCCATTGACAAGCTTATCCCGGCCTTTATCAAGTACCATCTCCGCACCTTGAAGCGCAGCATGCACATTTCGCCAGGAGATGAACCCCCGTCTCTTATTCTCATTAATATACTGTCTGATTAATTGTTTACTAGCCTTTACTTCGTCATTAGGGCTGACAAGTTTAAATTCCACTTTCTTCTCAACATTCTCATCCCCATCGACCAAATCCATGACTAAATCAACTAATTCAGCTTTCGTAAGCTTGGAAACCTTTTTATGTAAATCCAAATTATCGGACTCCTCCCCAGAAAAAACGGTTTATTCCTTAGTTTACCATAATATATAGAATGTTTTGAAGGGACAGGGGATGTGAAGGTTGCGCGCGGATCTATAAGGTGTATAAAACATCTTCAGTGAGAGAAACTAAAAAAAAAAGTTAGGAGTGATTTTGTGGAGGAAAGCAAATCAAATGAATTGTTCAACAAAAAGCAAATAGAGCCGAGTGATGATCGAACCGCCTACAACATTTATAAAGGTGAAATGCTGGTTGCAGAGGTTCGAGGAATAGATCCATTCAACCAAACCATTATTCCAAAACGTGTGTTATCCGACTATGAGGAATCAAAGCTTTTTGAATATGCTAGTAATATAGGGAGTCAGAATATAGAGAGTCAGTAAGAAACAGCCGATGGTTACCAATTCATACATAATTAGCCTTACTAATTTTTACAATTCTGTTGGATGTTCTCGTTCTCGGGTCGATGTTTTCGCGTTTCAGGTCGATGTTCTCGTACGAAGTGACCAAAAAAAAGCACCTTTTTCAAGGCGCTTTTTTAGTCTTTATTTCTCTAGCCACTCATCAACCAATTCTTGATTATCCTCCACCCATTTGGCTGCACCATCTGCTGGGTCATCTGCTTCGTTGATCATACTCATTAGGTCGCCAATTTGGTCATCATTCATTTTCCAGTTTTTCAGCCATTTGTCTACCTCAGGAAAGTCATCAGCAAATCCATGGCGGGTAGCATGATAGATCTTTTCTGCCTCGCCATACACTTTTTTCGGATCATCCAAATACTTCAGATCCATTTCCGAAAATACGCGGTGTGGACTCCAAAGTGGTGCAACTATAGGCTTGTTATTATCTATCGCCTTGCCGATTGACGCAATCATCGCCGTTTCAGAACTTTGGATCAATTCAAAGTCAAGACCATACTCATCTATCATTTCACCGGTTACTACCATTGTTCCAGCTCCAGGTTCAAATCCTGTTATTTCACCTTCAAATTCATCCTTATGGGCATTTAAATCCTCAATACTATTGATATCGTCCATGTATTTGGGAACAACCAAACCGACTTTGGCATTATCATACCAGGATTCATCCGAGAAGTTGGCCTCATCTTTATAGCGCTCTAAATAACTGGCATCCTGTATTGGCAGCCATACCTCAGGACTGACGTCAAGGTCACCATTTGCAACACCTGCCATCTGTGCTCCCATATCCAATAATTTCAGTTCCAAATTGTAGCCTTCATCTTCTAAAATGACCTTCCACATGTTTGTAACAGCGACATTCTCTGCCCAGTTGATTTGTCCCATTTTAATCGTTTTCACTTCATCTGTTTCACCTGAATCCTTTTCCTCTCCATTACTTGTACTTCCACAGGCCGTGAGCACCACTAACAAAATGAACAGAATACCCACGTTCAGCTTTTTAAAAAACATTAAATACATACCCCTTTTCATGTTGAGTTATTTGTCTTCTTCTAGGTTTTTCGGTAAAAATTCAAAAATTTCCCCTGTTCGTATGCTGGCCGTTAATCGTTCCAGCCAGCGATAATACACCTTTGACGATTCAAGTAATTCATAATCCGCTGTCACTTCTTCCCGTATATCCTCCGCAACGGTATCATCGTTCAAAATTTCCTGTAGGTCCTCCTCCGCATGATTGATCGCTTCCATATTCATCGTTACTTCTCGTTCCCACATTTGACAATAAAATGACATGAACGAACGGAAAAAGTCCTTCTCTGCTACGTACGTATGTTTTCTAGAACCCCTCTGAAATGTTTTTTTCACCATCCCATTATCCTGTAGCTTACGGACGCTCGTACTCATGCTTGGTTTACTCATCCCAAGCTCTTGACGCATTTCATCCAGATTCATTTGCTCTTTAAAATACATCATCGCATACAATTTCCCAGCGGACGGTGTCACTCCATATAAGTCCATCGTTTCCGAAATGGCACCAATCACTTGATCCTTTGCCTGTTCAACTTTTTGTCGTATTTGTTCATCATGTGCATCATGTTCTTCTTGCCCATCCAGCATTTCATCACCCCCATAACATTAAATAAATTAAATTTGTTAAATCTTTTCTTTACGAACTTAATATTAACGATTTAAAAATTATTGTCAAATCATAAACTGCAATGGATCTTTTACATTTTCGATGATGAATGGATTCAAGGAAATTTTTAAGATTTTCTTTTTGACAAACAAAAGCCTCCATGATACATTTGTTTTGTTAAAAACGTTAAATTTTTTCTTAACGAAATTAATATAAAGTGTAGGAGGGGTAACGTTGGCAATAAAGCAACAATATATAGATGGTCAATGGGTCAATTCCATCTCAAAAAAGACAAGAGAAATTATCAATCCATTTAATCAAGAAGTTATTGCAGTTGCGGCAGAAGGAGATGTTGCCGATGCACAAACAGCAATCGCCGCTGCCAGAAAAGCGTTCGATCACGGTCCTTGGCCGACAACACCAGCTACCGAACGTGGTAAGATCGTCGGCAAAATTGCTGATTTCATTGAACGTGACAAAGAAGAATTAGCAGAGCTCGAGTCTCTGGATACCGGGAAAACAGTTGAGGAAAGCCGCGGTGATATGGAAGATATTGCTGGCGTATTCCGCTATTATGCCGAAATAGCAGATAAAGACGGCGGAGAAATCATTGATTCCCCATTACCGAATTCTGTTAGTAAGGTGGTTAAAGAACCGGTTGGTGTATGCGGACAAATTACACCATGGAATTACCCATTGCTACAAGCGTCTTGGAAGCTTGCACCAGCATTGGTTACCGGCAACACGTTAGTGATCAAGCCAAGTGAAATCACACCGCTTACCCATGTGAAAGTATTTGAATTAATGGAAGAAGCGGGCATACCAGCAGGCGTTGCCAATCTAGTTCTCGGAGCGGGAGATACCGTTGGTGCCGAACTTTCCAATAATATTGATGTCGATCTTATCTCCTTCACTGGCGGGATTCAAACTGGGAAAAAGATCATGCAGGCTGCCAGTGTTAATGTGAAAAAACTTGCATTAGAACTTGGCGGAAAAAATCCCAATGTTGTCTTCGCTGATGCAGATTTGGAAACAGCCATTGACCAGGCAATGAATGCGGTCTTTTTCCACGCTGGGCAAATTTGTTCTGCGGGTACAAGATTGATTGTAGAAGAAAGCATTCATGATGATTTTGTTCAGCAATTAGTAGATCGGGTCCAAAACATCAAACTTGGCAATGGTTTTGATGAAACAACACAAATGGGACCGCTTATTTCTCAGGAACATTTAAATAAAGTGATCAACTATGTGGAAGCAGGCATCAAGGAAGGTGCAACCGTTGCCGTTGGTGCCAAGCGCCCGAATGATTCAGCATTACAAAACGGCTTTTTCTACTTGCCTACAATTCTTACAAACTGCACAACGGATATGAGCGTTGTTCAGAATGAAGGGTTTGGTCCGGTAATTACGGTGGAGAAATTCACGACAGAAGATGAAGCTATCAATCTAGCAAATGACTCGATTTACGGATTGTCCGGTGGGGTTTGGACAAAAGATATAGCCAAAGCCGAACGATGTGTGGCCAAGATGCGGATGGGAACGGTCTGGATCAATGATTTTAACCTGTACTTCCCGCATGCACCCTGGGGCGGCTTTAAACAATCCGGCATTGGCCGCGAATTAGGAAAAACCGGGTTGGAAGAATACCAGGAAACGAAACATGTTTTCCATAATCTGAAGCCAGAGCCGATTCATTGGTTTTCATAATTGTTTTAAATAATGAAAGAAACACATAGATTTTTAAGGAGGTTTTACAGATGAAACAAACATATGACTATGTAATCGTTGGTGGCGGTAGTGCGGGTTCTGTACTCGGTAACCGTCTAAGTGCAGATAAATCGAACAGTGTTCTTGTCTTGGAAGCGGGGCGCAGTGATTATCCATGGGATCTGTTTATTCAAATGCCAGCAGCTTTGATGTTCCCGTCAGGCAATCGCTTCTATGACTGGATCTATGCTACTGACCCTGAGCCTTACATGAATGGGCGACGCGTCGCGCATGCTCGGGGGAAAGTACTAGGAGGATCAAGTTCCATTAACGGGATGATTTACCAGCGTGGCAACCCGATGGACTATGACCGGTGGGGATCTGCACCAGGTATGGAAACGTGGGATTATGCCCATTGCCTTCCATATTTTAAACGACTAGAATCCACTTTCGGAGCAGATTCATCTGATGAGTATCGTGGTCATCACGGTCCAATTAAACTGAAGCGCGGGCCTGCCACGAATCCTCTATTTCAAGCCTTTTTTGATGCTGCTGAAGAGGCTGGTTATTCGAGAACACCCGATGTGAATGGTTTTCGTCAAGAAGGATTCGGACCATTCGATAGTCAAGTGCACAATGGCAGACGAGTGTCCGCTTCGCGTGCATATTTACGTCCCGCAATGCGACGCAAAAACCTTACAGTGGAGACGCGTGCTTCTGTTACCAGTATCGACTTTGACGGTACTCGAGCAAATGGTGTGACATACCAAAAAAATGGGAAAACCTATCATGTTAAAGCGGGAGAAGTTATCCTTTCTGGTGGTGCATTCAACACGCCACAACTACTTCAGTTGTCGGGTGTGGGAAACGCTGACCATCTTCGCTCGCTTGGCATCAAACCTGTCGTTGACCTTCCTGGTGTAGGTGAAAATCTCGAGGATCATCTTGAAGTATATATTCAGCACGCTTGTCCGCAGCCTGTTTCGGAACAACCTAGCCTGAATAAAGCAAAAATGCCTTGGATTGGCTTGCAGTGGCTACTTGGACGTACCGGACCAGCAGCATCGAATCATTTTGAAGGTGGCGGCTTTGCCCGTTCGAATGACCATGTTCCTTATCCGAATCTAATGTTCCATTTCCTTCCGCTTGCGGTTCGATATGATGGGCAAAAGGCGGACACGAAACATGGATTCCAGGTACACGTTGGTCCGATGTATTCCAACTCCAGAGGAAGCCTAAAGATTCGTTCGCGTGATCCTTTTCAGCACCCAAGTATCGTATTTAACTATCTGTCCACGGAAGAAGATCGCCGGGAGTGGATTGAAGCAGTACACGTTTCCAGGGAAATCCTTTCGCAGCCAGCGTTAGCGCCTTACAGTTTAGGCGAAATTTCACCTGGTCCTTCTGTTCAAACAGATGAGAAAATTTTGGAGTGGGTAGCGAATGATGCCGAGACAGCACTTCATCCATCTTGCACGGCAAAAATGGGGCCCGCTTCAGATCCGATGGCTGTTGTGGATCCGCTAACCATGAAGGTTCATGGCCTAGACAATGTACGGGTCGTTGATGCTTCTGCTATGCCTCATACGACGAACGGGAATATCCATGCACCGGTGTTGATGTTAGCCGAAAAAGCTGCAGACATCATCCTTGGACATCAACCGATGACACCTTCCTATATGGATTATTATCGTCATGGAGTGCACCCAAAGGACGCAGGCACATTAGTGAAGTAAGTAAAGTAATTAAAAATCAGGGTATGAAAATGTTAGTTTGACACCACTGAGCTGAACTACTGGATTAATTGATTTAAGTTTGGAAATAAGGGTTCAGACATCTTTCAATCCACCAATTCATTTTCAATCTGAAAGAGCGGATGGCGGATACACTTATTTTTCATATCATTCTATAGATAAATAAAAGGGAAGTCTGTAGATCTTAACAAGACTTCCCTTCTTTGCCCTTGTACGATCTGTCATACAAGAGCAACTTTAATTTGGTGGACATTTCCCATGGTTCACAGTCACGACTCGGTATTTCTTGTATTAGATTTGCCTTTTACTCTTCTTTGTTCATCTGGTTTTTTTGCCTATTCTTTGGAGAGAAGGAGGATGCTTACAACCAAAACGGTTCATCCACACTGTGTACTGTAAAAATTGAATGAAGGACATTTTGCCGATAATTTGGTTTAGAAACGGTAACCTTGATGGCGTTCTTTTTGAAGCTGATTTGATTTAGCCATCGAGTGCCTGGGCTTTGTCATTTCCTATTATGAATCAAATAAAATTGTTTAGCTAAATAAGAAGGTGTATATGGCATGTCATTTCTAAGCCACGCGATAATTACACCTATAAGAGCAGCAGAATCATACCAGATTAGAATATCTTTTTGAATGCCGGCTTTATGAATGCGTGAGTCACTCCCCCTTCGCTCCACACTTGAAATTATCCTTTCTTCTATAAACTGTAATAGATGATTTCTAAAGATTGGTATTCCTTTAGTCGAGAGAACGGTTTTATAGAAATTTGCATCTTTGGCTATCTGTTCGAGAAATTTTGCCATCATCCTTTCCCAATCTAACTTTTCCTTAGGTTGTTGTATAGCCGTTGCTTGATCCACCACATGAGAAATATCCTCAATCATATTATCTGCCAGCTTTTCCATCATATCGGTTATGTCTCGATAATGCAGATAGAAGGTAACGCGATTGATGCCAGCGCGTTCAGTCAGGCTATTTACAGATATTTTTTCAATATCGATTTCCTGAAGCAATCCAATAAAAGCATCTCGAAGCAATTGACGTGTACGGATGATGCGTGGGTCTATCTTGTTCTTGTTCTTACTCATTTTATATTTCCTACCCTTCCACAAATCAACAATTCATAAATATATGTAGTGTATTTTTAAATTCACCTACATTAGTGTTATTTATGTAAACTAATAGACACTTTGTTAATTATTGTATCTTGAAATCATCTTTCCTTAAACCTATAATTGAATTTATGTTTTTATTATACACAGTGTAAATTATCTACATTAGTTTCGAAAGGATGAATTGGTTTGACGGAAAGTGCAGCAACTGAAAGCAGTTCTATAAAAAAGATTCCCATTTTGACTATTATGATTTTGGGGGCCTTCTTTACGATATTTAACCAAACCACGATGACTGTTGCCCTCCCGAAATTAATGGAGTATTTTAATATTGAAGCTTCAACGGGGCAATGGCTTACAACGGGATATATGTTGGTAAATGGCGTGTTGATTCCGGTTACAGGCTTTCTAATGAAACGGTTTACGACTCGTCAGTTATTCTTGAGCTCGATGTTTATTTTCCTAATTGGAACGATTGTATCGGCCATCGCACCGAATTTCCCGGTATTGCTTACTGGACGGTTAATTCAAGCAGCTTCCACGGGAATTACAATGCCATTGCTGATGAATGTAGTTTTATCGCTTTTCCCTCCACATAAGCGGGGAACTGCGATGGGCACAGTTGGGCTTGCGATTATTTTTGCTCCTGCAATAGGGCCTACGCTTACTGGCTATGTTTTGGATGCTTTTCCTTGGCAAGTCTTGTTTTATGGCATGATTCCTTTTGTAGTCATCATAATCATCTGCGCCTTTATTTTTCTAAAAAACGTATCGGAAACATCCCAAAGCAAAATTGACATGATTAGTTTAGTTCTTTCAACAATCGGATTTGGGGGGCTTCTTTACGGATTCAGTGAGGCCGGCAATAAAGGTTGGTCCAACATAGAGGTACTCGTGTCTCTTGCAGTGGGTATCATTGCAATCGGATTGTTTACGTGGCGACAGTTGATTTCTAAACAGCCGTTTCTCGACCTTAAAGCCTTTAAATATAACATGTTTACTTTGACTACAATCATTAATTGTGTGATTACGATGGTCATGTATGCAGATATGATTTTACTACCGCTGTACCTGCAAAATGCTCGAGGCTTTACCGCTTTGGAGGCAGGGGTACTAATGTTGCCTGGTGCACTATTAATGGGATTATTGAGTCCAGCTGTTGGAAAACTTTTTGATCGCTTCGGTGCAAAATGGTTGTCGATTATCGGAACAGCGATCATTCTAGCCACAACCTATACCTTTACAGATTTGACAGACGCTACCAGCTATACGTTTCTGATTTTACTGTATGCAGGCCGCCGCATTGGGATGGCGTTATTTCTAATGCCGGTCCAAACCGCAGGACTCAATCAACTGCCATCCAGTCTTCATGCGCATGGTACTGCCATCTCGAACACTGCTAGACAAGTAGCAGGTGCAATCGGTACTTCACTGCTTGTGACCATCATGACAACCAGAACCAATACACATCTAGAGGATCTCATGACACATGGCGGAACAAACGGTCAAACGAAAGCACATATGGTTATGGAAGCTTCCATTCAGGGAATTAATGACGCATATTTTGCAATCTTTTTATTCGGGATTATCAGTTTAATCCTATCCTTCTTTATTAAACGAGTGGAACAAGTACAAGAAGCATGATGGAACATGGCGTTCGATTCACTAACCCGCTCTGGACATTTGAATGGATGACAAAACCATTTCTAAAAAATACAAAAGCCCACACAAATCGTGATACACTAACATTTGTGTGGGCTTTATTTTTATTCGCGCTATAGCTATCAGTGGTACAAACCTATCCACTCTTCCAATTTACTCTTTTAACATACACGTAACGGCGCATCCGTCCCAAGTGTTCCTGTCAAGACTCTGTATTTCTTGCATTTGACTTGCCCTTGTTTCTTCTGTGTTCATTCGATCTTTTGGCTTTGTTATTTTTTTCTTTTGGAGCATATGAGTCTTTAACCATGTTATCGCCTCCATTATCATACGTTTTGACCTATAGATTGTTGCCATATAATTAAAATAAAAATATTGGGTAAACATAATACAAATTTCCCCCAATATAGAAGCAACAATTTCATTATTAACGTAACCACAATGCGTTGAATTATTCAGTACTGCTTGAGAGTGAGTCTAAACCCCACAGTAAAACGTAATATTTCACAAAATGGCCTGTTAAATAAATATGTTATTCGGTTAAGGTACCCGTTAATGGAAATTCACTATAAATGATATGTAACGCTTATTAATCAGCTTTTTTTATTTTCCCTTTTCCACTTTGCATATGAATAAGATACCGATATAACAGTTAACCCTAGCAATATAAGTGTTATAATAATTTTTCTCCAAAGCTCAAAAGATGATGGCACAAACCAGGGTAACATTGACGCTCCCAACGTAACCGGAAGCAACCACATATTTCGTATAAATTTCCTTCTGTTTGAAAGATTCTTATAAAACAATTCAAAGCCCTTATCCGTTTTTTTATTATCATCACTTTCATAATTTAAAAGGCATGCAAAAAAGAAGATGATGAACACTACGAATGATTGAAAGAATCCCCACGTTATTAAAAAGTTGCAAAAGGCACCAGCCAATGCAAAGAAGCCACTTGCTACAAACTTCTTAATACTTCCATCTTTTATTACCATCCGATCCTACACCTTAAATGCTTTACATACATTTTCTCACAACTCCAATTTTGAAAATTTGTATATGATTTAATTTTAACATATTTAGTAACAAAAAATCCCATTCCACTTGTTTATCTAAATACAGTTATCAGCTCGAGCCAGTTGTTCTCCTTACTTTCTATCGGTTTTCCTAACTGTTAATCGATATCTTATGTTTCCAGGACGCATCCAGCAGGTGTCCTCTTTTAATTGGCTATCCCCTGTTCGATCCCCATTATCCCGAAGCCCCTCATATACCCGAGCGCCATTCATGAACACTTTTTGACAAACATTCATGACTAATTTGTGACATTAATCACAAAGTATTGCCTTTTATTTTTGCCTGTGGCATTAATAGAGTATGCCAACTGTGAAGTTAATCACATTATGAAGGATTTTACTATAGTTGAAGTTGCAAAATGAATGGAAAGGGGTACTTTCATTGAAAATAAAATGGACTTTTTTAAGTTCGCTTATCGTTACACTTATTATGCTTGCCGGTTGTGAGCCTTTAAAGGTGTTAGATCCAAAAGGCCCGCAAGCAGAAACAACAACCAATGTGATTTGGATATCAATCGCAACCATGGCTATCATTGTCATTGCGGTATTTAGTCTGTTAGTTTTTGTTGTCTTTAAATACCGAGCTTCCAAGCAGCCAGATGATTATGAACCGCCGCATATCGAAGGAAGTAAGTGGATTGAATCCATTATTGTTGCTATTCCAGTTATTATCATTGTGTTTCTTTCTATCGTTACCGTCAAATCGACGTATCAGGTAGAAGCGACACCTGAAGGTTATGAAGAGCAGGAACCACTAATTATTTATGCTTCTAGTTCGAATTGGAAATGGCATTTTAGTTATCCGGAAGAAAATATCGAGACGGTTAACTACCTATACATTCCAACCAATCGTGCCATTGAATTTAAACTCTATTCGTATGGACCGATCACAAGCTTCTGGATTCCGCAGCTTGGCGGGCAGAAATATGCCATGTCCGATATGGTGACGACACTGCACTTGGCAGCAGATGAGCCTGGTGAGTATATGGGCCGTAATGCCAACTTTAGCGGTGAAGGATTTGCCGAAAATGTATTCCAGGTCAAAGCCATGCCTGCTAAAAAGTTTGATGAATGGGTTGACGATGTACTGAAAACAGCTAAACCAATTACCGAAGAAAAATTTGACGAGCTGCTTAAGCCTGGTCATCTTGGCCAAATGACGTTTAGTGGTACACACTTAACCTTCTTGCCACCTCCAGAGGGCCATCATGGTGGACACCAGCATGGATCGGATATCACGCAAGAAGGAAATAAAAACAATACGGATGATGCCGAACAGCATCATCATGAATAAATAGCTTCAACATTTGCTAACGACTTTTGAAAGGAGAAAACAAGTATGAACTACTTTGATCGGTTTGCCATTCCTCATGCAGATCCTCTCATTTATGCATCGATGGTTGCCATTGGTCTAACAGTAATTGCGATTATTGCTGGTTTGACCTATTTTAAAAAATGGGGATATTTATGGCGTGAATGGCTGACAACCGTTGATCATAAACGAATTGGTATTATGTATTTAATATCCGCATTGCTCATGCTCTTTCGTGGTGGAGTAGATGCGATTATGATGCGGGCGCAAACTGCTGTGCCTGAAAATGCGTTCCTAGACGCCCAGCATTACAACGAAGTCTTTACCACACATGGGGTCGTCATGATTATCTTTATGGCAATGCCCTTTATCTATGCATTAATGAACTTTGTTGTCCCTTTACAAATTGGAGCCCGGGACGTAGCATTTCCGCGGTTGAACGCCCTTAGTTTCTGGTTATATTTTATGGGTGCAATGTTATTTAACATTTCATTCGTTGTTGGCGGTTCACCAGACGCAGGTTGGACATCGTATTTCCCGCTTGCCGGAAATGATTTTAGCCAATCAGTTGGCACCAACTATTATATGCTGTCGATTCAAATTGCCGGGATCGGCACCCTAATTTCCGGGATCAACTTTATTACAACCATCTTAAAAATGCGGGCACCTGGCATGAAATTAATGAAAATGCCAATGTTCTCTTGGACTGCTTTCATTACCAACGTTATTGTGGTGTTCGCTTTTCCAGTATTAACGATTACATTATTACTTGGTACGATGGACCGGTTATTCGGAGCAAACTTCTTTACCACAACGAATGGCGGAATGGATATGCTCTGGGCCAACCTGTTCTGGATTTGGGGACATCCGGAAGTGTATATTTTAGTTTTACCAGCATTCGGAGTCTATAGTGAGGTAATCTCTACGTTTGCACGGCGTAACTTATTTGGATATAAATCGATGGTTGCTTCCATCGTCATTATTTCGTTCTTATCATTCCTGGTTTGGACGCACCACTTCTTTACTATGGGGCAAGGTCCATTAACCAATAGTATTTTTGCAATTACAACGATGGCAATTGCGATTCCGACCGGGATTAAGATCTTTAACTGGCTACTGACGATGTGGAAAGGAAAAATTGAATTTACCGTGCCAATGCTTTATTCCATCGGTTTCATCCCTATTTTCACCATCGGCGGGGTGACCGGGGTTATGCTAGGAATGGCAAGTGCTGATTATCAATACCATAACACGATGTTTCTAGTGGCACATTTCCATTACACGATTATTCCTGGGGTTGTATTTGCTATGCTTGCCGGCCTGACATACTGGTGGCCGAAAATGTTTGGCTTCATGTTAAGTGAACGAATTGGTAAATGGGCGTTCTGGTTTATTGCGATCGGCTTTAATGTAACGTTCTTCCCGATGTTCTTTACCGGTCTGGATGGTCAGGCACGGAGAATGTACACCTACTCGGAAGCGACTGGTTTTGGTCCACTTAACTTACTCTCGTTTGCTGGTGCCATTGGACTCGCAATAGGGTTTGTGTTAATTGTCTATAACGTGTATTACAGTGTCCGCCATGCTTCCAGGGATATTAGTGCAGATCCGTGGGACGCACGTACACTGGAGTGGGCGACACACAGCCCAGTGCCGGAGTACAACTTTGCAACCACACCTGAAGTAGATTCCATTGAAGCATTCTGGGATCACAAGAAAAATGACCGTCCGATATTTAGTGACAAGATAGAAAAAATTCACATGCCCAATAATAGTGGCTGGCCATTCCTGTTGAGTTGTGTTTTCTTTGCATGGGGATTTGCCTTCGTATTCAGCATGTGGATACCGGCAATTATTACAACAATCGTGATATTTGCATTTATGGCCTATCGTTCATTTGAAAAAGATGACGGGCATTACATTTCTGCCAAGGAAATTGAAGATACGGAAAAGAAAATGCGAGGTGTTAGCTAATGAAAATGGATCATGCGCTTCCTCTTGAATATAGATCGGAACAAAACCAACTCAATATTGTCGGTTTTTGGATTTTTCTTGGAGCCGAGATCATGTTGTTCGCCACCTTGTTTGCCGTTTACTTTACCCTGGAAAATCGTACAGGAAACGGTCCAGTTGGCGCAGAAATCTTTGAAATTACACCGGTACTCATCGAAACCTTTGTACTCTTAACAAGCAGTTTTACGATTGGACTCGGCGTCCACGCGATGCGGATTGGCAATAAAAAGGCGATGCTAAGCTTTTTTACGGTTACATTGCTGCTTGGTCTTACCTTCCTGGGTGTAGAAATTTATGAGTTTGTGCATTATGTACATGTTGGTGCCGGCCTGCAAATCAGTGCATTCACCGCCAGTTTGCTAACGACACTCGGTACGCATGGTGTACATGTAACAATCGGTTTGTTCTGGGGATTGTTTATTATGCTACAAGTGAAAAAGAACGGAATCACGACAGGAACTGCGAATAAGTCGTTTATCTTTTCCTTGTACTGGCACTTCTTAGATATCGTATGGATCTTTATCTTCAGCTTTATCTATTTGAAAGGAATGATGTAACATGGGCGAATTATTTCCGCGAAAACAAGTCATTGGCTTTGTCTTTTCTTTGGTTCTTACCATTGTTGCACTGTCTGTTTATTTCTTTGATCTGTCATTTGCAGCAGGGATGACCATCTTGCTCATTACTGCGTTTGTGCAAGCTAGTTTGCAACTCATTGTATTTATGCATGCCGGGGAAACAAAGGATAAAAAGACCATCTATACGAGCCTCATTTATGGATTTGCAATAGCCATATTCAGTATATTGGGTACTCTCCTAATCATGGTATGGGATATGGCTTAAAAAACGAAAAGTGTAAGCACCTGGATAGCGGCGTATATGGTGCTGAAGCTAAAGGAGCATCCTTTGTAAGGGTGCTCCTTTTCGTTTTCACTTTTTTGATGGATCAAGCAAGACCCCTTTGGCTGTATTTTTCTCCATTTCTTCGGTAGCAACAAAGAAAACCCCCATTAGAAAGATAAAAACAGCCCCCATAACGATCCCAATACCAATTGCTGTCACAGCACTGTATTCGCTTACAAAGAATCCATATAAGAAAATAGCAATTCCGAGCGTAAGCACCGTGTACCCAACCAACTTCACAACATTCAGTATTTTTATATTAGACTTCATGAACCCATCCCCTTTATCTCTATCATTAGTCATGTTCACAATTTTGTCAAATTTTTATTATGTGGCATCGGCGTGCCTACAACAGTTTAGATACACTCTTTAAGTGTTATTTCATTAAATGGATCAATTGCGGTAAACTGCTCTTAATTGCTTTTATTAAAAATTATTGAATAGATAATCCTTATCAAACTTTGATAAAACAAAAAAGGATGAAAAGCGTTGACATGGGATGTAACAAAGGGGAGGTTATTATACCTCCCAAAATTATGTTCGATTTACATTGTTGTTTATACTGTTTGTTTTTTTCAATAACGGATTAAAATGTGCTTTTTATGAGGTAGTATATTTTCAAATGGAGCGTATCATAAATGTGCTTTGTATAACTCCATAACTTCTAAAGTCGCATGCTCTGCTGATCGAAGTGCTCCTTCAAGGTGTCCTCCATGATCAGAAGATGTTTCTGTACCGGCAAAAATGATCTTCTTTTCCCACGCGCCATTATTTAACGGTAGACCATAGTTTGGAAAATCACTAAGTGGTATGGAATCATCGTCAACCGCAGTGTCGGGATCGCTGGACCAATCCTTGTATAGAAGGGAAATTGGTTTTTCAGCGGAGGGCCCAAAGAGACGAGTCAATTGGTCAATGACAAGTTTGCGAACTTTTTCCTCTCCCAGCTCTTGGCGTATCTTTGCGGGTATCCCGAAAAAGCCAAAGAGTGCACCATTACCAGTATCTGGTGATGCATCATGGATCTCTTGCAAGGGACCACACCAACTTGTTACCTGGCCGGAAAGACCATCTTCTCGCCAAAAGGGACGATCATAAACCGCAACCACCTTGGCCTGTCCTGCCATCCATGTGGGCTTATTTTCCAAGCTCGTTATAAGTTTGGATGATAGAGAAGGTGAAAATGCGATGCGTTGTGCCACTATTCGGGGCGGTAATGCTAAAATAACAGCTCCTGTGCGTATACGCTTCTTCGTTCCATCCTTAATGTCTGCCTCAACGGTAACCGTTCCATCTTCATTCATCCGAATTGCCGTTACACGCGTATCTAATTCCACCGTCTTAGAGGGAAGTGTTGCTGATACGGCGTCAATGAGGGATCGAACCCCACCAGCAAGCCGAACCGATTTCTCCATAGCCCCTTCTGGTAGAACATGCCGCTGTATAGGTTCATTTTGGGACTGTTCGAAAAGCATTGATCCTTTCGTGTGCTGTAGGAATGTATGTAACTCGAATTCACTAACAAGGCCGGAGATAACAGGCTCATGTTGCGGCCAAAACCATGTTGGTCCCAGATCATACTTACCGAGATCAGTTCTGTCCTCAGCCTTCCTACTTAAAACTCTACCCCCGATTCGCCCCCGCGCCTCCAGAACTCTACACTTGATACCCTTTGAAATAAGCATAGATGCCGCACGAAGGCCACTTAAACCGGCTCCAACAATTATAATAGGATCATTCATATTTTCATCTCCAATCTACGTATTACTTTGTCTAAACAAATGGAACACTTCTAATTAACATTCAATCGATAAGTTGCCACTAGCTAGGAATGTATTTTTGAGCAATTAAATTCAAACCTCAACAAAAACCGCAAGATACCTACAGAAAAGAGAGACAGATTCCTTTTCCAACCTACCTGTCCCCCATTTCCATCAATCATTCTTCCTCATCATCTTCCGCTTTTTGAAACAAAGCTTCCGGTATCATTTCAAAGCCCTCAATCACCGTATTTTCTTCCACTTCAATCATTAAAAAACGTTTCCCGTTGAAATGTACTTGACGAACATATCTTAAATCTTGTGGACTAATGGCAACATTCGCTGCTTTTGTCTCGATTTTGATCGACTTTGATGTATATTTCGGTACAACGTTACTTGCTTTTAACTCATATGTTTCATCATCAATCACTGTTTTAAAAGCAGATTCAACCTTTTCTGTATCGACTTCTTTTACCCCGCTCACTTTTAAAACCTTTTCCACATCTTTGTAGTCTAATTTCGGTACATCTTCCTCTTCATTCTCCTCCACGACACGATGAATTTCATCATACACATTGGAAAGGGTGGATGTATTGATTTGGTCACCTGCAACATGTCTCACAATTTCCTCAAATACAATTTTATCCTCTGCAGCAGTCATCGTTTCTTCTGCATTTAATACTTCCTCGATAAAATGATAATTCAGTTCATATTTTTTCCCCGCCGAATAAAGAATATGGTTGACATCTGCAGCATTTTCCGTGAAGCAAGGGAATAGAAATCCAGATACTGGAGCTTTCAGATTGATAATTGGATCAACGACAATATTGTACTTAAACTCCTTTTCAACATAGTCAAACAGTAATTCCTTTTTCGGATCTTGCGTTTTATTCACACTGCATAGAATAAAGGAATGGGAATAAACGGTATCTCGTTCACTTTCTTCAGCCTCTTCATTACGAGCTTTCATCGGCTTCATATATTCTCCCCGAATAAAGCTCACAACAATATCCATTTCATATTGCTTATCTTTTAGCATTTTTTCAACAAGGCGAAGCATATGACCTTTCCACTCTTCTGTGTCGTTACTTAGTAGACCTTGATGAAGAATGAGCTGACTGTTATCTTCCACATCACGTTGAAACTTTAACTCAAACAACTTCTCGTCCAACTGGCCTGTTAGTACTTTTTTAAAGTTGTTCATAAATAACTCTTTCTGTTCCTCTTCCAGCATTTCAAAAGGTAAACTTTCATGATGATAAATCTCACTCGACTCTTTCATAATGTACACATTAAAGATTTCATGAATTTTTAATAAATCATTATTTAATTTGAATTGTTTTCGAATATCGGCTATGTCTGTTTTGTTCAATCTCGTTCCACTCCTAAGTCGGTTATCAGCTTGTTTTCTTTGTCTATATATTCTATCATATATACTTCTTAAACCATTACTCCATGAATTTCCTGGTGTTAACTTGAGGTGAATTTTTGTTCAAAATAAATAGCAGTGTAAAAATACTTGCATAACAAGTATTTTTACACTGCTATTATACCGTTAAACATTGCTGGGGTTGCGGTTAAAGACAAATCTGTTGGGTATTCGCCTTGTCTAATGCTTTCAATAATCAAATCGGTACACGTTTCCAGCTTCACCGTTTCTATAAAGATGGCAATCTCTAAACCAAAATCCCCTTTACTATCCTAAGTAATGGTATCAGTCCCCCACTTATCTATCACTTTAGTGTAGCAGGAACTGACACCAAACCATCAACCACTCCACATCAATTCATCACATAAGCCCCAGCACTCTCTATTTCCTCTTGCTGAAAACTATCTTCCACCGTCACTTCTTTCATTAATTCAATAAGCCGAGCGTGGTGGGTAAAGAAGATAACTTGCGTTTGTTTTGATAGCTCTAGCAAAATTTTCAACGTTTCTTTTGACCTTTCGTCATCAAAATGAACAAGTATATCATCAACGATTAGTGGAATGGGTTCATTTTCGATTACGGATTTTTCAATGCTTGCTATTCTTAGAGCTAGGTATAGTTGATCGGTCGTTCCATCGCTCATACCAGACACTTTCACTTTATCATTACCGTTTCGGATCCCCATGATAACAGGTTGATCCTTTTCATCAAAATCAACTGTAATGCCGTCAAATGAATGTAATGTAAGACGTTGAAAAATTTGACTTGCGCGATTCATGATTGGACTCTGATTCTGTTCACGATAAAATTCGATACCTTTTTTTAGTAACAAGGAAGCTAATTTATAGTTCACATATTGGTCGGTGAAGTGTGTAATTTTTGCTAATACGCTTTGCTTTTCTTCAGCTGCTTGAACCGATGCAAAGTTTGTTCCTTCAATTTTATCTTCGTATTCCTTTTTTACGACACCATGCTCTTGTTCGATAACCGACCTATTACTGTCTAAGTCATCTCGTTTTCGACTAAGTTCTTCTAGCTCATTATCAATTAAATCATTATCTGCACTCTTGGCCTCTTCTAGTAATTTATCCAACGTTAGGCCATTTCCTACTTCAAGCAATTCTTCTTCTAACTGTACGATTTTTTCCGAATACATTTTTTTCTGTCTAAAAGCTGCTTCTACTTTTTCCAGTTCTTCTAATGTGGCACAATTTGCTTGCTCCATCAAATTGTTTAGTTTCGTGTTTGCCTCTTTTATTTCGTTTTCAGTTGCTTGTTTATCCTGTTCATGTTGTTGTGCTTGCTGTTGTAAATGTTTTAGCTGCAAATTATCTTGCTTGGCTTGGTTCAATGCCTTGTATACGTTTGTTACGATCACATCCATTGCCATATCATCTGATGCTTGTATAAGGGAATGATCGAGACTGTTTACCTTTTCTGTAAATAGATCCATCCGCTCTTTTGTTGTTTTAATTTCTTTTTCAACCCGCTTCATTTCATCAAAACTACGAACACAAGCATCATACGTCTCTAATAATTCCTTTACAACAGTTGGAGAAGTATCAACAGAAAGCGTGAGTCCACGCAATGCGTTTTCCCATGCTTGTTCCCATTGTTCGAGTTGCTTGATTGCCTCATTTTTTCGGTCGTTTGCATCTTCCAGCTTATTCTCTAAGTCATTAACGGAGTCTTGCAAATGGCTTCTACGACTCTTTTTTTCTGTTAGAACTTTTCTCGTTTTTTCAGCCTGGTTAACAAGTTCTGTAAGTGTTGAATTATCAGAAACAACTTCAAGTTCGGCTAGTGTCGCTCTTAATGAAGCTTTTAATTCATCTCGCTTCACTTCTAGCCTGCTAACTTCTTCCTGTCCTTTTTTAAATTCAGATATTAGTGACAGGATGTGCTCATGTTTCTCCAGCCATTCCGTCATTTCTTCAGGTGTTAATGGTTCAATGTTAGCCGGACGCCATTCGTTCTTCCAGTCTTCATTCCATGTCTGTAATGCTGCTTCAACATGAGCATAATCCGTTTCTAATGTAGCTAGTGTCTTCTTACTTCCATCGATATCAGAAATGAGTTTATTTTTCTCCCCAAGCTTTTCCGCTTCTCTGCGCATCATGTCGGCAGTATCATCTGACTCACCCATGCTTTTTTCAAACGCTAAATCGAGTGGGAGTCCGTTAGTAAATGCCACTAGCTTTTCATCATCGATCGTTTCATTATTCAATTTGTTTCGGATGACTAACCAACCAGCATCACGATGATTTCGTAATTGTTGCAAGACATCTTCGGTTGGAATATCTGCAAGCGATTCAAGTTCGCGAATCCGCTCCTCATTTGCTTTTATTTTTTGTTTTTCCGCAAAGATTTTATCCTTCAATTGTTTAAGCTCTTGGGTTAACTCCTGTTGTTTCTTCCCATATTTCTTTACAGTATTTGTTAAACTAGGAACCTTTAATTGCGTAATTTCTTCACTTGTTCCATTCCACAGAGAAAGCCGACGAATAGATTCATTGATTTCTTGATGTAAATGTTTCAGTTGTATCTGTTTTTCGTTTAGTCGTTCTTCCAATTTTCCTTCATTCTTCACGCGATTAATCGCCTGTTCCAATGCGTCCACATCAACGGCATCACCGAGTTCAGCTAATGCAGTTGTATGCTTGTTGAGGTCCTTGTTAATTGTAACAACATCCGACTCAACGTTTTTCCGTTCCTGTTCTAGTAGTGGATAGTTATCACTTAGCTCTTGGATCGATTTCCTTTTTACTGCAGAAATACGATATTGATCAATACGATCCATGCTAGTATTCGTTGCATCAATCTCTTTTAAAGCGGTGAGAACATGTTGCTCTAGTTGTCTCTGTTCCCCTTGTAAAGTCGGAATCTGCTTACAATCCTTTTGATAGCTATCTACTTCCCGATTTAATGCTTCAATTTTTGCTTCTTGTTCGATAAGCCCCTCTGGGATTGATAGATTTTCCAGATCACTTTCAACTTTCTTGATGTTCTCCATCGCATTTTCCTGTTTGGTTTGGGCCGATCCTAACCGTTCCATGTTTTCTTTCCTGGTCTCTTCCGCACGTTCAGACAGATCTGGAACATGTTCTAGTTCATTACGCTTATCAATCGCTTCTTGACGTAGTGCTATTTTGGGCAACGTTTGTTTTAACCGGCGATACTTCATTTCTTCCGTAGCCAATTCTTGAAATTCCTGTCTTAGCGCTTCAATTTTCTTTTCCCCGTCTAGATACCCTTGTTCTAGATCTTTCCATGCTTGTACTTTCAGTTGATTTTCAGAAATTTGTTTATTGAGGGCTTTTTCCTCTTTTATCGCTTGATTGATCGTTGGCTTTGAACCACTTTTTAAATAAAGGCTACGAGACGTGTTTTCTAACTCCTCCAGCACATTCCGAAGCACACTAATACCTGATGCAGCGGAAAATAAGCTCTCCCCAACGTTTCCATCACTTTGAAGCAAACTTTCGCCACCCTCACGCAAGCGAACATGATCAAGAGCAAACATATTAAGGAACTGAGACTCTGTCATCCCATTTAGAAACATTTGTACAACATTTTCGTCCAATGGCTGTCCATCCATATCCAATACTGTATTTTTGCGACCTTTACGACGGATGAATGGCAATGTTTCCCCTTGCTTATTTTTCAACTGACCACCAATTCTTAGCTTCTGATTGTTATGGAGAAACGAGTCATCTGTTTGTTGTGGAAATCCATATAAAAAGTTGGACACTGAACGTAGTATGGTACTTTTCCCTGCTTCATTTGGTCCATAAAGAATATGAAAGCTCTTGCTGTCGTCAAACAATAACTTATAATCCGTAAAATGTCCGAATGCTTCTAAGTGTAAATAGTCAAACCTCATTTCCTACACACCTGCCTTCGTTTGGATATGATACAAAATTAAATCCTCTACTTCTTTTAATCGATCCTTGACCGTAGACATGTCTGAAAAATCCAATCCGTCCTCACCATTCTTCAATTCATATGGCAATGCATTGTGAATATCAGTCAATTCCTCTAGTAGCAATTGTAACGCATCATCATCGTGCTTCACGTTTTCTAGAAATTCTAGGATGGTTGCAATAGGGGTGTGCTGTTCTTGTAGTTCATCCATATTAAGTAAACGGGTAGTTTTTATCTTTACTTTTTCGATCCAGATGTCTCCCATTTCTAAAGCTAACGACCTGAGGTTATTGATTACATGGTCCTTCTGAACGATTAATTGTTGGTGTGCAGGACTAGAACCTGTGATATGAAAACGCACAGCCAAAAATCTCCCATCAGCCTGTTGTTGCAATTGTTCTAAGTGAATTCTTGCTGCCTCAATAACGTCATCGATCGTTTCTGACATGGATGCATCAACATCACAAACCTCCCACCTTAGTACATCTAATGATTGATGTTCATAGGAATCAATGTGTCCGTCCTTCACATGGACAATTGTACAGCCTTTATCACCAGTCTCCCGAATATGTCTTCCTTGAATGTTACCCGGAAATAAAATGGCAGGATTTTGCTCATGCAATACCTCACGTAGGTGAATATGTCCTAATGCCCAATAGTCATAACCCTTGGCAACGAGTTCCTCGACAGAACATGGCGCATAATTCTCATGTCCCTCCCGGCCAGTCGCACTCGTGTGTAAAATGCCGATGTTCAAG
Source organism: Virgibacillus sp. FSP13 (assembly GCF_054048505.1). Classification (NCBI taxonomy): domain Bacteria; kingdom Bacillati; phylum Bacillota; class Bacilli; order Caryophanales; family Bacillaceae; genus Virgibacillus; species Virgibacillus sp. FSP13. Next base: position 30,730 of record NZ_JBSVKG010000020.1, on the reverse strand, counting down.
TACCCATCAAGCTTCCCAGGATATTCTTTTGCCAGATTTTCCGTTACCGACCTTGAGGCAAACCCTTGTCCATGGATAGCTACTTTTAATTCTTCATCCACTTCTGTTGTCGCTTTATCTACAGGAAACGCCACGACATTATCAGGTAACTTTAATTCTTTTGTAATTAAACTTTGCGCGTCATGATTTCCTCGAATTAAATACACCTTTATATTTTCTTTTTGTAAGCGCGTCATTTGGCTGACAAAAAATAATCCCGTATTATAATCCTTCCAATCACCATCATAAAGATCGCCCGCAATAATAAGAAAGGAAACCTGTTGCTCAATCGCTTTATTAACCAAGTTTTTTAACGCTTCCCTTGTTGCATTACGAATTTCTTCAACTGGAGCACCTTCATACTTTTCTAGACCTCTTAACGGACTATCCAAGTGAATATCTGCTGCATGTATAAACGAAAAAGCCATAATACTCCTCCCTAACAATCTATTAACTCTAGTTTAATTGTAACAAATTATCCTTTTTCATCTAGCAAGAATTGATCTTTTCTTATTACCTATAAAGTAACTATTTGGTATAATATCAAGTAAATAAGATTATTACTATTTTGAAATTAATGCAACAAATTGTCAACGGGGAACATTCCGAGGGTTTTTAAATAAGAAATTGGATTGGTGATACAATAATCTTTAAAGGGAGATGACAGGAATAATGCCCGATTTTTGTCAAGTATATGCCCAGAAGAACCAACTCCTAGTACGGTTGAAGATTGCGGTAAGTGCGGTCTGATTGAACATGGATCACGTATGATTTGGGGAGAAGGGAATCCAACTGCTCCGATTATGGTCATCCTAGACAACCCAGGTGCACGTGATAATCGTAATGGTGATCCATTCGTTTGCGGTACAAGACAGACATTACAAAAAGCTACCACAACCGTTGGATTAAGTGTTAACAATCTATATGTGACCTATATTTTAAAACGAAAACCAACCCGTGCTTACGATAAAGAGATGACAAGGGAAACTTGCATGATGCACTTGAATCAGCAACTACAAAATAAAAAACCTACATTCATCCTATGTCTAGGAATTGTATCCGTCCAATCTTTTTTTCAAGATGAAGAAATGGATGTCAAATCATTACGAGGGAAAATGTACGATGTAAGAGGTATCAAAACAACGGTGGCATATCATCCTTTAGCAGTTAGAAGACGACCTAATTTGTGGTCTCTGTTCATTGAGGACTGGCAATATGTTGATTGATATCGTTCAATCTCCGCAAAGTCGACACTATATAATATGCACGTTGCGGAATGCAAACCACCTAATCTATTTTTTACTTCTTCATTAATGATTCGATAATATTTTTCCGATGATTCCCAGCTCATTCCACCAATTAAGCCAATGATTTTCACGATTCGTCCCCCTACTTCAATAGTAGAATACAGTTTCTAATAAATAACATACAAGCGTGTATATGAAAGTCTCAAAAGAATCAGCATTTGTCTTATCTTTCCTGAAAGTTTTAACGTCTCAAATTTTGTACCTTACTAATGAAAAAGGGCCTATCGCCGGATCTTCTTCATTAGACAGTACAGAGCGCTGGTATCATTGGTCCATCTCAACGTATGATTTGGCCCTCTATCATCGTCCACAGTACATTACATTCAGAATCTATCAATACTAGATCGGCATCTGCTTGAGGTGATATTCTACCTTTCCTTTGAAGCCCAAGAATATTCGCAGGTGCTGTAGAAGCCATATAAACCGCTTCTGCTAATAGTATTCCGCTATCAACCGATTTTCGTAAGGCCTCATTCATCGTAACTGTACTTGATGCTAGTGTACCATCTGCCAATCGGGCCTCTCCATTACGAACTGTCACTTGTTGTCCGCCAAATTCATAATCACCATCCCCCATGTACATGGCTTGTAATGCATCGGTAATCAAAACAACTCCCTCAGCACCCTTCATTCGATGCATGAATCGAACGATGGCAGGGTGTAAATGAATATGATCGACAATGGCTTGGAGGCTCACATGAGATTCTTCAAATGCAGCAACTACAATTCCAGGATCCCGATGTTGAATCGGTCGCATCCCATTAAAACAATGGGTGACATGGCTTGCTCCTTTAGAAAAAGCTTCCTTTGCTTCTTCATATGTGGCATCAGAATGGGCAATAGAAACGATGATTCCCCTTTCTTTTAAAAACTCAACCATCTCCATTCCACCTGGCAACTCAGGCGCGATTGTAACCATCTTGACGAGTGAACCTGTCTCTTTTAGAATCTCTTCCATTTCTTCTATATTTGGATGCCGCAAATACAACTCATTTTGCATTCCTTTTCGTTTCACATTTAGGTAGGGGCCTTCTAGATGAATACCTTCAATTTTGGCACCTGACTCACTACCAATTGCTTTTTTTACATTCTGAATCATATGTATTAAATCTTCTGTTGACGAGGTTACAGATGTAACAAGAAAAGATGTGCAACCTGTTCTTGCACAGGTTTTAGAGACCTCAATAATACTTTCTACAGTACCGTCCATCATATCGGCACCATGCGCACCATGAATATGAACATCAATCATTCCTGGTATTAACGTATGACCTTGCGCATCTATTACTTGATAATCTTCTGGAACCTCTGAATTCATGTGACTATCAATCTTTTGAATTTGTCCATCTTCTATCCATACAGCACCTGGTATTATTTCATTCTTTGTGATGACCTGGGCATTAAGAATGACCTTTTCATAAAATCTTTTCCCCTCTCTTTTTTTCAAAGCTTTTTAGCTATCCATTGACTAACTATTAATAACTCTAATAAAAATTGTAAAGAGCTTATTTTGGTGCTTAGGTAAGAGCATCTACTTTTAAACAATTAACCCATCAATTATGGTGCTAGTCCCACTTTTCTACCACTTTGTACAGTGAAGGACAGACCCTTTTTCTAAAAAAGGGTCTACCCCCCAGTTCCAGCCCCCTACCCCAACAAATCCCGTATATCCTCTTCCGTTAAACGGTTGAGCCGCTCATCTTTTGGATCGATGACTTGCTCGATCAAATGCCGCTTCCTCTCTTGTAATTCATTCATTTTTTCCTCAATCGTCCCTTTGGCTACCAGCTTGATGACTTGAACCGTTTGTTTTTGACCGATGCGATGGGCGCGGTCAGCTGCTTGTTCTTCGACGGCAGGATTCCACCAGCTATCATAAAAAATAACGGTGTCTGCCCCAGTCAAATTAAGCCCAGTCCCACCTGCTTTTAAGGAAATCAAAAGGATATCCCGTTCGCCGGCATTAAAACTGTTACATAACGCCACTCTTTCCTCTGCCGGCGTCTGTCCATCCAAATAAAAATATGGAATACCTTGAAAAGCGATTTCTTGCCCAATGAACTGCAGCATCTTTGTAAACTGGGAAAAAATCAACAGGCGTCGTCCAGATTGCCTTGCTTCCTCGATAATCCGCATCAGCTGTTCAAATTTTGCCGAAGACCCTTCATATCCATCGACAAATAATCTTGGATGACAACAAATTTGACGCAGCCGAGTTATTCCGGCTAGGATTTTAATGCGATTTTTCCGTATTGTTTCCTGGTCCAAATGCTTGAGGGTTTTATGGCGCAATTTGGCCAAGTAACTGGCATAGAGTGTCTTCTGCTCAGGCAGTAATTCAGTCGCTTCGATTACTTCCCTTTTCTCTGGTAATTCATCAAGCACATCCTCCTTGACCCTGCGGAGCATAAATGGATGAATCCTCCGGGCGATCTGTTTATTCGTTAATTCACTGTACTCCCTTAGCCCTAAGAATAACTCAGGAAAAACGACATGAAAGATTGACCAGAGCTCCTCTAGCGCATTTTCCATTGGCGTACCTGTTAAAGCAAAACGGTGGGTTGCCTGCAGTTGTTTCACCGCTCGGGCAGTTTGGGTTAAGGCATTTTTAAACATTTGTGCTTCATCAAAATAGACAACATGAAATTCCTGTTTCTCGTACCAGCGCAAATCACTTCTAAGTAATGGATAGCTCGTGATGACGACGTCCATATCTGCTATTTCTTTTTGCAACTGCATCCGTTCTGACTTGTTTCCATCGAGGATCATCGCTTGAATCTCTGGTGCGAATTTCATAATTTCACTTTGCCAGTTATACGTAACAGATGAAGGACACACAATTAATGCCGGCTGTCCTTTTTCACGAATAATTGGAAGTTCGGATAAAATAAATGCAATGCTTTGAATGGTTTTCCCAAGTCCCATATCATCCGCTAGAATTCCACCAAATCCATAACTAGCAAGAGTCTTCATCCAGTGATACCCCTGTTTTTGATAGTTACGCAAAACTCCCTCTAATTGTTCCGGAACCTCAAAATGCAGGCGTTCTGGATGTTGAAGTTTCTCTAGAAAATCACGGAATGATGCTTCCAGCGAAACGGCATCACTATCCTCAAAATAATTGATAAGCCTTAGCCCTTCCACAACAGGAACTTCGAAGCGCTTTTCCCATTCATCATCTTGAACGGGGACAGCATGCAAGAAACGCCCGATCTCTTCCATTTCTCTCGTCTCCAGGGATAGCAATGCACCATCCCGCAGCCGGTAATACTTCCGCTTTTCCTCTAGTGCTGCTAACACCTCTTTGATTTCTGCCTCTGGAATACCGTCAACCGAAAACGTAAACTCAAGCATGTGGGTCCGTTCCTTGTAATGCCTCACCTTGATTTTCGGGATTGTTGTTTTTGGTAAAATTCGCATGCGTACAGCAGTTGTCGCATACACTTGAACCAATTTCTGCAGTTTCGGCAATTCATGGTACAAAAAATTATATTCTAATTCCTCATTTTGCAGGTAATAGCCACTCTCTGTTTGGGTAAACTTACTCTCCTCCATCAACTGAAGAATCGTTTCTTCCTTCTCTGTATCGCGAATAATCATCGAACCTACCTTTGGTTGCTGATGATCGAGTGGATTGATGACCACCCCCTCATAATGAAATTCCAGCCCCGCAAGCAGACGATTGTTCACACGATCTACATAGAGCTTTGCCTGGAGGGGTGTTTTATGTAGTTGGGCAGTAATTTCCCCAGATAAATGGACCTCCCCCATTTTTCTTAAATGTGGCAATAACTGTTCCATATAATATTTCAATTGATGAGTCGGTATCGCAATTTCATTCGTTTTGGAACGCTCTAGCATTCGCTTCAATTCATAGAGACGTTCCGCTTCCCCTCTTTTTACGACAACAACTTCCCCAGCCGATAGGACAGTGTCATATTCTTTTAAAATCATCATTTCGCTTAAACCGTTAATAAGCAATTGATATCCATTTTCCTTTGTACCCGTAAATTCAAATGTTAAAGGTAACGGTTCATCAGACACATGAAAATGATGATAGCTTTTCCCAGCGTATTGTAAGATGACTTGCGGAGCACATACCAATAATGGTTCGATTCTATTCCAGGAGGATGCTGGAACGAGGAGCATCCCTTTGTCCTGATGAAGGCTTTTAGATATTGCACGACGATACACTTTTTCATCATCCATCACAAGAATGAGCTCCTGCACAATGGCATCGGTCACGCTGTCAAAACAATACTTAGTTGGGTCGTATAGGAATTCTTGTGAAAGGGCATGAGTTCTACCTCTCCGAACGTTCTCCAAAAATTCGCGGAGATCCGCTATTCTCTCTGATGCGATGGAAATTTCAATACCGAATCGTTCATTCCCTCCGGCAGTAACTCCTTTACAGATAAAAGTCGTATCCAGAACTTCTCTATTTTCAAAATGGATTTGCTGGCCACTTCGAGGGGTTGGTTTCGACTCAAATAATCGTAACAATCCTTCCGATAGTTCTCCTTCTGTTTGGTCAAAGGCCCGTCCATCCTGATTTTTCTCTTGCTGGTGATATTGCCAAGCAATTAATACCGCAGCAACATGTTGGCAGTCCTTTTGAACAGAAGAAAGCGATGGACAGCTACAGGTCGCCTGAAATCCTTTAGAAGATTTCTCAAGGTGTACATGAAAATCCTCCACTCCATGTACTGTGGCATGTAAGGAATCGGGAGCTACCTCTTCTACTGTTACTTTTCCGTTCCGATAAAAGGCTTCTCCTCGCTTAAAAGAGACAGCCCCACACCGTTCTTTGATGATTTTTTGATTGAGTTTCATTTCCATGGGGTTGCCTCCTTTTTTGTAATACCGGTCTTTAATCTTCTTCTATAAATTTATCATGAAGGGTATTTTTGTGCCATATAAACGGACGTTGATGGGGGGCGATGATAAAGACCGGAAATTTCACAGTTATACAAGAGATGGCGGAAAAATATATGAAGGTAATTTGGGAAAATGGTAATTTCGATGGGGGAGGGAAACTATCTGATTATGACCCAAAAAACCAATAACACTCACAAATATTGATGTGTATCAACATTTGTGAGTGTTTTAAAATAAATTCGTTTTCACCTAAAGATACCGGTGGATCGTTCTCTACATCATACACACAAAATTTAAAAGCAGTTTCGTATTGTTGTCAAAACTCTCTCCAAATCATGAATCATGTTCATGTAGCTTCCCTATTTTAAATAGCAACTCTTTAAAATGCACAGTATTTAGCTTAGAACATCTGACAACGGACGGTTTGTCTAAGCCCGCTTCTTCCCAGTATTCTACTGCAACATCAAATTCATTTCTTACATGTTGACTTGTAACTGTTGCGATTAAGTGGTCTAATTCTACAACTACATTATCATTGCTTACAATAACAACAGGTCTTCTTTTCCCATTTATTTCAACAGTCCATACCTCTCCACGCTTACCTGTTTTATTCATCTTCCTTACCCCAAAACATTTCATCTTTCTCTTTTATAATTTGCTCTTTTGGTGGCCTACTGTCAAAGTAATTATCAAATAACTTATTGAGCAATTTTATCCGTTCTCCGTTATCCATTTCTTCAATTGCCTTCAGTATCTCATCAGCAGTCATTCATAACCACCTCATTTATTAATGATTTTATTAAATCAATTATACAATACTTTAATAGAACAATCATCAACCTGAAAAATACAACAAAAAATAAGGACATTGGTGTTATGTCCTTATTTTTTACGATAATAATATTTTATTAAATTCGTGTATAACGTCGATACCGGTGGTCGGGATACAATATGCTCCCTCCCCCCTTGATATATAAGGGTTCTTTGAGGGCTTGTGAAAAATTTGTGTAAAATGCTTTTTATTCATTATTCTAAACTATCTTTTTAATAGCTCAAAAGAATGTAACTCATTAATTTTAAATCTGGACTGAATTTTTTTCAAAAAATTCTTTTGCTTTTTTCTTAACCAAAAAGTGATTATCTACTGATGCTTTCTGTAGCATAAGCTTAGTAATATCTTTATCCAATTCCCATAGATTATCAAAATTATTAATAATAAGATTCTTTATATATACATTATCATAATCCATAGATTTAGATAGTTGTGTTAGAATAACTTTTTTATTATGGAGTGTAATCATATTTAATAATAATCGCGCTGCTAGATATCTTATATCTTGATTACTATGGTTTTTTAAACTAAAAACAAATTGAAGCAAAACATTTTGAACTCCGTTATCAAGTTCTATAAAGAATTCATTATTAATTGCATTTATAATTGCTTTTAAACATTGAACTAGTTCAAACTCTTCTTCGTTGTTTACTTCTGCTAAAATATCGATTAACTCTACTATATCCATTTTGTTTAAAACCATTTGGAACATTATAAAGTTCAATTTCAAAGTTAACTGTGAATGCTTTTGAAATAACTCTTCAGTGGAATCAAACATTAATTCTTCATTATTTACTAATTGATTGTATAAATCGCCATAATTTATATTTATTTTATTGAATTTTAGTTTTATATAAATAATTAATTGAATTGCACTTGTTTTTTCTGAGTACGAGATATTGTTTGCTAATATAGATTCTTTACATACTGTAATTACGTCATTAGCCTGATTAAATTCTACTATATCTGGGTTTAATTTGAAAATGTTTTTAATTATGACATAAGGGTTATAAGCACCAAAGCTATAAATCCCTTTTTTTCCTTGTGTATTTATATTGTTTCTTATTTCCTCTATATATTTTAATACATAAAAAGTATCAATGGTATCAGTAGTTTCTAATAAATATAACTGATTATCTGATTCGGTCATATTTTCCTTAACAATAGGATTGAATTCCCTTTTATATTCATTTACTTGTTGAGTTAAATTAATTATTGCCTTGATCAAATTATTAGAGTTATTCCTCACCTCTTGATCAAGCGCAGACTCTATTAAAGATTTTTTTAATAACTCTAGATTTCTATCAATAACATTTGAGAAGTCTAAGACTTCAAGCAATCCAAATACTTTATCATAAAAACGATACATCTTTTTATCAATTATTTTTATACATATGTCAACAATTAAATTTGAATCTATTCTAAACCTATTTTCCTGAATGGTACTAATAATTAAATCGCCTAACATTACTGCTCGATTTTCTTGTTCTATCCATCCAACTATTTCTTTAGATAGTTCATCAAATATTAATTTGTAATCGGTATCACTGAAAAAATAGCCTAAATGCTTGATTACTTCTAACTTAGATTTTAATCTTTCTAGCTTTATAGGTAATGAATTCGTAAAATCATATATTTCCATTACATCTTTTGAATTCATTTTCCCAAGAATATTGTTGTATATAGTTATGTATTCTTTTATTTTTTTACTATCATCAGTCACCATTGACAATTTTATTAATAACACTCTGAATTCCCAGTCATCATATTCTTCACATAGGTGGAATGCAACATCTCTAATTCTATTCCTTAATAGTAATATGTGTGTGAGTGATCCATAATAACAAGCTGTTACAAAGATTTTGGCTAACTGTTCAGTATAGATAGTTAAATTATTGCCATATCTAACTGAGTATATGGAAGTTGATTTATATCTCCTATATTCTTTATTTATTTCTTCATAGAATTGCTTATCGGATCTATCAATTACTGGATAAAATAGCTCTTGAGACATTTTGTTTATCTCTTTTTGAGCATTAGTTTCAAATACTATTTTATTTTCTAGTTGACCCCTCTTTCTTTCAACATTCCTTAGATCAATTAAAATATCTTGTATAAACCAATCTGGCATTGACTTCTTGTTTGATAATCTAAATGCATCATTTAGGTACTTGTTCACCATATTTAAATCATCTAACCAGTATGATTGTATTGCTTGCCATCTCAATTTAACAATTTCATTTAATTCTTTATCCTGATTTTCTCCCAATTTTTCTAAGAATAATCCGACATTAAATTCTTTTATTCCTTTTTCTCCCCATAAAACTCTAAGAAATTGTTCAACGTAATCATCTATTTCTGTACTATCTTCTATTTCAATATTCAATGGATAAATTAGATTACCAATATAAAATTTTGATTTATCTATACCCCTAAAGTTTTGCTTAGATATTGAATCCGAAAACACAGAAGTTGCTACTTCCACATTTTCATTCTTATCATTTTCAAATTCAATATCTACTAATCTATTTCTACAATAATGTCTATAAATCTTAGTAATATCATTCATTAAATCTTCATATCCATGTTTAATAAATTCTTGGAAATTATTAACAACATAATATTTGGAACCTGTGGCCCCTTTTAATTCATTTTGTATTTGTGTAGGTTTTTCTTCATTTTCATCACAAAATAAAAATATTGACTTCTTTGGATGTGATTTGGCCCTAGAAATTTCTTTAACTATCGCTGGTGTTACATCATCATAATTATCAATTAAGAACAGACACAAATCACTATCATCAATTGCATATAGATAATCTTGTTGTGCTGTTTGTGTTGAAGCTCCTTCTTCCTCGAACAGATAAACATCCGCTATTTGACTTGACTCAATAAGTCTTTTTAACTCTCTTCGAACTTTATTATACCTCTCAAAATCATCTCCACATCTTGAACTTATGAAAACTTTAATTTTATTTGTTATTGAAAGATAATCTCCCATTTTCATCTCCTATTATCAAATATTTATTGGTTAAATTTTATTAGATAAATCCTTTTCTATTAGTAAACGCTTAAAATTCCTAAAAGTAATTTCTTCAAAATCAGGAATTATACGTTCAATTTTCTCATAAATCACTCTTATATCTCTTGGTTGGATGATTTTATTATCTATTCTTACAAATGGACCATCCGTTTCGAACAATAGCAGGTTCTTTGGAATCCGTTCAATTATTTTTTTTCCGTTTTTGGTTAAAAACATTTTGGGATTTATTGAAAAGTAGTAACCGTTATTGACAAACTTTTCCAATGTAGTCAATTTTCCTGAATACCAATGTAAGATTGCATGTTTCACGTTATTGTTTTGTAGTACCTCTAATACATCATCCTCTGAATGATTTGAATGTATTGAATAAACCCTTCCTGCAGAAAATTGAGGAGAAGTAACATAATTAAATATTTCATACTGTTTTACTTTTATGTCCTTAAACTCTCCCTTATAGTCTAAACCTACTTCACCTATGTACTTGGTATTAGCTACGTATCTATCAAATAGATTATATTTAAATTCAAATTCACTTGCTACCTGTGGGTGAAATCCTAAACAAAGTCTTACATATTTATAATTATTAAATAACTTTATATATTTCCCATATAGTTCTGGCAAGTTTGTAACAAACAAAGTATAGATTCGTTGCTGTTCATAACCATCAGCAATTTTTTCTGGATTTTGATAAAAATCAATATGGACATGAGTATCAATTAGGGTCATACTTTTCTAAAAACCTTTCAAATTCATATGAAAACTTCAAGAACATTTGCTTATTCTTATACAAATAATTATCGATTCCTTGATAATATTCTTTTTTAACATCAACTTCATGATGTATTCGGTTTTCTTGAATTGAATTATAATAATCGGTAAAGTACTGAATATTGGATTCGTAATCTTTACGATATATACTATCCTCAAAGTCAGAATACTTAATACCATAACCATAATGGTACTTGTCGTCGTATTTCTCATTGTCATAAGCTGCAATTGAAATCTTCCTAAGTAAGCAGGGAATGCATATACCACATTGCCCCTTATGAATTCTTTCTGGATGAGTTCTACCTTGTCCACAAGTAAAGGTATATTGTATTTGTGACTTAAAGTCCTTATCCATATTATCTATAATTTGCCCTTTTGTTTCAAACATAAACGGATGGTTTATTTTAACGTCAAAACCCTGTTTGTAAAGTATAATGCTATATTTATGTATTGTCTTAGGATGAGTTGTTTTTGTAGTAAACCTACCTGATATCTCTGGGTTTAATGACAATATTCCATTTTCATATAAATATACTTCATGAGAATTGTTAAATTGAGAATTAGCTACTGCAAGAGCAATATAAAGAAGTGATCGAGTAGCTTGCGTATAGTTACTTTTACTTAAATTAGGTTTGTCAACTAATTGAACCTTAGATTCTGCACTAAATTTTTTTCTGTAAAATTTAGCTACTTTTTTTTGCCTAGTACCTTCCTCAGCTTTATTAATGAAGCCAATATAATCGCTATTAATCCCTTTTTTATAGTTTACAAATGCTCCCGCTAACGAATCTAAACCTCCAGAAAATAAGGTAGTATCGAAGTTGAAGTTAATTGGTAGTGAAATACTTTCGAATGGATTTAATTTATTTTCACAAAAACTAATCTTAAACTCATCACCTGATACCCAATTAACAAGTTCTTCAATTTCTCTTCTAGTGTTTTCCCAAAGATTGGACTGAAAAAGAGGAATTTTTAAATCAATTTCCCTTGGCTTATTTCCAACTTTACTCAGGTAAATGTCAGCACAATAAATACTTCCCATAATAGTAACTAAATCTAATGCTTTCAAATTAGATTCTTCCTCAGAATACGAAAACTCTTTTAGGAATATTTTATGTAATGTAGCTAGGGAATTGGAACTTAGTACCATTAAAATTCACCAAAATCCGCTTTATTGGTTGCACTTGTTATAATTTCTAACAAATTATTAAATGTGATTTTTCTATCGACAAAATCATTTATTACAGTGTAAACTTCAGTATCCATTATCTTATCTGTTAGTGATGTTACCATTTCCCTTATTTGTGAATAAGATAACTCTTCATAACTATCTTTAAGTGTTTCTTGAAGTTCTTTTAATAAAAGGTTATGAACAACCTGATAAAATAATAATTGTGAAAATACATATACATCATATGAATCTTGATCTAATAATTTCGTCATAACAATTTTTAGGGACTTTTCCAAAATTACTGAGTTAATTTTACTTTCTTCCTCTATTTCTTTAAGTACCATTTCTAAAAATTCTTGTTGTGTAAGATTATCTTCTATTAAGTCTCTTTTTGTTTTACCCTTGTATCCATTACTTCCTAATGAAATAAACTTCTTAGTTACTACTTCTATTGATGTATGAAGTGTTTTTTCATTATCTAATGAATCACTTAGCAATTCACTAGATAATGCTATTTTAGAAACCTCCGGGGCAAATTCACTCAGTTGATCCAATGGTTTTTCTTTAAGTAACTTTTTGATCCGGTCGTTCAAATTCTTTTTTGATGTTCCCATTATTAATCTTCCTTTCCTTTAGATAATAAAACTGTAGTACTCCCTAGATTCTATTTTTGCATTGCATTAAGTCATTATTATTCACTCCTAGTTCCTTTTGCACTTTTAAACATTTATCTACCACCACTTATTAAAGCGCTTACCTTCGAAAGAGAGAACCTAAAATAAAGTCAATTTGATCTATAATAGTTTGATAGCTTAAAACTATTAATCAATTACTAATGGGATAACTAGATAATAAAAATATTATTCACTCACACGGGACTATTTTTACTTCTATTATACAGAAATCTTAACAATATTGGTATTTTCAGACCATTTTATATAGATAATTACAATTATGCACACCAAAAGTCGCCTTACTTATTAACTTCCATAATAAGTAAGGCGACTTTTGAATTTCAGAAATCATATTAAAATCACCACTTAATATTTCTTGCTTTTAAACTCTACAAACTCCCTAAAATTCTGATTGCTCCACTTCGTAAATCCATAAATATGGTGAAATTCCTCATGTAATTCTGGCTTTAATGGAACTCCCAAACCATACTTAAAATGTAAATCTAGACAGATACTACTTAATAAAGTAAGTTCTTCTTGTGTATAATGGCCGATAGTCGAATATATGGGAAGTTGTGTTAATTCAAACGTTTCTTGCATGATGACATAAAAAGGATGATTATCATCCGCATGATGAACTACAAGTCTACCTTTTTCACCGGAAATAAAACATTTATAATTTGTAGCTTTTAAACTTGCTTGTTTCCATTCATTAATACTCCTTCTTAAATATTTTTGAACAGCTGATACGCCGTCTTTCCAATTAGGATGTTTCTCCAATCTTAAATCTTTTAAGCATCCACATGATTTCTTGTGTCCGGACATTAACTTGTCTCTAGTTATGTAAGTTTTATTTCCACAATCACAGATGCAATCCCATAAAGTTTCACCATTTTGACTACGGAAATTAGCCTTCTGCTTAACAGTTAGCATGTTTTTCTTTACTCCACTTATATCTTCTATTTCAAGATTTAAACAACCGCAGCTTTTTTTACTCTTACTATTTAGATGACCTGTTGTGGCCATATCAAGATTTCCACAATCACATAAAACTTTCCAAAGAGAATAGCCATTTCGCTTACTATCCAACTTTTTTATTACAGTTAGTCTTCCAAACTTTTTTCCAATTAAGTTCGGTGACTTTAGGCAGCCACAAGACTTTTTACTTCCACTAGTTAAATCTCTAGTATTAGCAGTTGTATACCCACCACAATTGCATAAACATTGCCATAGAAATTCCTTAGTTTTGACATTATATTGAAATCCTACTACTAGTAAATCCCCATATATTTCCCACAATAATTCTGCTCTATTTCCATGTCTGCAACCACAATGAGTCTTTCTTTTCCTTCTTAGATCACATCCATTTACAGAAAACAAATATTCTGGATTACAATCACAATAAACCAACCATAAATAACTGTCATCTTTCGCCTTTCCAGCAATTTCAAGTACTGTTAAATGCCCAAATTGGCGTCCTGTCAAATCACTAAATCGATTCCCATAATTTTTTAAGCAGCCACAATGTCTTTTAGTACCATTCCTAAGTAGGCTTCCGTTAACCTCATCTCCGTTCCCACAATCACAATTAACTTTCCATATTAAGGAGCCATCTTTAGCTTTTCCAACAACCCTTACTGCCATTAACAATCCAAACCTTTTTCCTGCAATATCTTTCATCTTATTCAACTTTTCCACTCCTTAAAGTTAGACTATTAAAAGCAATTTTTGCCAACTTTAAAGAGTTCTAATCAAAAACCTGATTTTATCCTGCCATTTTCGAATGATACATAATAACTATGTATTTAATTCGTCTTAAACCTCGATATATAACAATGCTGGGATTTTTAAAATAATTTATTACCTTTTTTATGATACGATTAAGATAATTTTTAAAGAGGTGGTATTTTTGTGAAAGAAGAAATGAAAGATATAACTGGATACGAAGGTTTATATAAAATTACGAGATCCGGTAGAATTTATTCAATAAGAAGACAGCGTTTCTTATCAAGATGCAACGATGAATATGGTTTTCATATAGTAAAATTATCAAAGAACGGTGTTAGTGAGAATAAAAATGTATTTCAGTTATGGAAGAAAGAATTTGCTGGGGTAGCCGAAAATGAATTTAAAGGGGCTTTAAAAGCAATTTACAAATAATTACAGATTGTTAATTTTGAAAAAATAAGATGGCTCTATTGATAATATTGGAGCCATCTTTTAATAGCGTATGAAAATCACCTAATTCTCCATTGGGTAAAATTTAATCAATATCGATACCATCAATTTTTAAATTCATCACTTCATTGATTCGTAAACCAGCATAAGCCATTAAAGCAACCGCTACATCTATCGTCGGTAATAATTCTTCTATTTCTTCTTGTGTTATTGTTTGTTTTGCTTCTATATATTTCATATAATTCTTCTTTCTACATGCTTTTGAATCTAATCTTAAATACTTCCAAAACTAACTTTTTATTGTTTAAATCAAGATAATCGATATCATTTAAATCCACTTTAACCTCACCATTGAATAAATGAATAGCAAGTTGCAACATGAACTGCTCACTTCTTGACCAAGGTTTTGATATCTTTAATAACTGATTCGTATGAATAAGGCCATTATCTAAATCGAAATTATCATCTACTAAATAGTTTTGTAGTTTGCTATGTTCCTGAAACAGATATAATACAGTAGCCCATGCTGCATCCGCATTCATCATTCGGTCTACCTTTTCTTTGGATATCATTTCCTTCATTCCACTCCTTCATCTATAATAAATAAATCGACAAACATTTTTAAATCATTAGCTATTTTCTTTGCTGTATTTGGAGATGTGTGTTTCTTCATATTGATTACTTGATTAAGATAAGCTTCACTTGTACCATTTTCTTTTGAAAATTGGGTTGGGAGTAACCCTGCTTCATTAATATTTTTCTAAATTTATTTAAACCCAATAGTGGAATTTTCATGAATATCACTCCCTTCCAAAAAGTATTTACTTTATTTAACTCTTGATTGTATTTTATAACTGAGTATCACTTCCCACAAAGGAGAGTTTGAGAGGCTTAGCTTTAAACTCTCCTTTGACAAATTCACCAAGTGTGTTAATCCCATACTTCAAGCACATCATCAAAGTTTAGCTTTAAAGTAGAGACAATTTTCTGTGCGGCAAATGGACTATTGTTCTTTCTGCAATTAATTATTTGATTTTAAAAATTTTCACTCAGAATCCCATGTCAAAACCCTGTATTATCAATACCTTCCTTCACTTTTTCACTATTAACCTTTTAATTCTTCTATTCTGCCTAGTATCTAGTATTAGTTACTTTAATCGTTACCATATATTATTAAAACACGGTGCTGAAGAATTAAAAAGATAACAGAGCTGCTGATGTCTAGGACAAAAGTTCCTAGACATCAACCTTTACGAATATATATTGCTTTAATACATGACGTTTGGTACAGCTAACGTTTAACAGATTGATTGTAATATTTCTATAGCTATTCAGATGCTAAAGCTAAACATTATCAGTAACTAATAACAGAAACAAAAAAAGATGACTCCCATTAGAACCAATAGGAGCCATCTCTTTGTAATTCATTCTTATTGCTGCCACCTTGAAATAATTGTCATATCCCCTACTTCTGTAAGTAGTACTCGATTGATTTCATCATATTTCAACTCTCCATCTGCTTTAAAGATGAAAAAAGTTTCTTCCTTCATTTCTTCATTAGTGATATCGAAATCATCATATCGGACTTTGAAAATCGCCTTAGCTTCAGCTAATGACATTGCATTAATCACTGCAAATTGTTCATCCTTCTCTTCAGTTCTTCTTACAACAAAGTACTGTTCCATTTGATTCATTCGGCTTCCCTCCACACTGATCCTTAATATAAAAACATTGGCAAAAATGCTGATGATTGTTTTCGTCACATATTTACCGATGGTTTTTAAGCTTACTCGAACTTGAAAGGTCTTCTTTTACGATAATTGTCGATGAATTATCATTTCCCCTTTTGTCGGTAATTCAGCTCGATTGTTTTCATCAAACTTCAGCTCTTTATCCGCTTCAAAGATGAGAAATTCTTCTCCTTTTTTCATAGCATCTTTATCTTCCTTATGCCGTACTAGAAAAATTGCATCTGCTTCATCTAATGACAACGCATAAATTACTGTAAATTGTTCGTCTTTCCCTATTGTTCTTTTGATTACATAAAATTTTTCCATTTGATTCATTTTGTTTCACCTCCCTTCATTGATTTTTCATATAAAAAAACATCGATAAGAATGTTAACGATTGTTTTCTCGTCACACATCTTACCGATGATTTTTATCCAATTCTTAGACCCAATAGGCCCTGTTATTCTGTTTTTTTAGTAAAAGTAAATAAAATGATCTTTATACTATTATTCTAACTGGTAAATTTGCATATTTTAACCTTTTCTTTCTATTCGTAGCAATCTTTTTATCTATTACCTTCGAATTGGAATGATTTGAAATTGTATATAACGGGAGATACGAAAATATCTATGACTTCACTGATTATTATAACGAATGGAGAAGTAGAATTTGGACAATATCCGAGGTGGTTTATCATATTCAAGAAAATATTAATGATTTTTTTGGACTAGATAATCAATGACAACTTACAATACCTAGTAATGAACGGGGAAAGTAACAAAAGGGTAGGTAAACCATATGAACTTTTCCCGCTTCATTTATAAAAATGTACATTCCAATCATCTATGGTAACTCTAGGGATTAGTCCATGCCATATTCATTTTAGTAACAAGAATTCATAACTAACCATTTATGCCTTTGAATCCACCATTCATGACTACAAACTGACCTGTCAAGGATTTAGGGTATAAAATTGACATAAAAATGCTTATAATAGCTTGTAAATAAATAAAGCCATGTAGCAATAGATAAATTCGAAAGGGAATGAAATTAATGGGTGCATTCTACATATTTGGTATTGTAGGAAAATTTGAAGCAAAATCAACGCAACCCCTTGACCAAGCCAGTTGGAAAAGATATTTAAATGAAAGGCTTGATTTGAAGCAATATCATACAAATTTTAATGACAAAACTGCAGAGGGAGAACTAAAAAAGGAAGTCTTTGAGGAAAACATTGAAGACTTTTATAACAAACTTGTCGAGATTACCAGCGATGATAAAATTGCCATCTATTTTGAGAGTTCTGGAACAGACATTGAACAATATCAAAGTAGGGATACCGTAATGACTTTTGAGTATCGCGATACACATATTAGCATATCCGCTAGTATTGCCATATTGTTTATCGAAGGAAAGGTATTTGTTGAAGAGTTTAGTATGGAACCAAAATTGGTTAATTGGTTGTTCCGGCACACTAACATATCAATTCCACTGGCAGGTTGTGTGATGAGCGATGTGCTTTCGTGATAAGTGGATGTTCAAGTTCTCTAGGATATTAGGTAGCTCTACAGAAATTGCACATGCAGATTATAATCATTAGATATGCAATTAAAACCCAACACAATGAAGCAAAATATTTTAAAAGGAGAATACATATGGACTTCTTTAAACTCGCCTTTTTCATCAATGCTATGGCAATTAGCCTTAATTTAGCAGCAACATATATGGTTATTGTTAATCTCCTCTTTAACCAGCCTATTCATCCATTTACCTTTGTTGCACTTGTATTTGGTTACGGAGTAATGATTAAATACAATTTTCTTTTTCACGAATTATGGGATAAATGGTTTGGTAATAGAAAGTAAGAAGAACAAGTATATACCACCGGCCTTAGCAACATATCAAATTGGTGTTGATATACTCAGGTCAAATGAAGCCATATATATGGCAATAAAATTAAATAGAAGCGGAAAGAAGTGCTAATTAAAGCGGCTACATACTCGATTGTTATAAGAAAGGATGAGGAGAAAAATGGACGATAACAAAGAATTTTGTCCTTATTGCGGTGCTAATCTGCAAGGAAAACCAATTCCGGAAAAAGATAGAGTTCACTATGGTGGTGCTACTCACGGTTCCCGAAAGATTGCGATTTACAGTCGTGAGGAAGACCGAACGGTGAGGTGGCAATGCCCGGATTGCAATGGAGAATGGAAAAGGCAATGAAGAAATATGTTGTTATTGGTTTTGACAGTCGAGGGCATTATGTAGTTGGTAAAGTATTTGAAGAGCTTGACGCAGCAAATGAATATTTCCGTTATCTAACTGATGAATTGACGGGAAAATTGATTGGAGAAGAACTTCGAAGTTTAGATTACGTTGAATTATACGAGATGGATTATGTGCCTACTGAATCTTAAATAACAAATGTGAAAGACGGCTTTTACTTGTTGCTTTTCATAGTTGAACGGCTTCAGCTAATACAGCTTTTTTTATACTCCAATGAATTCCGTTTTTAGTGACGACATCAACGCTTATACCAAGAATATCTTCAAGTTCATGTTTAAACCGAATCAGATCAAATAGACTTCTTTCTGCATTAATTTCAACAAGTAAGTCAAGATCGCTATTTGGTCCATCTTCAAATTTTGCTTCCAATCCAAATACTCGTATATTATCAATCCCATGCCTAATTCCGATTTTTAATATTAAATCACGCTTTTTCTTTGAGAACATCATATAACACAGTACAACCCTCATATTCATTAAGTTTCTTCTGCTGACAATACAAATGGTAAAAAGGTCATTAATCGTCTTTTGCCTTATTATCAACCATCTTTTGCAGAAATTCTTCCCACTTGTCATCTTCTAAGTAGAAAAAATCCAAATATGATGATTTTACTTCATCTCCTAATGGCCCTTGCTCTTTCATCATTCTTTGACCATATCCTTCGTTTTCTGCTGAATACATACCCTGCAGATTAGAAATCAATTGATTAAAGCGCCATTCTGGCTGTTGCACCCAAATAGTTTGTAACAAAGTCATAATTCTATTTATTCGTTCTTTCTCCCGCATTTTCTTACCCCGATTTTCTTCGATATCCATTCTCTCAATTGTACCGTCGTAATACTCCTTAACCCACCCATGCTTTGCGTTATATACAATAGCAGTCTTATGGACTTTAGCATCAATTCTTGCACGTTCACCTGACATCTTGACCCATTTATCCACCCATTCGAATTTCCTCTTATTTTCTGTCATAAAACAACTCTATTCCTTCCACTTTGCACTAATATTACGTTAAATTTTTCAAAGCAACTGTATCACATTTCTAATACATGCTTTCCAATTTGAAAACAAACAGAATGGTACTAATACAATGTACCAATATATTTAAATTATTCCGGTCACCCCTGTATAGTCAATACCATGTTATCTATGTATTCCTTATACTCCATATCATCTTTATACCGATTACACTCTATACAAGCACATACACAGTTGCTGGGCGTTCTTGCTCCACCTTTTGCTCTAGGAACCTTATGATCAATCGTATCACCATAGGAACCGCAGTAATGGCATCTGTATCCATCACGTTCCAATACGAATTTTCCTAAAGTTTTCTTATTAAAAAAAGGCTGTTTTCGTATAGATAGTTGCTTTCTTGACCAAACTGTTAAAAGGTTGATATAATAGGGCTTAGGAGGCGTTCAGATATGTGGAAAGATGTGTATGAGGATTTCAGCGATTTAACTAAATCAGAGCAATTAGCGTTGTTTAATGCTATGAAGGATGATTTGTTTCCAGAAGAACCAGATAAAATTACAAAACTGCTCAAAACCATTCGTGAGGGTCGGTTTGCTTCGGGTATGGCTTGTGTTCATTGTGGAAGTATGTCTGTTAAACGTAATGGTAAATATCGGTCAAGACAACGCTATCTATGTAAGGATTGCAATAAAACTTTCAACGATATGACCAACACTCCATTTTCAGGTTCACGATACCCTGAAAAATGGGTTAAGTATATTGAACTAATGGTGGAAGGTTATACACTACCAAAAATCGCTAAACGCCTTCAAATACACATATCCACTGCATTTTATTGGAGACATAAAATTTTGAACGCATTAGGTAGTTTGGGTTTTAATCAACTACAAGGCATAGTTGAGAGTGATGAAACATTCTTTCGTGAGTCGTTAAAAGGTCGTGAAGTCACCGAGAGAAAGCCCAAGAAACGTGGTGAAAAAGACAAGAAAAGAGGGATTTCTAACTCTAAAATTGCTGTTGTAGTAGCACAAGACCGAAACGGAAATTTAATCGCTCGAAAAGCAGGAACAGGTCGTGTTAAAGCCGAAGAAATTGATACTGTGATAGGTGAGTATATTCACCCGTCTGCTTTGTTATGTACAGATACAGCTACTAATTACAAGAAGTTCGCTAAAATCAAGGGATTACAACACGAAACAATCAACGAAAGACAAAAACAACGTGTTAAGAAGGGTATTTATCACATTCAACACGTTAATAACTCTCATAGCCGTTTAAAAGGCTGGATGGAACGTTTTCAAGGCGTTGCAACCAAATACTTAGACAACTACCTTTATTGGTTCCGTTGGCTTGAAATAGGTAAGGATTTAGCGTTTGATAAACAAGTAGAACAAATGCTTATTTCAGCGTGTCAAAAATCAAATTACAGGACTGTACAAATGCTCAGGAGTGCATAAAAAAGACCTCAAAAAAGAGGTCGATTTTTAGGGTGAACTTCCATTGAAACAAACTGTTTAGTTGGCATTATTCAATTCTCTAATTAAGATTTTGTTCAACTTTTTTTGCGACTTAACTAAATAGGAATCTCTATCAAGTTTGCTTGTATTAAAACTACCAATAGTTTTACGGACATTTCCGTTGTGAATGATTAGTTTTTTGTACTTTTCATCATTCAGATAATCCCTGAACCATTGATGTTCCTTGAGGTGCTTTAAATTCTCACCTATATGCTCTCCTGTTACTATTTTCCGATATGGAAAAAGTTGTATGAAAACAAGGAAAGCAAAGATGAACAAGTAAAATAATGCTTTCAAACTATCCCTCCTCTATAAAAGTATCTATAAAGAAATACGTTTAAATAGATAAAAAGTTTCGTATTTCTCTATATATATTATAACAGAAGATTCAATTTATAATATTTTAGTAAAAAACAACAAAGTTTACGAAAACAGCCTAAAAAAATTATGGATTAATGTACTATGTACGATACCTGCCGCGCCTTCTTCCACTAACTTCTTTGCTTTGTCGTAGCTTATTATATTTTCATATCTATAATCATTTGAATTCCGGCCACGGATGATTATTTCCTTAGTAGTATCTAACATTGACGTATCAAATTTATATTCTTGCCATGGGTCAAGTATTCTTTCATGCCTGCGATCCTTGCAATCCCGGCAATATGATTTTCGTTTAGAAGGGTTCCTTCTTCTCCCACCTGTAGTTTGGAATCTTTTCACATATTTAGTTTCTCCGCATATTTTACATTTCTTGTAGATTCTACAAGAATCACCGATACTAACTCCCACCATTTCCACCTCCAAAATGGCATACCATACTAGTCTAGTATCGACACGCATTGTTCTAAGTAACCATTTCAAGATGATTATTTACTTATGTATCCAATTATTTGCCAAGTTTGCAGTAGCATAAGAGATATGCACCAATTCAAGCCTATAACAAATTAATTTAATCTAATATAAAACAGCAATAGAAATCTTTTTATTCCTAAAATTGGTGAAATCGGGTTCATATTTAATTCCATACCTTGTCTAATGTTATACCATTCCGGTATAAATAAATTATTGGGTTAATAATCATCGTTATTTAATTTGTTTAAGGTATCTAGTAAAAACCCAACCTTCTATTACTTGATTGTCTTCAAAACTAGAATAAACTACGTATGACCAATTTTTCCTCTTTTCTATTATTTGAACAACATACCCAACTTTTAATGTTCCAACCTTTCTTGAATCCTTTGTTTTCTGTTTATATGCAACAAGGTCATCTTTAATAACAATCCTGAAGTTCTTTGTGATTTGTTCTGAAACATCCTTTTTAAGTTCTTTATTAAGCCACTTTATACTAGCATTTTTCGATGGAAATAAACCTTCCTGCTGATGTTCAATAAAAGATTGAACCTTTGGTATCAATATGTCTTCTGTATATTCTGCTGTTTGAATAATACTGTTAAGTGCAGGAATGAAATAAACAAAAATAAATATAAAAACAATCTTTACTTTCTGACTTATTTTGTTAGGGTCTTTATGTACACTAACTTCTTTCAGTACTTCCTCTTCAATATTATTATTTTCTAATAAACTATGGGCTTGTTTAATATCCTCATCCGTAACCTTAAAATTTGCCCAATCTATTCTGACTAAACTTTCCGGAATTGCATGATAAAGTTTTCCAAATGAAGCTACTTGTCCAATATCTATACTTGACATTAGGCTCCGAACTGAGCTTAACTGACTTGTATCTATACCTGACATTAAGTTTTGCGCCGCTATGCTTAATTGGCTTGTGTCTATGCTCGACATTAGGCTCCGAACTGAGCCTAACTGACCGGTATCTATGCCTGACATTAAGTTTTGCGCCGCTATGCCTAATTGACTTGTGTCTATGCTCGACATTAGGCTCCGAACTGAGCTTAACTGACCGGTATCTATGCCTGACATTAAGTTTTGCGCCGCTATGCCTAATTGACTTGTGTCTATGCTCGACATTAAGCCCCGAACTGAGCTTAACTGACTGGTATCTATACCCGACATTAAGTTTTGCGTTACGCTTAATTGACTTGTATCTATGCTCGACATTAAGCTCTGAATCGAGCTTAACTGACTGGTATCTATACCTGACATTAGATTTCGGACTGAACTTATTTGACTAGTATCCTTTTTCTTCATTATTACCCCTACCTTTATTATAAGACTATTTATAAATTAACAACTTCAAAAAAATTACAGACCACACTCTATTGCCAACCTGCTACGCCTTCAAGTAAAAACCTTTAACAAAATCTAATTCCTCTATAAAGTTAGTAAAACAAATAACTAGTTAATTATTTTCCTGTTAAATATAAGGTCATCAATCTTTATTCCAATAATTGACCTTTATTTCAAAACAACGTTATTATTTAAAACCTTGGCATTGCCTCGACAGCATCTGCTAAATCACTATATGAATCTTTTAAATACCTGCTGGTGGTAGCAATATTACTATGTCCAGCCAACCTTCTTACTTTCTCAATATCATTATTAGTTGCTTTTAGCATCCATTTACAAAACGTATGTCGAAACATATGAGGAGTGAATTTTTTATTTGGTAAACTGTATCCCTCTATCATCGTCTGTATTCCTCTCACACTAAATTTCGGTGATCGTTGACTGTAAAAAACAAACGGCGAAGCAGCTATGTTCTCATTGGCCTTAGTCATTTCATTTCGGTATTCTAGCCAATCTTTTATTTCAGCCAATAATAAATTTGAAATAGGAATAGTTCTTACCTTTATTCCCTTTCCAACAATACGGAGCCGCTTCATCTCTATATCTATGTCGGTTAATTTTAAATTAGATAATTCTTCTACACGTAGTCCTGCATAAGTAAGTATAAAAATAATTGCACGGTCTCTACGATATTTTTCTTCAGGATCGACTGCACGACTTTTTATAGGCTTTTTTCTAACTAGTTGAAGCAGATCCTCAAATTCATCTTCAGTTAGCCACATGATTTTTTCAGATGCTTCATCAGCCGATTTTAAATCCTTAATATTTTTCATAGGATTATGTTGAAGCTTACCATTTAAAGTTGCCCAAGTATAGTAGCTTCTTAAAGAATTAATCCGTCTATTGATTGTAGCAACTGACAATGGTTTAATATCAGTAGGATTTAACATGCTACTAATCCACCTTCTAATATCAGTTGAAGTAACATAGTCTACTAGATTAATGTTTAAATCCTGACAGAATTTATTTAAATCATTTTTATAAGCAATAATCGTATTATCAGAAATACCCTTCTCACGAAGATAAGCTATAAAATCTGTAATCAGAACCATCACCCTTCCACTTATATGACGAGTTTAACAAACTTTTAATCAATGTATTTAATCAATAAATGACACATTATATGTCGAGTATAACACCTCTAATAAACTATGCAACGTACATAATGTATATTATATGATGAGTTTACTTGCGAAATAATCATTGGTTTTTATTCACTAGGACATCCTAACAAAACTTTGGTCAGAATTATCTATTAATACAACTAGATTCCTTATCGGAAGGATTTAATTATAATCTTTGAAAATAATATTTTAAAAACAACATTAATTATCTCTCCGTTTTAATAATACCAATAATATAATTCATAATATATCCAGTAATAAGATCCATAATATAAATAATTGGCTCTTCATTAAAAAATAGAAATTCCAGCAAAAACCTATATATTTCAAGGGTTCGGGGGTACATATTAAAAATACGCCTGCAAAACTTTTCCCACATAATTTAAAATGTATCTTTGATAGAATAAACATTATCAGTTTAAGTAAAAAAATATCCTTATAAAATAATTTTTTCAAGGATACTATAAAAATTTCTCAAAAAAGGAAATCGAATATTTTACATCCGCTAGTATAGGTATTTTAGTTAAAGGATTTAATCTGATGATTATTAAGAGGAAAAAAAGAGGTACGACAAATAGCCCTTCTCCAATTAGGCAGAATGGCAGAATTATTTATTTTTAATTTTTTTTAAAGTGATAAGCAACCAATTTCAAATAGAACTTCATAACCTTGTCTATTAACTATATTTTTAAGCCGGCCAGCTCATAAGACTATTAATTTATTTTCATGAATCTTAAATCCAGATACTACTCAATTGTTATTTCTTAACCATTACCCCTCTAACCAGTTATAAAAGAGAATATTATTTTCAGGTTTTTGATATACAACTTTCTGTTTTTTAATGCTAATATCTTGTAATTGACGATTCTTATCCGTGAGTAAACCTTGTTTTGCTAAATACACAACTTGGTCTGTATCATTATTATAAGCATTCTTCTCATACTTATAAATTTGATCAACTTTATGCCTAAACAAATACCAACTTCGATTTAATTTTGAAACCTCATCGTACAGGTTATAATTGATATTCTTCAAGTCATAATCTAATAAGATTTTTCTATCATTATATGCGTAATCTGTAAAATATGATAAATATGGATTACTCTTTTGCAAAATTGCAATTGCATGTTCCGAGTCAAATTCACCGTACGGTAGTTCATTTTTACCTTCAGTACATTCTTTTTCAACTTTACTAACAATTCTATTCAGTTCTGCTTCAATAAGAGGAATTACATAATAGTTTTTTAGAACATTTGAGAACTCACCAATCCTCATTAAATTTTCGAATGAATGTGTTTGTGTTTCAAAGAAATCTACTATTGCCTCTCTATATAACTGAATTCCAGTAATTCCAAATTCTTTATACAATGCTTCCTTAGTAGCATGAATTTTTTTAAACATATCTTCTTCATATACATCTAAACTGCAGCCATATTCAATTGCAATGGATTTCAAATCTGATAATGTTGATAAGCGCGATGAGTCATATATATCTACAATTTGATCTTTAGATACCAAATTTCTTGATATACGGATATGAATGATCTTATTATTCCCTTCTTTCATACTCATCCGTTGCTTTTTCTTCCCTTTGGTTTTTCCAGCATATATACGAATTTTATCTTTAATATTTTCTGTTTCTTTATTAAAAAATAATTTACTTTTTCCAAGTCGTACTTCAAAAAAGCCAGCTTCGATGAGTTTTACAAGATTTGTTAGCATATCTTCAAAGCTAATAAAGAATGGCATTTTTACATTTTCTTGATTTGTCCGATTACTATATAAATGTTCAATCGCAATAGAATGTTCTGTTCCCGGCATCTTAGCACTAAGAATATAATAGAGAAACAGTAATTGACGTTGATGTAACCTGAAAAACTTTTTATCTGTAAAGAATTTATACAAATTGATATAATGATAATCTTTTCTAGATTCTTGGGAGTTAATATTAAAATTACTGTAGTAATGATAATTTTCGGTATGATAAATCCACTTATTCTCTTCTAAATGTTGTAGAGCATCTCTAACCACTTTATTAGACATAATCCCAGCATTTTCTATTTCACATATCGTAATATTGATTCGTCCATCCAAATCCGTTTTTGAAGCTAAATATGGAATTAGTCTTAATGAAATTGCAGGTAACTTTCTTAGGTTATCTAGTTGCATCATCATTTTTCTATCTATTTTTGTCATTTTGCTACCTCCGTTTAAATCCAAAACACAAAAAAAACCCCAAAACTATACTGGCCTTTATTTAAAAGACCTAGTAGTTTTGGGGTTCTCCCTTTGTGTGTATATTAAATTGTATTTATATATGATCGATATATAAATAAATTGGACAAATAGAATTTTAATTTATTATCTCATCGTTATCAAGATTATAATATTCAAGTCCCTTCATAATCAATACATGAATTAGGACGCTAATTTTTAATGATCTTTCTTTACTTATATTTTTAATTGTATCATAATTATCATCCGAAAAGAAAATAGTTTTCTTCGTTTCTATTTTCTCTTGGTTTACAGCTAAATAATCCTTGTACAATTTATAATCTGAATCATAGGATGCACTACTCTTCTTATTATTAGTTGCATTTCTATTAACAAAAGGTTTGTCGACACCTAAAAGTTTAATAGTTTTTGTAATATCTCTACTCAATGAAATTTCCTTATTAGAACCATTATACTTCCATACTTTTGCATCACTATCAAAACTTACTGCTGCATTTTTCAATTTTGTTTTTAGTAATTTTACGGATATCCCTAACTCAGATGCCATATCTGAAATAGGCTCTCCATTATTTAATTCATCTATTACTCTGATAATTTCCATATAACATTCCTCCTAGATGTTTTAAACATTATAATCGGTATCTAATCACATTCGAAGAGGAATCTGTTAAAAACATTTACAAAGTTTGTTTTGATTGTTTTCAGAATAAGAAAGGAAACATTTCAGATTTTTATTTTATAAGTTAACTATGAAGAAATAACTACTTTACCCAACATACCTAGTTCCTGTACATATTTTGTAACTAAAAAAAGTAACGCATAATGGTAACCAATACTAGTTACCATACTGTATTTATTCAGTTTCATAACCACAACTGGGTATGTTCTAGGTATACCCAGTTATAGGTATGAACGGCTTCATAGGTCTGAACCGCTCAATCCCTTGATGCAGCTGGTTTTTTCAAATTTTTTTATCCGTTTTCAACACGACTATTATATAGCGTTTGCCCTAAATTTAGTTCTTTTTTTGTATATAACCTCCAATCTAATTAGGGGCTATGATAGGGAAGATATTAACCATAAAATAGTCCTCCTGAACGCTGCACCTCTTCACATATTTTCTTCTCTATTTGTCGAATAAAGATTGCTGTGGGAAAATATTTATAACTATTAATTCCCATCAATTAGGTAAATATCTAAAAGAAAAAGCGACCTAAGAAGATCGCCTTAAAATTATTGTCTTTTTAAGATTTGATAGATAATTTCACTCATATACTGCCCCTCTAATTGCTCTTGGAACTCCACCTTTATATCTGATTGATTAATTGCATCAAAGAAGCGATTCGCAAGAGAAATTTTATCTTTCTCATCAATCGATAATCCACGTTCCTCTTTATTTTTCGATTCAATCACAATGTTAAGTTTTGTTTTTCCATCCTTTTGATTAACTACATAAGCAAAGTCTGGAGAGTAGGTTTGTCCATTAATTACTGGAATTCGAATACTTCTTTTTGGAATCTTTCCAAATACTATTACTTCGCTGATTTGCTCATTGATGGTTTCGTTTTCGTTAGAATCGTAAAAGAATTCATTGTATAAATATTTACTTTGTGGCTCATCTTTTAAATATTTCGTTCCTACATCATGTGCAGCAACTTTTTTTAATGTTCCATTCGTATTAGTTAATGCAGTTGGATGAACGTCTACATCAAGTTGTTTGTACTCGATTTTAGATAACATGACATCTGCTATTCGATTCTTATATTCTTTAATTAAGTTCAATGCAGTTTTTCGAGTGAAAAACGTATTGTTATCAATCGAATTAAATTGATGATATTCAACCAATGCTTGATGTATTGTTGGTAATGGAATGAACGTTGATTTTGATACAATTTTTAGAAATTCATGATATGGAATTGTTTCTACATATTCATATCTAGAATATGTACTACTATCTATATCGCGCAGTACCATTTCTTTTTCATCTTTACTCTTTTCAATCTTTCTCTCCGCTATCTTAATGGAATCAAACTGATTTATTGGATTTCCTTTTAATATATTCACTAATAAACTTTTTATTTCTTCTTCTGTGCCTAAATGATATTCAATAAATACCTTTTGATTAATAGTTTCCCAAAGTTTTTTAAATTCCTCATAGTTACTTTTACGAACCGTAACATATTGTTTTGCTGTTTCACCACTTCTAACTTTATTAGGTTTCAAGGATTTTCTAAGTTTTGGATATAGTGTATATAGCTCTTCTAATTTGTTATCTTGAATTTCCCCATGACGGTTGATGATCTTTTTTCCTAATAGTTCAGCAAATATTTCATCTTCTGTTGAGTTATATTCTTTTGCTAAAAATTTAAATTGAGTATCTGTAACCACTTTTAGGTCTATACTGGTTGCACTATTATTGATTTCCTTAACCAGACTTTCAGCAAATTTTTGTTCCGTAAAATCAACAATGTAACTCAATTCAAATTGAGAACTTTTAACCCTAAATAAAGATTCATTGACAGGTAAACGCAACCCCCGTCCTACTTCTTGGAGTTTCGAAATTTCACTTCCAGATGAGCGTAATTTACAAATGGTAAAGACGTTTGGATTATCCCAACCTTCTTTTAATGTCCATTTTGAAAAGATGAAACGACGTACATTCCATTTACCTTCAAATTCATAAGATAATAATTTAACTTTATCCTGTAGAATTTCTTCAATTTGTTCTTGGATTTTTTCATCTTTGTCCGAATTATCTTTTGAAAAGTACCCGCCATGTGTTTTAGATATTGAAGCTAAACTAGCTTCCAAATAGGACCGATATTCCTCTCCGATATCCTCATGTTCTAAAATGTATTCGGTTTTTTGTTTCAACAGCTTTTCAAACGTATTTTTAATATAAGGTGTTCTGCCAACTTTTTCTCGATAAGAATCAACCTCATCAATAAAGAAAAGAGTAAGAGGCTTAATGCGAGAAGGCAGATTAAAATACTCCATTTCTTTCTCAAAGTGTGCGTCTATCGCTTTTTTCATCAACACCTCTTGGTAAGTATCAGAAAACGAAGAGGGATGAATTGATTGTTGCTTTTCTAATACAATTCCGTTTGATAGTTCCACAACGCTCTTATTTAGTTTTTCAATTTCAATATCGTGAAATTCAGAAGTAATCTGGGATAGGCTTTGTCCATTTCCTAGTCGATACGTTTTCTCTTTGTTTCCTTCAATATATTTGAAAGAAGCAAGTTTACCGTCAGAGTTAATAAACGTAAGTTTTGCGTTCTTCTTCCCTTCAAATTTTGGTACAAATACCGAAACACCTTTCACAAGATCATCATTAAAGGCTTTTACTGCATCTAAATCATAAAGTAAATTTTCGTAATCCTTGTCACCATTTGTTAATTCGGGAAAAGTTGCTCCGTACCGAATAATTGTCTGCGGTTTAAATTTCAATATATTTTTAAACGATTCATTACCTCTCTTAAATTTATGCGGTTCATCTATAATAACAAACGGTTTTGTTCTAGAAACTAAATCAAAAGGGGTTTCAGCACTTCCAAATAGCGAAGAATCATCATAAATAAGACTCATGGTTTTGGAATTCAACATTCCCATATTAATCAGCAATACATGAATTTTCTTATCAAAAGAAGTCGCTTTAACAAAATTTAATACTTCAAGAGGAAAATAATCTCTCCTTTTCC
>NZ_JBSVKG010000019.1:0-73600 GCF_054048505.1 Virgibacillus sp. FSP13 | reverse complement strand
TCAATTTTCTCGTCGCATCGTTTTTAACGACAAAAAGTAGTTTATCATGGTTAGGATTATCTGTCAATAAGTTTTTCAAAATCTTTTTTTCTGTTAACAACTTAATTAATAATTTCCCTAACAACAAAAACTAATATAGCATATAACTTTCCTCTTTTCAACAAATTTCGAGAAAAATTCGTTAGGTACCTCAAAAAAGAGTCAATAAATGATTAAATCTTATCGACTCATTTATTGACCTTCATTCATTCCTGTACTTTTCATTCATTCTTTGTGCGCTTAGGCATATACTTTAAACACTCCTGCTGGCTAGCTACACGGCGAAATAATTGGAAGAGAATCTTGTACCGTTCACGCATAGCCCGTTTCACTAAATGATCAATTCGATGGTCGTCTAAATCCAATAATAATTCTTCTAACTCTCTTTTCAATAAATATTCTATTTCCTTTTGTTCCATGTCATTAATTAATAACCCTAACATGTTGTTCCCACCTCAAACTTCCATAATCAGTTTAAATTCAATTTATTTAGTTGCTACATTTACATTTTTAACAAACTATCCATCCATCATATTCATTCGTAAAAAATAGCGAATGCTGTCGGTTTCTTACATTTGTCTTATGTATATATGTTCACAACGTTACTTCTAGAGGTTGTTCAAAAAGTCACCAAATAATAAGCGGCTAATCTCTTCGTTGGGGTAGAAGAACTTCTGCTAAAATCGTCCACGACAATAGCCAACTGTGCAAGTCCGCTCCTCATGTACCTATTTATGTACACTCCGGGGCTCAAAGCTAAGCCGCCTCGACCTTCGACGCACAGGACAAGGAAGGCTACGACAGCGATACATCGCACGAAGAAAAAGTGTATTTCTTTTTCGAGGACGTGCTTGTGTCGACGTTGGCTATTGACGTGACGAACTTAGTCGACCTTGCTTCTAATTTGGCAACTTTTTGAACACGCACTTCTAAATACCCCTTTTCCCTCCTTTTCTACTTTTTCATCCCATATTCACTTTATTTTTCAAGTTTTTTTAGTTTCTCCATACATTGTGTTTTTATCCATTAGGCTTGTTCATATTACGATGTCACAATCATAAACTAAGACAAAGGAGATTTTAGGGGGACATTTGATGGAACATTTTTATACTTGGCGTTTTAATAGGTGGAAGCGATGGTCGGTTGTTATTTTGCTCGCACTTTTCACTGCAACGTTTTTATGGTTTCAACGAGATGGAGCGTTTTCCGTTTTTTCTGCTGAAGAGGAACCAACCGCTTTAACAAAAGGAAATAAGGATGAGGCTAATATTGCATTAACATTTAATATTAGCTGGGGGGAAAATAAGGTCTTTGATATATTAAAACAATTAAAGCAAGAAAACGTACAAGCAACTTTCTTTTTAAGCGGTGAATGGGCGGAGCGACATCCAGAAATAGTTGAAAAGATTACAGATGGGAAACATGAAATTGGCATGCTTGGTTATCGCTACAAGAGTTATTTGGAACAAGATATTGAACAGGTGAAAAAAGATTTATTAAAAGCAAAAGAAGTGTTTCAAAAGCTTGGCTACAAAGATGTTAATCTCGTTAGACCGCCAAGTGGGCACTTTAACGAAGAAATTATTAAGTTAGCTGAAAATCTTGGACTTACAGTAATCCATTGGAATGTAAATCCAAATGACTGGAAAAATCCAGGTACGAATGAAATTACAGACACAGTGATGAAAAAAACTACAAACGGTGATATTATCCTGCTACATGCATCTGATTCTGTTAAACAAACAGCAAAGGCACTAAAAACCATTTTACCTGGCTTAAAAAACAAGGACTTTACATTTGTATCACTATCAGAATTGATCAATCAAGCACATGCAAAATCTAAGTTAGTCGAATAAACGTCAAAACCCGGTTGAGTCTATCCAAAGTCTCACCGGGTTTTGGTACTACGCTTTATTTGCATTCGTATTTTTATTCTTAGTTGGGCTATTCTTTTTTCCTTTTATTTCTTTTGATGGCTTATTAGGATCAGGTTTGTTAATTCGATGCAATATCAGTAATTGATACGTATTGCAAGCCAATAAAGGAACGATCATCAACCATGCATATTCCGTCCCACTTGTACGCAGACCAGGAACCCATTCAATTGTCGTCATCACAACCATTAAAAAAAGTGCTGGAATAAATGCCCGCTGATTCGTTTCTTTCGCCTTTATTTTAGCGATAATCCAACCATATATAAGGATAGCTGCAGCAATTAAAATGTATAACAATAACGAACCATCATCAGAGGCGTTATACGGAAAATAAATTAAATCAAAAACCACGAATGCAATTAATAGTACCTGAACAGTTGGCCAAAAACTACGAAATATACCTAACCCAAATTGATTAATGAACAAATAAGCAAAAAATCCAGTTTGGCTAACAAGACTAAATACAAAGCCAAGGCCCATAAAAAAGATGAGCACACCTAATAGATCAAAAAAATCAAATGGGTTTAACCATTTTGTATAGGAAGCTGTTTTTACAAAGAAACTGGTAATTATCCCAGCAGCACCGCCAATTGCCAATGTTGTTAAAAACAACCTCACCCATTTACGACTATTCAAACCAATATCCTCCTGCCATTAGTGCTATGTAGTTGATACAACATTTATTAACGTGAAAATTGTATTCAAATGCGTGTTCAATACATCATGGTGACTTATTGAACATCCTTCAATGGTATTCTATCACGAACGCACGCATTTTTCCTTTCTAACGTGCATATTTTTATCTTTTATTTCTCATATTAAACATATGTAAGATGTTGTTCAAAAAGTCACCAAATAATAAGCGGCGAACCACTTCGTCGGCTTTCAAGGAACTTCTGCTAAAACCGCCCACGACGATAGCCAACGCTGAAGTCAGCACGTCCTGTGCAAGCCCCCTCCTCATGTACCACTCCGGGGCTCAAAGCTACGCCGCCTCGACCTTTGACGCACAGGACAAGGAAAGCTACGACAGCGATACATCGCACGAAGAAAAAGTGTATTTCTTTTTCAAGGACATGCTAATGTCGACGTTGGTTATTGACGTGACGTTCTTAGTCGACCTTGCTTCTAATTTAGCAACTTTTTGAACATGCACTGTAAGGGAAGGAGGATTAAAATGCTTCGTGCAATTTTTATTTCCTTTGCTGGATTAACACTTTTGCTAGCTAGCGCTTGTGGTGGTGGGGAAAGTGCAGCAGGCGAAAAGGCTGATTACGATACAACCAAAAAAATGGTTGTTGATATATTGCAGACAGAAGATGGAAAAAAGGCACTGACCGAAATACTAGCGGATGACAAGCTTAAACAGCAACTGGTAATTCAAGATGATGCGGTTAAAAAGGCAATAAATGAAGCCCTTGTTTCCGAAAAAGGGAAAGAAATGTGGACAAAGTTATTCAATGATACCGAATTTGTTAAAGGGTATGCAAAATCAATGTCCGATGAGCATAAAAAATTAATGAAAGAATTAATGAACGATGCTGATTTTCAAAAGCAAATGCTGGATCTTCTCAAAAATCCGGAAATGACAGATCAGATGCTTGAAGTGTTAAAAAGCCAAAAATTCCGTTCACACCTGGAAGATACAATTAAGGAAACCCTCCAGACTCCATTATTTCAGGCTAAGATGACTGACATATTACTAAAAGCTGCTGAAGAAAAAAGCAAAGAAAAAGGTGGTAAATCAAAAGGAGAAGGTAAACGCGGAGAAGGTGGCGGATAAAAGCCATTAAAACAGAGGTGACATCTGCCACCTCTTGTTTGTTTTTTATTCTTCCATTTTCGCTACAACTTTCGCAGCAATTTTATGGTATTCTTTTCCTATTGGATGATCTTGTTGGTAAACAGATGGAGCAAAGATATCCTCTTCTTCATATGGCTGCTGTAAAGGTAATTGTCCAAGCAATTGCGTTTTTAATACCTCCGCAAGTTTTTTACCGCCGCCTTGACCAAATACGTACTCTTTTTCACCTGTTTTCTTGCTTTCAAAATAGGCCATGTTTTCCACAACACCTAATATTTTATGGTCCGTCTTCATTGCCATTTGCCCAGCACGTGCCGCTACAAAGGCAGCTGTTGGATGTGGTGTTGTTACGATAACTTCCTTACATGTTGGCAACATTTCATGAACATCCATGGCGATGTCTCCCGTACCTGGTGGTAAATCAAGAAGAAGATAGTCCAGATCATCGCCCCACTCTACTTCCTTGAAGAAGCTTGTTAGCATTTTACCAAGCATTGGGCCACGCCAAATAATTGGTGAGTTATCTTCCACAAAGAAGCCCATGGAAATAACTTTTACACCCATACGTTCTACAGGGAATATCTTCTCCCCACGTACTACCGGGCGTTCTTCCACACCCATCATATCCGGTACACTGAACCCGTAAATGTCAGCATCGATAATTCCGACCTTTTTACCGAGGCGCATTAAGGAAATAGCTAAATTAACCGTAACGGTAGATTTTCCTACCCCGCCTTTACCACTGGCAACAGCAATAAATTTTGTCTTCGAGTTTCCACCCATCAAGGATGCTTCTTGTTCCTTTTCGGCAGCTGGCTGGAACTTTTGAATAACCTCATCAGGCAACTTTTCAAACCGCAATCCAACAGTGTTAGCACCATTTTTCTTTAAAATGTTAACAATTTGTTGTTGCAACTGCATTTGTTCCCCTGTATTCGTCTTGCCGATTCCAACCTTTACACTAACATGCTTTTTCTCTTCCTTAATTGTTACATCTTTCACACCGCCAGTTTCCTCTAGCGTTTTATGTAAAAATGGGTCCTTAACCGAGCTAAGCAATTGTACAACTTCTTCTTTTGATAACACAGTAAACACCATCCCTTTCCTAGCATCGACAGAATTAGGCTAATGATCCACACGATAATTCCATCATTAATTGCTAGTATAACATAATTCACACAAAATCTAAGTGATATGAATCATGGGGTTAAATGTCAATATTTCATTGCAAAGGGCTCTTTATCTTTCCTTTTGTAAGAATGATTAACATCCCCCAACCACATCTATTTGGTTGAGGGATGTTACAATGATTAAACTATGAAATTCCTTACTCCTCTTCCTCTTCCACATCCTCGGTCACATACCGCAAAATACCCTCATATATACTGCCAGCCATTTTCCGCTGGTAATCCCCTTGTTTTAGCAATTCACGTTCATGCTCGTTCGATAAAAAGCCAATTTCTACTAACGACCCAGGGACCTCTGCGTGTTTTAATAAATATATATTATTTATGGCTAATGCTGAACGTTTGGTATTTTCAAGATTGCGAATAACTTCTGCCTGAATCATTTTCGCCAAATGTTTACTTTCTTCAAATTTAGGGTGATAAAATGTTTGCGCCCCACTCCAGCGAGTTGAAGGGATTGCGTTTAAATGAATCGTGACAAAAAAGTCCGCCTTTTTATCATGGATAAATGAAAGCCGCTTCCGAATATCCTCTGATTTTCTCCGAGCTAATCCACTTGTTCCATCCTCTGCCAAATCAACGTCCTTTTCCCTCGTTAGGTAAACAAGCGCTCCCGATTGCTGCAAGTAGTCTTGCAGTTTTTTGGCAACCATTAGCGCAATGTCCTTCTCAAGGGTTTCATCTTTACCTACAGCCCCGCCATCGGGACCGCCATGTCCGGGATCAATAACAATTGTTTTACCGGCAAGTGGTAATGACCATGATTCCCACGTTGATTCCGTCTTTTGAATCGGAAATTGAATTAAAAACGCTAAAAGTACTAAACCTGCCCCCCAGCTAATAACCTTTCCCATACGTCCCATATTTCCCTCGCCCCTTATTAGTATCTGCTTGAACTATTTTATGGGACGAGGCAGGCGTTTATGACTGGAATGGGGTTAAGTTTTATCTAATTCCTTTATCTCGACAACAGCCCAGTTACAAAGTTTTTCCAAAATTCATCTGCGTCAAATAATTGCTTCCAGCGAACTTCATCCAACTTCAACGGCGTTATAAATGTTGCTCCAGAACGAAATTGGCTTTTGTTGTCTTCCGCTACCCAGTCACCCAGGTTTGCCCCTTTCGTTATTTCTTGCCTATTATTCGAGTGAATTCCTTTTTTAATCTTTTGTTTGGATAATTTACCTTCACTGGTCATTTTCCAAATGCTATTACCAAAAATCACGTCATCATTTGCCACAGTTGCACCGGTTGATTCATCCATTGTAATTGCCATATTTGCATGAAATCCAGGTAACAATTCTGCTTGCTCTGCTTCACCTGAAAAGGATACATCAAATGGATAAATGCTTACCCCGCTTATATTTACTGTTTTTGGCGAATCACTGATTTTATTTATTGTTCCTTGCAATACGGTATCATTTTCATCAATACTTACCTCCACAGGCATACCTTGTTCCAGTTCCATTCGTTCTTTTTCCGTCAGCTCACCTTTTACATGTAGTTGATTGGATTCAATTGTAATTAATGGATCAGCCAACGATTCAGATACCATCGTTACATTTCCTTGATAAGGACTTTCTACAGTAATGGTATCCCCACTCATTTCTAGCTCGGTTAATTGCGTTTGTACACTTTTAAGTTGCGCATTTTTCTGAGCTAATTCATTTTCCTTCTGCGTCAAAAATTGCTTCTTCATGTAATCTGTTTCAACGGACGGAATTGTTGTTTCCTCATTATCATCCTCATTCCCAAGCGATACATTGATACGGGGAATTTGATAAAATGAGATAGTTGAAATCGCCTGCTCAATTGCGGAAATTTCTCCATTTATCTTATCCATTTCACTTTCCAATTGTGCTTTCGTTGCAAAATAATCTTGGACTTGATATGTATACAACCCATCTCCCGCATTTACCTGCGTACCTTCATCAACGAGAAATCCCTGGAAAGTCCCCATGTTGTCATTAAAATAGATATTATTTTCCTCCACCGCAGCCAAAACACCTGGTTTATCCATTTTTTCATACATATTCGCTTCAAAAGTTTTCGTCCAATCGGTTACATAAGACTTTCTTTCAACATTTCCTTCTTTATCAAAAACAATTAGGCAAATATTAATACCAATAAATAAGACAACACATAAATAGATAATTTTTTTCTGCTTCATTCAAACCACCCACTTATTAAATGAACATCAATAAAACCTAAAAACGTTACGGTTAACCAATATATAATATGTATAACAATTACACTAAGCCATATCCATCGCTTTTTGACAGTGGACAAGTAACGGATGTATTTCACCTGAAACCAGATAATCCATAACTGGAGTAAAGAGATTGCTCCAAAAAAAGAAATAATCCATGGCGTATCTGTAAAATAGGAGGCAATGATCCCAAATGATAGCGGTGAAACATACCAATCCAATCCCCAATATAGCATAAGCGGTATCCATAAGAGACGTTCCACAAGCATTATCAATAAAACGATTTGCTGCATAATAATGAGCTTTTGATACTGTATACCTGTTATCGAATACAAAATAAGGGAAGGGATAAATAATACAATAAGAGCTAACAGGATAGCAAAAACACATCGTCCGACAACAAAGCTAAATTTACTTTGCTCGTAATCTAGCATAGTTAACCCCATTGCATTGCTAGAAATAATATCGGACCCTATCCCAAGGGTGGCCATCCAAGCATAAATGATCACACTAAACAGGATTAATAATAGACATAATTTCCATAGATTTTTTACTTTTTCAGCTTTACCAATTCGGTATAAATGATCGTCCATGGAAAACAAAAGTTTAATTATGTTAATAGAATAGACCATTTGCTACATTCCTTTTCTACGTGACATTTCCAGAAGCTTATTAGATTTAATTTTAACTTATCGTGTGACGAAATTCTACAATTTTTACGACTTTTGATTATATATAGGGAAAAGTAACTATATGTTGAAAAACCTTCCTCTCCAACAAGTAAGTGCATACCGGTTAGATTGTTCTGGAAATAATTTTTCTCAACTAGGAAACATTAAATACTGTTTAGAATAATTATGGGAGGTGTTCCATTCATGTCTGAGCAAAACAAGAATCGTAACAAAGATAAAGGAAGGCAACGAAACGTAATCAAATACGATACAACCCCAAAGCGTGAGCGTAATAATGATGTGGAAATTGCTGAAGACACAGAGTTCCTTAACTTGGATAATAAGAAAAATAAGCGAAAACGCTGATGAATGAACAAAAGCCATATTGACAAAACAAATAAAGCAGACCCTGGATAGGAATCTGCTTTATTTGTTTTAATTAATATTAACTTTCATTAACTAAGTCCTCATACGGTTTTTTTCTTCTATGCTTACGGTTTTTTTCTTTTTACCAGATAATAAATTGGCTAGACGTTCCGGAAGAGCCATTAAAGCTGGTAGAAAGATAGGAAGCAAAATAAAGCAAAGTACGATTAAACCTGTAATGACCGCAATGGCCAATTCAGATAAAAGTACAATTCCCGCCGGCATAAGTGTCGCGAAAGTACCTCCAAGTATGATGACCGCCGATATGATCACGCTGCCTATGTGCTTGGAAGCTGATACAATTGCCTCTTTAGGCGGCAAATCCGGGTACTCTTTAAACCGCATCATCAAGAATATGCTGTAGTCCACTCCTAAGGATAAAATAATGATAAAGGAGAAGAATGGAACAAAGGAAGACAATCCTGCATATCCAAGTAAATCTAGGAAAATATAGTTTACGACGAACATCGATGCATAGTACGCACCTACGAGGGATGCAGTAATGAAAATCGGTGTCCAAAAAGATCTTATAACAAAGAACAGAACAAGCAGTACGCCAGCAATGACGATAATCGTTGTTTTATTCAAGTCCCTGGACAAAATATTGTTCATATCATTCGTTGTGGCGCTTGTTCCCGCTGTTCCATACTCAGCACCTGCAAGCACTGTACCTTTTAATCCAGTAGAAATAGTCGCATTCATTTTATCAATCGTCTGTAAAGCTTCATTTGAATAAGGGTCATCATTCAAAATAACCGTCATCTTTGTGATTGTTCTATCTTTGGACATGAAAGCATCCAATGAATCTTTAAATTCATCATTTGTCAAAGCTTCCTTTGGAATAAAGAAGCTCTTATTCTTATTCAGCTGAGTTAAGTAACCATTCGTCTGGCCAATGCCATCGGAAATTTCCTCTAATCCGCCGTTTACATCAGATAATTGATCTCCAAAGGCACTAAACCCATTAAGCCCCTCAGCAAGCTGCTTTTGCCCTGATTTCATCTTGCCAAGTCCGTCATTCACACTATTCATATTCGTTACGATTGTACCTATTCCGGATGTTGCTTCTCCAAGTCCTGCTTTTAGCTTCTTCAAGCCGCCTGCCATTTGATCCAAGCCATTGCTGATATCCGAAAGATTTTGATTGGCTTTATCAAAACCGGCAGTAACTGTATCGTATTGTTCATTTAATTTGTTAATCCCCTCAGGCGTAATCTCACTTAAACGGGAAGATAACTCGTCTAATGTTTGCGTTAATCCCTGGTAACGTTTATCTTTATTTAAATCAGCATAATCGTCTCCAAGGTCAGCAACTATTGATTTCATGAGCGTAATCGATTTCTTTACGCCAAGAACAGCTTGGGCAGCACCCTGATAATGTGTTCCCATCTCCTTATATCCAGCCTGCATTTTTCCATAATTATCAGCTAGCACAGATACACCACTGCTCATCTCTGAAAGATTGGTTTCTATAGCAGCGATACCGTTTGAAATGGTTTGTGGATTGCTTGTCCCATCGTCAATTCCAGCCTGGATTTGCTTTAATCCATTGGATAATGCAGTGACGCCGTCTTGAAGCTCTGCCGTCCCATCGACCATCTCACTTACCTGTGAAAAGTCTGCCGATCCAAGCTCTTCCTGTGCTTCTTTCATACCATCAGATATGGTATCCACACCATTTCGCGTTTGTGA
Source organism: Virgibacillus sp. FSP13 (assembly GCF_054048505.1). Lineage (NCBI taxonomy): Bacteria > Bacillati > Bacillota > Bacilli > Caryophanales > Bacillaceae > Virgibacillus > Virgibacillus sp. FSP13. The sequence goes on along the minus strand of NZ_JBSVKG010000019.1, from coordinate 63,638 downwards.
TAAGCCGTCTGTCACCGTCCCCATTTGATCGGAGACATAGAAATCATCGATCTTCTCGCCCAGGGGCTGCGTGACCGAAGATACCTGTTTAATACCTTTCATACCCTTGAGTCTCTCTGTGATATCGTCAATGACGGCAAGAGATTCGTTGTTATCCATGGTTTTCTTACTTTCAATGACAACCGTAGCCGGCATGGATTGTCCTTTGCCAAAATGCTCTGAAACCAAATTAATTGCTTTTGAAGAAGGATAATTGTTTCCAAGTTCCCCTACAGTATCAAAGTTAAGTTTCTCCTCATGGAATAATACCATTGGCCCAATGATTAAAAGAATGATAAGCGTAATGATAATCGGGTGTTTTACCCCAAGGGATGAAGCTTTACCCCAGAATTTGTTTTCCTTATGACCACCAACATTCTTAGACGGCCAGAAAAGCTTTTTGCCTAGAACCTTCATAACAAAAGGGGTTAACGTTAAAATTTCAATTAATAATATGGTTACACCGATAACGACAACGACACCGGATTGATAGATTGGTGATTCGGAAAAAACAAGCGCAAGAAACGCAATAAATACTGTCAGTATACTATAAGCAATTGTTTTTCCTGCTGTTTTATACGTATTAACAATGGAATCATCGGTCGAGTGACCTTTTGCCAGTTCTTCCTTAAATCGATTGAAAAGAAGAATGTTATAATCTGTACCAAGCCCAAAGAGAATAAGGACTAATAGCATTTGGGTCAGACTAGTAACTGGAAATCCTACTTTATCTATTAACTGAGCTGCAATTCCCATCGAACAAAGATAGGAAAATGCTACAGCTAATAAGGATACCAGCGGTGTTACAAAAGATCTGAAAGCAATGATAAGTACGACTAAAATAAAGATAACCGTAAGTGCTGCACTTTTCTCAACACCTGCCTGGGTTGCCTTTAAATAATCATTATTGATAAAATCTTCTCCACTTAAATAGTGTTCAACAGGTACGTTATCCAGTTTTTTCTCAAATTGCTTTTGGATATCATCTATTTCTCTACCTTTTTTATCAAGCTTATAGCTCACCATTAAGGTCGTACCATCATCAGAAACTAAAGAGTCTTTGGCATCGGGCATACTGAAGGGATCAATCATTTTCGTGATTCCAAGTTCTGAACTGCTGTCACTGATTGAACTTACCGCTTCCCCGATCTGTTTCATGTCGCTTTTTGAAATTTTGTCTTTATCATAAAAAACGATAAGGTTATCTGTACCTTCTGTCGTCTCCATTTTTTCCAATATATTATTTGCCATGACAGATGGGCTATCCTCACTCGTACCTTCCTGACCTTGATCCCGCAAAATTGCGTTGATATCTGGTTGAAAGACAGTCAGCACAATTGTGGCAATTAGCCAGATAGCTAAAATGGCCCAGCGTCCTTTGATAATTGTTCTCATCCTGCAGCCTCCTGCTTTAATGTTTATTTCTTTCGTTTGTCTTTATCGGAGAAGTACAGAATATCGGGATACTCATAATCATTCATGCCTTCAACTATCATTTTCTTCTTAACAGCCGATACCAATAATTGCATTCCCTCTTCCACAATCTCCTGTTCTTCAGGATTTAAAAGATCTAAAACACCAATTAACGACTGATTTTTAAGTTGCGATATGCTTTCATCTATATCTTCAGCTAGTCTTTTGGACAGGGAAATATCCACCAAACGTTTATCCCTTTCATTAGGAGTTTTCACCAGAAAGTCTTTTGACATCAGTCTTTCAACAATATCCGAAACGGTACTTTGCGTCATTTTTAAATTTTGAGAGAGTAGTTTGATACTTACCGTTTTATGAGCAAACACTTCTCCAATGACCCTCACTTGGGGAATGGTAACACCATGCTCCTCTGCTTGTTTCTGAAGACTTTTCATTGTATAACGATGTATATATTCAATGGATTCCCCAATAAAATCAGCCTTTTCCAATACTACCCAACCTCCTTTCAAGAAAACAATCGTATACGATACATCGCATACGATATATATTAAAGTGATAAGTTGTTTTTGTCAATTTAAAGTTTGTGTACAAATTATGTCAGTCTCCTTTAACAAAAAAAGAGTTGTTCAAATTTTAAAATCAGGAAGAGTTCCAAAGGAAAAATAAATATAATCTTCTTTTTGACCAATAATATTAAGAAGGAGAGGAATGGATGTAAAGGTGGGATATTATCTTTTGTATTTCTTTTAATTTTCCCAAACAGCAACTCCAAAAATACATCTATCGGTTTTACATTTTAAATAGAAGTCTTTTCATGTCCATTCGAAATAACCTTCTCCCAAAGTGAAAGGAGCTTTAGCATGAAAAAAAATAATCAATTAACATCAGCAGAAATGGGCAAACTTTGGGCAACTTATGTTGGAAACACCATGGGGAAATGTGTTCTAACTTATTATCTTAAAAATGTAAATGACAAAGACGTTAAAAAAGTTTTAGAAGATGCCTTAAGGTTAGACGAGTCATTGATGCAAGAAATAAAAACCCTTTTTAAAGAAGGAAATTTCCCACTACCCATTGGATTTACTGATGAAGATGTAAATCTAGACGCACCGAGATTATTTCATGACGAATTTTATCTTCATTACCTCCAATATCTAGGGAAAGCAGGGTTGAGTATTTATTCAGTTGCTGTTCCTTTGGTAACAAAGAAAGCTGTAAGAAACTTTTTTATGAAAGCCATGAATGAAACTGCCAAATTGTTGGCTGAAACAAGTGATATCTTACATTCAAAAGGACATTTACAGAACTCACCCCTTATACCAAATCCTGAAGGAATCGACTTTATTGATAAACAAAATTATTTGAAAGGTTTTTTTGGAGATAAAAGATCCCTCCACGGGCTAGAGATAGCTCATCTTTATGGAAACATCAATAACGATGTTACAAGTAAGGCACTCATTATCGGTTTTGCTCAAGGAGCACGACACGAAAAGGTAAGAAACTTTTTAGAGCGTGGGAAGGAGATTAACCATAGGCATATAGGAAAGCTTTCAAAAAAGCTTTCTGAAGATAGTTTACCTTCACCAACACTCTTAGATCATTTGGTTACAACATCAACCACGCCGCCATTTTCCGATAAGCTTATGGTTTTTCACAAAATTGACATGTTCTCAATGAAAATTAGAGAATATGCCAATGGGTCATCACTTGACGGGAGAAAGGACATTGGCGCATTATATGCCCGTTGTATATTAGATGTTTCACTCTATGTAGAAGATGGAGCAAACATCATGATTGACCATAATTGGATGGAACAACCACCAGAAGCACCGAATCGAGACTAACTTACTAGGGAAAAGGATTAGACTATGAAGTAAAAGGATGCTTTGGTCTAATCCCTTCCCAGAAGTTTAGGCTCAATTACAGTTTTTAGAGGGGTTAAGGCTTATTGGAAGAGTAATTTTTTCCCACACCGTTTTGATAGGGAGTTTTTTTAAAAAGACCACCCAGCCACCATTTTGGCAGGATGGTCTTTCACTTTTATCGGCAATTTGCACAGCTTTGTTCATACTAAATACAGAATCTACATATCCGTAATTATTATTCTGGTTAATTCACGTATTATCCCAATATAGTAATTGAGACAATGAAATAGCAAGATCATTTTCCTCTAAAATGGTTCCAGGTGTAATAACCGCTTTTGGACCATATTTATCAAATAAACGACCAATAGTTGGAGCTAGTACACAGTTGAGTAGCTACCTGGCAGAAGGATAAGACCGGTTGTAAAAGCAGCCATTAATAAAGCCATTTGCATATACATTGGTAAAATAACAAGCATTGATAACATGTTAAAGAACGTAATAAAACTCATAATGAATCCAAGAACGAACATTGGATATTTAAATGCTTTTAGATTCAGCATAGGAGTCTCCATTTTCGTTTGGCGAACTGCGAAAAGAATAAGTGCTATCATTCCAATGATGATAGATCCAAGTACCGTTGCACTCATCCAACCAGAAACACCAGATACACTAAATCCGTAAACGATACCGCCGAATCCAATCGTTGAAAGAATAACAGATAATGTATCAATTGAAACCTTACGTATCTCATTCACATTCGGTAAAAAAATGATCCCGAAAGTAAAAGAGAATAGTAAGAAAGGTATGGTAACCCAGAAAATCCAATGCCATGATAATGTATCTAAAATTAGTCCGGCTAATGTTCGACCTAGCGCGGGGCCCGCTAACATAACTAAGCCCATAACCCCCATGGCGGCGCCTCGTTTATTCGAAGGGAATTTACTAAGGACTTTTTACTGTCTAATGCGGTGAAAATGTAGTCAAGACACGACCAAAAGCGCAAGCGCCCGATTAGCGGTGTATGTGCTGGACTGAACCGTAGGAGGTGAAGGAAGCACAATAGCCGCCGGGCGCTGGAGCTGGACGTGGCTCTTCCTGAAAAAGGATTCATACAGCTATAAATTTTATACTTTACTACTAAAAAGACCCTTTCCACATAAGTGAAAAGAGCCTTGAAACGTGAGTATATTAACGTTTTGAGAACTGTGGTGCACGACGAGCGCCTTTAAGACCGTATTTCTTACGTTCTTTCGCGCGTGGGTCACGAGTAAGGTATCCTTCACTTTTAAGAGAAGCACGATATTCTGGATCTGCTTCAAGAAGTGCACGTGCGATACCATGACGGATAGCACCAGCTTGGCCAGTGAATCCTCCACCATGTACGTTTACTAAAACATCGTAAGTTCCTTGAGTTTCAGTAGCCGCAAGTGGCTGATTCAAAATTAGTAATTGTGTTTCATATGGAAAATAGTCTTTTGCATCACGGTTATTGATCGTAACACGGCCAGTTCCTGGAACTAAGCGAACACGTGCAGTTGAACTTTTCCGGCGGCCTGTGCCGTAATATTGTACTTGTGCCAATTGATTAACCTCCTTTTAATTATCCACGAAGCTCGTAAACTTCTGGTTTTTGTGCTTGATGATTGTGTTCAGAACCTCTGTATACGTGTAATTTCTTACCCATTTTACGGCCTAATGGACCTTTAGGAAGCATACCTTTAACAGTAAGTTCTAACATTTGCTCAGGGTATTTTGTACGCATTTCATATGCATTGCGTTCTTTCAACCCGCCAACATAATTTGTATGACGATAGTACATTTTGTCATTTATTTTATTTCCTGTAAGTTCAATTTTTTCAGCATTGATAATGATAACATTATCACCTGTATCAGCATGTGGTGTATAGGTTGGTTTGTGCTTTCCGCGAAGGATTGCAGCAACCTCACTAGCTAAGCGACCTAATCGCTTGCCTTCCGCATCCACAACAAGCCATTTGCGTTCAATATTATTTTCATTCGCCATGAAAGTTGTGCGCATGATGGTTTCCCTCCATATTCTTTCGTTTCCGTTGGTTATTCCTATATTTAACATAATTAGTTTCCGGGGCTAATCATGGTTTAGAAATAAAATGCCATAGATCATAGTATACCAAAATGGTGCTCTATGTCAAGTCCATCCGCTATTTTTTATCTTTTATAAGCTTTTTAATAGAACGCCTAAAGTCCGCATCTCACAAGGGATCCTATTCTGCTTCCTCCCCTTCCAATTTTTGGTTCAATTCCACGCCTCTTTCTTCTAAAACATCTCGCACGTTATACTGACTTTTTACCAGTTCTCTTGAATACCGATAAGAAAGAATATCGCCTGATTTTGTTGTTAATTCCAACCTTGATAAAGAAACTTGATTATCCTTCTTTTCCGAAACGGCAGCAGCTTGTTCTATATCATCCCAATAATACAATTTCTCATCAATTGAAAATAGATCGTTTTGATAAATACCTTCATTTGTAAAATAATAATATTGATTCACACTTAAGTAAATAAAAATTATTCCTGGTACGAATCCAAGTAACGTGCCAAATGTTTTGAATAGCTTCTTCCCTCTGACACGCGATTGAAAATAAGCTAAAATCCCGACAACAAGGCCTAAATAAAAAAATGTCGCCCCACCTATAATATAACTAGATATCGGCGACTGAAATAGCCAAATACCGATGACCTGTTGATAAAAAAAGTCCTGTGCAATGGTAATAAATACAAACGGTGCAAAGAAACTAGAAAACCCAAGAACAATTGCAATTGCTATCAAAATTGGTACTAAATCTTGTGAGCGTTTTTTCTTTTTAGACATTCATGTGTCCCCCTAGTATCTCCCATTTAATTGTGTAACTATTTATGTACGGCGCTGGAAATGTCGCAGCAGTCCTTCTGATAAAACATAGAACGATAGAATGGTGAATGTTATTGCGAGTGTAGCAAAAAAAGGAATCCATGGTGCTGTTCGGATTGTATGGGTGACATCCGCAAGTAAAATCGGCCAAGTATCGGACGTATTGACAAAGGTCATTTCGCCCGTTTCCAATTGGACAAACGCCTGCGATACAAATATGGAAACAAGGTCCTTCCGAGGTCATTGCAAAGTTAACGATGATTTGCCCGAAAATCTGTGGAAAATAGTACCGCCTAAACAATTGCAATGGTGAACAGCCAACCATAACACCAGATTCTACGTAAGCTTTTTTTGATATAACAACAAGCTCTTCCTCAAAAATTTTACCAACACGCCCAACCTCTACAAGCGCTATTACGATGACAAGTAAAAGCGGACGGGATGAGGTGAACAAAATTGGCGGCAATAAAACGAGCAACATGACAATAAAAATGGTCGGAACACCAGAAAGCAGCTGATTCCATCCCACCAAGAGCCCCCGAAAAAAGCGCAACCTGTTGGCAGCAAATACCGCCAATGGGATCGCAATCAGATAACGAAGCAAACTAATAAAAAAGATTAGTGCTAACGTCGCTCCTGCCCCCATAATGAGCAAGCTCAATAAATCCCTTCCATCACTGTCCGTACCAAATGGGAATTCCCATGATGGACTGTAAGGGGGGATTACAGGCTTGTGGTTAACAAATCTCTAAATTGGTTTCACTATCTTTCCAGTTTCCTATTATTTTCTATACAAACACAAAAACCCAACAACGACTAAAATTATTCCCGATGGCTTTGTTACGTTCTCTAAAAAAAACAGCCATACACCAGAAATAATAAAAATCGCCCCTGCCTTTTTCGCTTCATATTGGACTTTATATGCCATCCAAATAGCAATTATAGAAGCAATTCCCCTAGTAGAACCCGGCAGAAAGTGATGAGCAAAGTAGCTATCTTTCAGTGAAAACGTAAAATATATGTACAAAAGGGATCCAAGAAGACCTGTAATACCGCCAATTAATCCCAGTACAAATTCTAGATCCCTAGGTTGTGACCGCATCTCTTCACCCATTTATTGCTCACTCACTTTCGAAAACCAATTATTTGCAATTGTAACATAATTATTGCTAAAAAAATTGATTCATAAAAAAACGAATCGATTTTTTAACGAATCAATTTTTTGATATATAGAAATTTTATGTGTGATAATCGATCTCTTCTTTTCAATACAGTTGCTAGCCAAATTATGCGTATAAAATTCAATACCTAACCCTCCACAAATACAACCCCTGAGCCGGTATCGTTTCCCCAACAAGTCGGCGATCTCTTTGCTCGATAAGATAGGGGATGTCGCTTGGACTACGTCTACCTTGACCAATATCAAGCAAGACACCAACGGTTATCCGAACCATGTTATATAAAAATCCACTTCCACGGAAAATAAATTCAATTTCACTGCCGCGTTTCTCACATGATATTTGATAAAGTGTACGGACTTTGCTTCCCTTTGTGGTTGCTTTTGCTGAGGAAAAAGTAGTGAAGTCATGCTCTCCTTCTAAATAGCTGCAGGCCTCTTGTATTGCCTTTATATCCAGTGTATAAGGAAACTGATATGCATAGTTCCGTTTAAACACATCTGTCTCTTTTTCATTCCAAACATAATAACGATATTCCTTTTCAATCACATCATACCGAGCGTGAAACACTGCCGAGACTTTTTCCACATCGTTCACATAAAGATCACCAGGCAAAAGCGTGTTAAGCGCCCGCTTCCAATTCACCTCAGGTATAATAAAAGGCGTTTCAAAATGGATCGTCTGCCCTTTTGCGTGTACACCTGTATCCGTTCGTCCTGAAGCCTGGATTCGGATATGTTCACCTTTGTGCATTTTCTGTAACGCTTTCTCTAACTCTCCATGAACAGTACGTTTCTTAGGCTGGATTTGAAAACCGGAAAAATTAGAACCGTCATAGCTGATCACACATTTAATCTTCTCCATTAATCCAGCCCCCTTAGCTAGTAAGTCCTTGTCAAAAACAATCCGGCAATAACAAATAAAAATAATACATAAATTGCTATATCTCGTTTTTCTATTTTTAATTCGCGAAGTTTAGTCCGGCCTTCTCCACCTTGATAGCCGCGCGCCTCCATCGCCATTGCCAGCTCCTCAGCACGTTTAAATGCACTTACGAACAGTGGCACTAATAAAGGGACAACAGCTTTAGCACGTTCTTTAATTGGGCCTGTTTTAAAATCAACCCCACGCGATGCTTGTGCCCGTGAAATTTTTTCTGTTTCCTGCATGAGTGTTGGAATAAACCGCAATGAAATCGACATCATCAATGCTAGCTCATGCACTGGAAATTTAATTTTTTTCAGGGGATGTAGCATGTCCTCAATTGCATCCGTAATTTCAATTGGTGTTGTCGTTAAGGTTAATAAAGACGTGATTAAAATTAGCAAGAAAAACCGCATTGAAATTGCAAAGCCTTGGATAAGGGCACCCGAATAAATTTTAAACGAAAATATTTCGACTAAAACTGTTCCCTCTTTTGTTACAATTAAATGTAAAATAAACGTAAATACAATTAAGAACCAAACAGGCATTAACCCTTTCAAGATAAACTTAATTGGTATCCTTGTAGTCATGACACTTACCAAAGCAAAAACAGTTAATATAGCATAGCTAAGTACAGAGTTAGCAAAAAATACAATAAACACAAAGAAAAAAATGATCGTAATTTTTGTTCGCGGATCTAAACGATGGATGATCGAATTACCTGGAACATACTGGCCAATAATTAAGGAGTTACTCATGTGTTTCAGCCTCCTTTAAATGACGCTGAATAATCTGAGCAATTTCTTCTGTTGATTGGCGATGAAATGGAATTGACACATTAAATTTCTTTTCAAATGACTTAAGGAATTGAACAGCTTCAGGAACATCAAGTTGGACTTTATTTAATGCCTCTTGCTGTGTCAACACTTCCTCTGGCTTGCCTTCCATATATTTGGTGCCTTTGTTTAAAATAATGACGTGGTCGGCATATTGCACTGCATCCTCCATGCTATGCGTTACAAGCACCGTTGTCAGCCCTTCTCTTTGATGCAATTCATAGAACATATCCATTATTTCTTTTTGCCCGCGTGGGTCTAATCCAGCAGTGGGCTCATCCAATACAAGCACATCTGGTTTTGTCGCCAATACCCCTGCAATTGCTACCCGACGCATTTGTCCACCACTTAACTCAAATGGTGATCGTTGCAGCAATTCTTCAGGCAATCCAACTGCAGGAACGATTTCTTGTATCCGTTGTTTTATTTCATCCTTAGCAACACCAAAGTTTTCCGGACCAAATGCAATGTCCTTTTCCACATTCTCTTCAAATAATTGATGTTCCGGATATTGAAATACAACCCCGACTTTGCTGCGTAATTCTTTCATATTTTTTGGCTTCTCATCATTAGTTAGACGATAATCCCCAATTGTGACACTGCCTTCACTCGGTGAAACCAATCCATTTAAATGCTGAATAAGCGTCGATTTGCCTGAACCTGTATGACCAATAATTGCTACAAATGAACCTGATGGTATATGAAATGATAAGTCCTCTATTGCTTTATGGGCAAATGGTGTGCCCTGTTGATATATATAGCTTACGTTCTCGAATGTAATGTCCATAAGTCCTCCAGCAATTCTTCTTGGTTTAATGGTTCAGTTGTAACGGAAATTCCCGCCTGTTCAAGCTCATCAGTTAAAATAGCTACAAATGGTACGTCTAGTCCAATTTCTCGTAATGCATCTTTTTTTGAAAAAATCTCTCTTGGCGTTGCTTCATCCCATTTTTCTCCGTTGTTCATTACAATAACACGTTCAGCTTGAACAACCTCTTGCAAATCGTGGGTAATCGTTATTAATGAAAGCTCATGCTCTTGCCTCACATCAGAAACTGTACGCATAATTTCCTGGCGTCCCTTTGGATCAAGCATCGCAGTGGCCTCATCTAATATTAATACATTTGGTGAAATCGCTAAAACACTGGCAATCGCAACACGCTGTTTTTGCCCACCAGAAAGCCTGTGTGGCTCCGTTAGCTTGTACTCCTGCATACCAACAGCCGTTAAATTCCGATCGATCCGGCTAATCATTTCATCACGTGGAAGCCCACGATTTTCCATTCCGAACGCAACATCATCCTGTACGGTTGTCCCCACAAATTGATTGTCCGGATTTTGAAAAACCATCCCAACTTCTTTCCGAATCTCCCAAATGGTCTCCTGATTCACTTGTTGACCATTAATAATGATCTCACCCTCGACAGGAAAAAGCAGTCCATTCATCAGCTTTGCTATAGTAGATTTTCCTGACCCATTATGGCCAATAATAGCAACCCATTCATTTCTATAGATCTCAAACGAACAATTCTTTAACACCCATGGCTCCTCATCTCCATATCGAAACGATACATTTCTAAACTCTATAAACTTTTCTCTCATTGTGTAATGACCTCCTCTACTCAGCTCCATGGCCTGGGTGTATTTTTGTTTGTATATTTGTTGATGTGTCTTTATGATTTTATCTCGGGCCGATGTTTTTGTTCTCGGGCCGATGTTTTTGCTCTCGGGCCGATGTTTTTGGTCTCGGGCCGATGTTTTTGTTCTCGGGCCGATGTTTTTGCTCTCGGGCCGATGTTTTTGTTCTCGGGCCGATGTTTTTGCTCTCGGGCCGATGTTTTTGTTCTCGGGCCGATGTTTTTGCTCTCGGGCCGATGTTTTTGCTCTCGGGCCGATGTTTTTGCTCTCGGGCCGATGTTCATCAGCGGACTTAATCGTCCGCTGATGAACATCCAATCTCAGCCTTTCCCGATCCAGTTGCTTGTTGGTTAGCGACTACTGTCATAAGCAATGGCACTCCGATCGCCAAAAACCAGGCACCCACTTCCCCTTGCTTATGCGTCCGCTTCTGAACAGTCGCCTCAGCCTTTCTATCTCCATTATACACAAAAAAAGGGCTTGGATTCACCTCTGGAAGAGATTCAGTCCTGCCCTTATCGCGCACATGTTTCATTAAACTAGTTCAATAATTGCCATTTTTGCTCCGTCACCTTGACGTTCACCTAGCTTAAGAACTCGTGTGTATCCACCTTGTCGATCTTCGTAGCGTGCAGCGACGTCACCGAAAAGTTTTTGAACTACACTTTCGTTTTCGTTTGCTTCCTGGTTGTATAAAAATGCTGCGGCTTGACGGCGAGCGTGAAGATCACCGCGTTTTCCTAGCGTAATCATTTTATCAACTACAGATTTCAATTCTTTCGCTTTTGCTTCTGTTGTTTCAATCCGCTCATGAATAATCAAGTCAGATGCAAGGTTGCGAAGTAGTGCCATACGTTGATCTGTTGTACGACCTAATTTTCTAGCCATGGACTATCCCTCCCTTTCCTGCTGCTAGTAAATAATTTCTAGTAACTATAGATAATTGAACATCTGCGTGGGGCCACGTCCAGCTCCAGCGCCTAACGTCTAGTGGACTTCCTTCTCCTCCTTACGATAAGTCAACATCGAATCGCTTACGCTCTTCGTGTTTCCTTTATCTCATACGGATCAGTCCAGTCCATACGCCGTTGAACAAGGCACTTCCGCTTTTGTTACAACTCTAAAGGTGTCTATATTGATCAGTCATCATTACGTAAGCCTAAGCCAAGATCGTTTAGTTTTACTTTTACTTCTTCTAGTGATTTACGGCCTAGATTACGCACTTTCATCATATCTTCTTCAGATTTGTTTGCAAGCTCCTGAACTGTATTGATGCCAGCACGTTTCAAACAATTATAGGATCTAACAGATAGATCAAGTTCTTCTATTGTCATTTCCATAACTTTTTCTTTTTGATCTTCTTCTTTTTCAACCATAATTTCCGCGTTTTGTGCTTCATCTGTTAAACCTACGAAAATGTTAAGATGCTCAGAGAAGATTTTTGCACCTAAGGAAACTGCTTCTTCAGGGCGAATACTTCCATCTGTTGATACATCAAGGGTTAATTTATCATAGTTGGCAACTTGACCTACACGGGTATTTTCAACTTGATATGTGATACGTGATACTGGTGTAAAAATCGAATCAATCGGAATAACACCAATTGCTTGATCATCATGTTTGTTTGCTTCTGCTGGACGATAGCCACGACCGCGTTCTGCGGTAATTTTCATATGCAAGTTTCCTTTACTACTAACTGTAGCAATAGGTAGGTCCGGATTTAATACTTCTACATCACTATCATATGTTAGATCTGCAGCCGTAACTTTTCCTTCTCCCTGCACATCAATCTCTAATGTTTTCTCTTCGTCAGAGTAAATTTTTAGAGCGAGCTTCTTCAGATTCAAAATAATTGTAGTTACATCTTCAACGACCCCATCAATTGTTGAAAATTCATGTAACGCACCATCAATTTGAACTGACGTTGCAGCAGCGCCTGGAAGTGAGGATAGTAGGATACGACGCAAGGAGTTTCCTAGAGTAGTACCATATCCACGTTCAAGCGGTTCGACGACGAATTTCCCAAACTTGGCATCATCGCTGATCTCTACCGTTTCTATTTTTGGTTTTTCAATTTCGATCATTCTATAAAACCCTCCTTCAAAACGTCGAAACCCCGGTTAGACTCCCCTGTCTAACCGAAATTCCTCAAATAGGCAGTTGGCGTTTCTGCACTATTGAATACATTCGTACTTTCGTGTCTGTCTAGATGCTGTTCGTTAAGGTGTTCTAAAAGGTGATAATCCTTTTCGCCTTACACTTTTAGCCATCATAACCCATTATAGACAGGGTGACAAATAATATACGGTCAAATTATACACGACGACGTTTTGGTGGGCGGCAACCATTGTGAGGAACTGGTGTTACGTCACGAATGGCTGTAACTTCTAAGCCTGCTGCCTGAAGTGAACGAATTGCTGCTTCACGGCCGGCACCAGGGCCTTTTACAGTTACTTCTAATGTTTTCATGCCATTTTCTACAGCTGATTTTGCTGCAGTTTCAGCTGCCATTTGTGCAGCAAAAGGGGTTGACTTACGAGAACCTTTAAAACCCAATGCACCTGCTGAGCTCCAGCCAACAGCGTTACCTTTAACATCCGTAATTGTTACAATTGTATTGTTAAACGTAGAACGAATATGTGCTACACCTGTATCAATATTCTTTTTCACACGACGCTTACGTGTATTAGTTTTACGAACCATTGATTAGCTTACCTCCTTCTAAGTTATTTCTTCTTGTTAGCAATTGTACGACGTGGACCTTTACGTGTACGTGAATTATTTTTCGTTTTTTGTCCGCGTAACGGCAAGCCGCGACGGTGACGCATTCCTCTGTAGGAACCAATTTCAATTAGACGCTTAATGTTTAGGGATACTTCACGACGAAGGTCACCTTCAACTGTATGTGCGTCAATTGCTTTACGAATTTTACCTAATTCATCTTCTGTTAGATCGCGTACACGAGTGTCTTCTGAAACGCCTGCTTCTTTAAGGATACTTTGTGCAGTTGTTTTCCCAATACCATAAATATATGTCAATGAGATTACTACACGTTTATCACGCGGAATATCTATACCTGCAATACGTGCCATAAATGCCTTGCACCTCCTTGTATATTAACCTTGTTTTTGCTTATGCTTTGGATTTTCACAAATCACCATTACTTTACCTTTGCGTTTAATAACTTTACATTTTTCGCAAATTGGCTTTACAGATGCTCTTACTTTCATCATCTTTACCTCCTTTTATATCGGAGCCTGCTTTTATTTATAACGGTACGTAATTCTTCCTCTTGTTAAATCATACGGTGAAAGTTCTACCGTTACTTTGTCACCTGGTAAGATACGAATGAAATGCATACGAATTTTGCCAGATACATGTGCCAAGACCGTATGGCCATTTTCAAGCTCTACATTAAACATCGCGTTTGGCAATGTTTCCGTTACGGTACCTTCCACTTCAATTACATCGTCTTTCGCCATCGTGTTGATCTCCCTTCTTCAAATCAGTCACAACCTCTTTGACAAATTTAGCTATGGCAAACCGTAATTTCCCATTTGTGACACGACCAGTTTCTAGAAGGCTGTTTTGGACCTCTGGAGATATATAATCCATAACTTCAATATGATGTAGATTCTTTTTCTTTGGTCGATCATATTTACGTTTTTCCCCATCTGCTAGTAAGACATACCGTTCGTCAACTATTTTAATGACAACCGCATACTGGCCAGCTTCACGTCCTTGCATAATACGAACAACTTGACCCATCTGCGGAACCGAATCAGCTTCCTCCACAACGATCACCTTCACTTAGGCTATAATATAATGAACACCTTTTTAATAAAGGTTTACAAATTATCATGATTTAACTTACTGTGTCACTTTTATATCAAGTAATCAATGTCATACTAAAAAGTACACACTGCCTTATTATACCTTTTTATAGATAAAATTGCACCCATCATCTGGTTGAATGCTTATTTTTCTATTTTTGCTTGGATATCCTGAAAAACTTTATCAATTTCTTGATCACCGTTTACTGTTACAAGATATCCTTTATCCTGATAATAATCTAAAAGCGGCATTGTTTGTTCAATGCTAACATCTAAACGATTTTTCACCGTTTCAGCCTTATCATCATCACGTTGGATTAAAGCAGAACCATCTTTATCACATACTCCCTCTTCTTTTGGAGGGTTGAAAAGAACATGATAAGTAGTACCACATGTCGGACAAATTCTACGACCCGTTAAACGTTCTAATAAGTTTTCCTCAGGTACGTTTACATGCAGTACGTAATCAATGTCTTCATCCATTTTGGTTAACAGTGATTGCAATGCGTCTGCCTGCGCGATTGTTCTAGGAAAACCATCTAATAGAAATCCATCCTGACAATCGTCCTTCTGCAATCGTTCCTCTACAATGCCGATTGTTACTTCGTCTGGAACAAGAGCGCCTTGATCCATATATTCTTTTGCCTTTTTACCTAATTCTGTTCCTTCTTTAATAGCTAAACGGAACATATCTCCTGTTGAGATATGAGGGACGTGATATTTTTCAACAATTTTTTCTGCCTGTGTACCTTTACCGGCACCAGGTAGACCCATTAAAATTAAATTCAACAATTTTCCCCTCGCTCTCGGGTTGGTTACTTGTTTTACTTAATAAATCCTTTGTAGTGTCGTTTAACTAACTGACTTTCCAGTTGCTTCATCGTCTGAAGTGCGACACCAACAACGATTAGTAAACTCGTACCGCCGATTCGTACTGCTGTAGGAAGATTTGCAATTCCACCTAAAATAATAGGTAAAACAGAAACGGCCGCCAAGAAGATCGATCCAACAAATGTAAGACGATACATGACACGGGTTAAATATGTTTCTGTTTTCTTACCAGGTCTAATTCCTGGAATATATCCACCCTGTTTTTGCAAATTCTCAGCCATTTGTTCTGGATTAACCTGAACAAATGAATAAAAGTACGTGAATGCAATAATCAACGCTACATAGATGACCATCCCAATAGGTTGGGTATAATCAAAAATCATTTCGATAGTTGCAGCGAAATCATTACCTTCAAAAAGTCCTGCCACCGTTCTTGGGGCCATAATGAATGCAATGGCAAAGATTACTGGGATAACCCCTGCAGCATTTACTTTAAGTGGTAAATGTGTAGAGTGCCCACCGACTGGGGAACGGTTTACAAGTTTTTTTGCATATTGAATTGGAATCTTACGCAATGCCTGTTGGATAAAAATAACGCCAACAGTTACTGCAACAACCACCAAAGCAATTAATGCAACAATGACGATATTAATAAACAATTCATCGCCAGGATTATCGAAATACTGAATATATAATTGTTTCACGCCATTCGGTACTGCAGCTACGATACCTGCAAAAATCAATATAGAGATACCATTTCCGACACCATTTGCCGTGATTTGCTCACCTAGCCACATTAAAAATGTAGTTCCACTAGTTAACACAACTGCAATAACAAGAAACGTCAAAATTCCTGGGTTGGAAATTAATTGTCCACCTGCCATTGCATTAAATCCGACTGACATTGCTATCGCCTGGATAAATGCAAGAACCACTGTTCCATAACGTGTGATCTGGGCCAATTTCTTACGTCCCATCTCGCCTTGCTTTTTCCATTCAGCAAATTTCGGTACAACATCCATTTGAAGTAATTGCATTATAATCGAAGCGGTAATGTAAGGCATAATTCCCATCGCAAAGATAGAGAAGTTTTGTAATGCCCCACCGCCGAATGTATTTAAAAACCCAAAAACATTTTGTTGGTTCATAAAATCAATTGCTTCTTTATTTGTATATGGCACGGGAATAAATGTACCAAGACGGAAGACAACTAACATTAATAATGTAAAGATGATTTTCCGTCTGATATCAGCCACGCGCATAAAATTGGAGATTGTACGAAACATTAAATCACCTCGGTTTTACCGCCCGCTGCTTCAATAGCTTCTTTAGCTGAAGCAGAGAACTTGTGAGCTTTTACTGTAAGTTTCTTTTCGATAGCACCCTTACCTAGCACTTTAATGCCAGCTTTAAGTTTGCTTACGACACCTTCTTCAAGTAATAGCTCAGGTGTAATTTCTGTGCCGTCTTCAAAACGATTTAATGCATCAAGGTTCACAATAGCAAATTCTTTACGATGAACATTCGTGAATCCACGCTTTGGTAAGCTTTGGAACAATGGCATTTGACCACCTTCAAAGCCCGGACGAGTACCGCCACCTGAACGTGCTTTTTGTCCTTTATGCCCTCTTCCGGAAGTCTTTCCGTTACCTGAAGACGTTCCACGACCTACACGATTACGTTCTTTGCGAGTTCCTTCTGATGCCTTCAATTCATGAAGTTTCATGCGAGCACCTCCCTTTACGCTAATGTTTTATTAAATTTCTTTAACCGCTACGAGATGGGATACTTTGTTAACCATTCCACGTACAGAAGGTGTATCTTCCCGAACTACGGTAGCCTGAATTTTTTTAAGTCCTAACGCTTGAACAGTTTGTTTTTGACTTTCTGTTCGACCAATAACACTGCGCTTGAGGGTGATTTCTAATTTTTTAGACATAGTATTTCCCTCCTTATCCTAACAGTTCTTCTACAGACTTTCCGCGTAGTTTAGCTACTTCTTCAGCGCGTTTTAAGTTTGTAAGTCCGTTTAAAGTAGCACGAATCATATTAATCGGTGTATTTGCTCCAAGTGATTTTGTTAAAATATCACCAACACCTGCAAGTTCAAGGACCGCACGAACTGGTCCACCAGAGATAACTCCAGTACCTTCTGCTGCTGGCTTCATTAATACGTTACCAGAGCCAAAACGTCCGTTGATTTCGTGTGGGATTGTTGTACCAACGATAGGTACTTCAATTAAGTTTTTCTTTGCATCGTCAACTGCTTTTTTAATTGCTTCTGGTACCTCTTGTGCTTTACCTGTACCAAAACCTACATGACCATTCTTGTCACCGACTACTACCAATGCAGCAAAACGGAAACGACGTCCACCTTTAACTACTTTTGCCACACGGTTGATCGTAACAACGCGTTCTTCAAGATCTAATTTGTTCGGATCAATGCTGTTATGCATGTATGTCCCTCCTTTATCGGTTAAAATTCAAGACCTGCTTCGCGAGCAGCATCTGCTAAAGCTTTCACACGTCCATGATAAAGGTAGCCTCCGCGATCGAACACAATCGATTTGTAACCTTTATCTTGGGCACGTTTTGCGATCAATTCTCCGACTTGTTTAGCTGCTTCTACATTACCAGATGCTTCTACTTTCAATTCGTTATCCTTGGTTGAAGCACTAGTTAATGTAAGACCGTTTATATCATCAATTAATTGTGCATAAATGTGTTTATTTGAACGGTACACGTTTAGACGTGGGCGTTGTTCAGTTCCAAATAGGTTTTTGCGAACACGCATGTGTCTTTTTTTGCGTACTACGTTTTTGTCAGGCTTTGTGATCATCTAGGTCACTCCTTTCTGCTCCCTAACTAACCTTACTTAGCAGTTTTACCTTCTTTACGACGTACATATTCACCTTCATAGCGAATACCTTTACCTTTATAAGGCTCTGGTGGTCTGATTGCTCTAATGTTTGCAGCAACTGCTCCAACTAATTCTTTATCAATACCTTTAACAACAACTTGTGTGTTTTTAGGAACATCAATTTCAATACCATCACGAGGTTCGATTTCTACTGGATGTGAATAACCTGCGTTAACCACAACTTTATCACCTTGTTTTTGTGCACGATATCCGACACCAATAATTTCAAGGCTTTTTTCAAATCCTTTATGAACTCCTTCAACCATGTTGTTGATCAAGCTGCGTGTTGTACCGTGTAATGCGCGGTGATCTTTATGGTCGCTCGGACGTTCAATCGTAATAACATTGTCTTCGATGACAATTTTTATATCATCATGAAAATCTCTAGTTAATTCGCCTTTAGGGCCTTTTACTGTAACGGTATTTCCGTTAAGTTTAACTTCCACACCATCTGGAATTTGTATTGGCTTTAGTCCTATACGAGACATTCCATGCACCTCCTCATTTAAAAAATGTTAATTACCAAACATATGCAAGAACTTCGCCACCAACAGCTTGTGTGCGTGCTTCTTTATCAGATAACACACCTTTAGATGTTGATACGATAGCAATACCTAAGCCGTTTAATACACGTGGTACTTCGTCAGCCTTGGCATAAACACGTAGTCCTGGCTTACTAATGCGTTTGATACCTGTAATTACTCGTTCGTCATTTGCACCGTACTTAAGGAAAATACGCAGAACACCTTGTTTGCTATCTTCAATGAATTCATAATCACGTACGAATCCTTCACGTTTTAAGATATCAGCGATTTCTTTTTTCATTTTAGATGCTGGAAGCTCCAACTTTTCATGTTTTACCATGTTAGCATTACGAATACGAGTCAGCATATCTGCGATTGGATCTGTCATAACCATTACTCATTACCTCCTTCCCGAATCGGGGTTTACCAGCTTGCTTTTTTGACACCAGGAATTTGACCTTTATAGGCAAGTTCGCGGAAACAAATACGGCATAATTTAAATTTACGAATTACAGAATGTGGACGACCACAACGTTCACAGCGTGTATATTCACGTACTTGATATTTTTGTGGACGTTTTTGTTTCGCAATCATTGATTTTTTAGCCACAATTTTCCCTCCTTGTATTAGCTCTTTAGCTTATTTTTGGAAAGGCATGCCTAGCTGAGCTAAAAGTTCACGCGCTTCTTCGTCGGTATTTGATGTTGTAACAATAACAATATCCATACCGCGCACTTTGTTTACTTTATCATAATTAATTTCTGGGAAAATCAGTTGTTCTTTTACACCTAATGTGTAGTTACCACGGCCATCAAATGCTTTCTTGGAAATACCACGGAAGTCACGCACACGTGGTAGTGATACCGCAATAAGCTTTTGCAAGAATTCATACATGCGTTCACCACGAAGTGTTACTTTCGTTCCAATTGGCATCCCTTCACGTAAACGGAAGCCAGCGATTGACTTTTTGGCGCGAGTTATCATTGGTTTTTGTCCAGAAATTAAAGCTAGTTCTTCTACTGCACTATCCAATGCTTTTGAATTTGAAACTGCATCACCAACACCCATGTTAAT
Organism: Virgibacillus sp. FSP13; assembly: GCF_054048505.1. Classification (NCBI taxonomy): domain Bacteria; kingdom Bacillati; phylum Bacillota; class Bacilli; order Caryophanales; family Bacillaceae; genus Virgibacillus; species Virgibacillus sp. FSP13. The sequence goes on along the minus strand of NZ_JBSVKG010000019.1, from coordinate 43,651 downwards.
AACAATTTTTTCAATAGTTGGTACTTGCATTACTGATTCATAATTGAATTTATTCATCAAAGATGGCAAAATTTCACCTTGATATTTTTCTTTAAGTTGATTCATCACGAAGGCCCTCCTTTCGCTGTAGACTATTTATCTAATGCTTCACCGGATTTTTTAGCGATGCGGACTTTCTTTCCGTCACGTTCTTCATACCCAACACGAGTTGGTTCACCGGACTTAGGATCGATTGGCATTACATTAGAAACATGAATTGGCGCTTCTTGATTAAGAATTCCACCTTGTGGATTATCTTGAGAAGGTTTTGCGTGTTTTTTAATCATGTTAATTCCTTCTACAAGAACACGTTCCTTTTTCGGATATGCTTCTAAAATAGTGCCTTGTTTTCCACTATCTTTACCGGAAATCACTTTTACTTTATCACCTTTTTTTACATGCATGCTTGACGCACCTCCCTAACAAGGCTTAACATTTTCGCTTTATAAAACTTCTGGAGCTAGAGATACGATTTTCATGAATTTTGCATCGCGTAATTCACGTGCGACTGGTCCGAAGATACGTGTACCTCTTGGACTTTTGTCATCACGGATGATTACGGCAGCATTTTCATCAAAACGAATGTATGATCCATCTTTACGACGCATACCAGATTTACTACGAACGATAACGGCTTTAACAACTTCGCCTTTTTTGACAACGCCACCTGGTGTTGCTTGTTTTACAGAACAAACAATTACATCACCAATATTAGCTGTCTTACGTCCGGATCCACCTAGTACTTTAACCGCTAAAACTTCACGGGCACCAGAGTTATCTGCAACTTTTAAACGAGTTTCTTGTTGAATCATATCGCTATGACCTCCCTTCGGATACCTTCCGAGCGAACTTTAATTATATAATTACCGCTTCTTCAACGACTTCAACTAAACGAAAACGTTTCGTAGCTGATAGCGGACGAGTTTCCATGATGCGAACGATATCACCAGTTTTTGCTTGGTTATTTTCATCATGTGTTTTGAATTTTTTAGAGTACTTAACACGTTTGCCATATAACTTATGGAATTTGTATGTTTCAACTAAAACAGTAATTGTTTTATCCATTTTGTCAGATACGACACGGCCTGTGTATACTTTACGATTATTACGCTCAGTCATTTTGAGGCTAACCTCCTCTCTTGTTTCAGTTAGTTATTTACGCTTAGTTCACGTTGACGTACAACAGTTTTCATGCGTGCAATAGACTTCTTAACTTCACGAATTCGCGCAGTGTTTTCCAGTTGTCCAGTTGCAAGTTGAAAGCGCAAATTAAATAATTCTTCTTTTAAGACTTTAACTTTTTGTTCAATTTCGGCAGTGGTTAGTTCTCTGATTTCTTTAGCCTTCATTGATTTCACCACCAATTTCTTCACGTTTTACGAATTTTGTTCTAATCGGTAGTTTATGAGAAGCAAGACGTAAAGCTTCACGTGCCACTTCTTCTGGTACACCAGCGATTTCAAACATGATTTTTCCTGGCTTTACTACTGCTACCCAGCCTTCAGGGGCCCCTTTACCAGAACCCATCCGAACTTCTAGGGGTTTTGCAGTGTATGGTTTGTCAGGAAAGATTTTAATCCAAACTTTTCCGCCACGTTTCATGTAACGGGTCATTGCAATACGAGCAGCTTCAATTTGACGGCTTGTAATCCAAGATGCATCAATTGCTTGTAAGCCATATTCACCAAATGCTACTGTTGTTCCACCTTTTGCTTGACCTTTCATGCGGCCACGGTGTTGTCTACGATATTTTACACGCTTAGGCATTAACATAATGCATTGCCCCCTTCCTTATTTATCAGTTTTTGTTGGAAGGACTTCTCCACGGTAAATCCACACTTTAACACCTAATTTACCATAAGTGGTGTCTGCCTCTGCTGTACCATAATCGATATCAGCACGCAATGTGTGTAGTGGTACTGTTCCTTCGCTGTAGTGTTCCGCACGAGCGATATCTGCACCGCCAAGACGTCCAGAAACTTGTGTTTTAACACCTTTTGCTCCACCGCGCATTGCACGTTGAATTGCTTGCTTTTGTGCACGACGGAAAGAAATACGGTTTTCTAATTGACGAGCAATATTTTCAGCAACCAATGTTGCATTAAGATCAACTTTCTTAATTTCCACGATATTTATATGAACCCGCTTGCCAGTCAAACTGTTTAATGATTTACGTAGGGCTTCAACTTCAGATCCGCCTTTACCAATTACCATACCAGGTTTGCCAGTATGAATAGTGATATTCACACGATTTGCTGCACGCTCAATTTCAATAGAAGAAACAGCAGCTGTATGCAAGCGATTTTCAAGATATTCTCTAATTTTGATATCTTCGTGTAGTAAGTCTGCATAGTCTTTGCCAGCATACCATTTTGACTCCCAGTCACGAATGATACCGACACGAAGACCGGTTGGATTTACTTTTTGACCCACTGACTATCCCTCCTTCTTTTCTGTTACAACCAATGTAATATGGCTTGTGCGTTTATTAATTTTACTTGCGCGTCCTTGAGCACGTGGACGGAAACGTTTCAATGTTGCACCTTCATTTACAAATGCTTCAGAAATTACTAGGTTATCTGTGTCCATTTCGTAGTTGTGTTCTGCGTTTGCAACTGCAGACTTAAGAACTTTCTCTACGACTGGAGAAGCACCACGTTGTGTAAGGCGCAAGATTGCAATTGCTTCGCCAACATTTTTTCCTCGAATTAAATCTACAACTAAACGTACTTTACGAGGAGCAATACGAACTGATTTCGCAACGGCTTTAGCTTGCATGTAGAGTGCCTCCTCTCATTAGCGTTTTGTTTTCTTGTCATCGCCAGCGTGTCCTTTAAACGTACGGCTTGGCGCGAATTCACCTAATTTATGTCCGACCATGTCTTCTGTAATATAAACGGGTACATGTTTGCGTCCGTCATAAACAGCAATTGTATGACCAACAAAGTTAGGGAATATAGTTGAACGACGAGACCAAGTTTTTACAACTTGTTTTTTTTCGCCTTCGTTTAATTTCTCGATCTTATTCATTAGATGGTCATCTGCAAAAGGTCCTTTTTTTAAGCTACGACCCATGGATAAACCTCCTTTCGCAATTGAGAGACGGGTCTGAATTTCCCGCCCATTATTCCGTTATTTTTTACGCTTACGAACGATAAATTTATCTGTCGGCTTATTGCGTTGACGTGTTTTATAACCAAGCGTAGGTTTACCCCAAGGTGACATTGGTGATTTACGTCCGATTGGAGCACGACCTTCACCACCACCATGCGGGTGATCGTTAGGGTTCATAACAGATCCGCGAACAGTTGGGCGCTTGCCTAACCAGCGAGAACGACCTGCTTTACCAACACGGATAAGTTCATGTTCCAAGTTACCAACTTGACCTACTGTAGCACGGCAAGTTGAAAGTACTAATCGAACCTCACCTGATGCTAAACGAACTAAGCTATATTTGCCTTCGCGACCAAGTATTTGTGCCTCAGCACCAGCTGATCTTGCTAATTGTCCACCATTTCCTGGTTTTAATTCGATGTTATGAATCACAGTACCTACAGGCATATCTTTTAGTGCAAGTGCATTCCCAAGTTTGATGTCTGCATTTTCACCTGATTCTATTTTTTGCCCTACTTTAAGGCCTTTTGGAGCCAAAATGTAACGCTTTTCGCCATCAACATAATGAATTAACGCGATGTTTGCAGTGCGGTTTGGATCATATTCGATCGTAGCAACGCGTCCAGGTATACCATCTTTGTCGCGTTTGAAATCAATTATACGATATTGACGTTTATGACCGCCACCTTGATGACGAACAGTTAATTTCCCTTGATTGTTACGTCCGCCACGTTTGTAAATTGGGCTTAGTAGGGATTTCTCTGGTTTGTCAGTGGTGATCTCTGCAAAGTCAGATACTGACATATTACGACGACCATTTGAAGTTGGTCTGAATTTTTTAATCGCCATCTTGTTTTCCCTCCTTCACTTAACTTTCTTAGCCTTCAAAGAAGTCCAGTTCTTCACTATCCTCTGAAAGCTGAACGATAGCTTTTTTACGATCTGAACGGTATCCACCGTACCGACCCATTCTCTTAAATTTACCTTTTAAGTTCATTGTGTTTACTTTTATAACTTTCACACCGAAAACCAATTCAACAGCATCTTTAATCTCTGTTTTATTCGCTTTTGGGCTTACTTCAAACGTATATTTTTTCTCCGCCATTAAATCAGCTGAGTTCTCTGTAATGACAGGGCGCTTAATAATATCTCTTGGTTCTTTCATTATGCAAGCACCTCCCCTGCTTTTTCAGCTGCGTCTTTTGTAAAGATCAGCTTGTCATGCATAAGCAAGTCTAGTACATTAACTTCCTCAACAGTAAGTACTTTAACTGATTGAAGATTGTTTGCTGAACGAATTACTGTTTCGTCTTTATCAGCAGTGACGATTAACGCTTTAGTATCAACATTTAACGCGTCTAACATTTTAACAACTTCTTTTGTTTTAGGAGTGTCAATAGCAATACTGTCTAAGATCACTAGACTTTCCTCTTTAACTTTAGAAGATAATGCAGATTTAAGCGCTAAACGACGTACTTTTTTCGGTAGTTTATAGCTGTAACTGCGTGGTGTTGGGCCAAATACGGTTCCGCCACCTACCCATTGCGGCGAACGAGTAGAACCTTGACGTGCACGACCTGTACCTTTTTGGCGCCATGGTTTGCGACCACCGCCACGTACTTCTGAGCGGTTTTTCACATCATGAGTGCCTTGGCGTAATGATGCGCGTTGCATGACTACAGCCTCATGTAATACGTGTGTATTCGGTTCAATCCCAAAAACGGAATCATTTAGTTCAACGTCTCCGTTTTGTGTTCCATCTTGTTTAAATAGTGCTACTTTAGGCATGACATATCCTCCCTTCGTCTATATGATTAGTTAGCCTTTATTGCACTCGTGATTTTTACGAATGATTTTTTCGCACCAGGGACATTTCCTCTAATTAATAATAGATTGCGTTCTGCATCTACATTAACTACCTCAAGGTTTTGAATCGTTACTTGTTCGCCACCCATTTGTCCTGGAAGCTTTTTGCCTTTGAAAACTCGCATTGGATCGATAACACCCATTGAACCTGGTGCTCTATGATAATGAGAGCCATGAGACATTGGTCCGCGCTGTTGGTTGTGGCGTTTGATAGCACCTTGGAAACCTTTACCTTTAGATGTTCCAGTTACATCAATTTTATCGCCAGCTTGAAAAACTTCTACGCTAATTTCTTGACCTACTTCATATTCATCAAGATTTGCGTTACGGATTTCACGAACGTAGCGCTTAGGGGTTGTGTTTGCTTTTTCAGCATGACCTTTTTCCGCTTTGTTTGTACGTGATTCCTTTTCATCAGCAAAACCGATTTGTAGTGCTTCATAACCATCATTTTCTAATGTTCTCTTTTGCAAGACTACGTTTGGCTCAGCCTGAACTACTGTTACAGGGATCAACTCTCCGTCTTCAGAAAAAAGCTGAGTCATGCCGATTTTACGACCTAAGATTCCTTTCGTCATCCGTTACACCTCCTATGATCATACATAATTTATTATAGTTTAATTTCAATATCCACACCGGATGGTAAGTCAAGACGCATTAACGAATCAACCGTTTGTGGTGTTGGATTAACAATATCGATTAACCGTTTATGTGTGCGCATTTCAAATTGCTCACGTGAATCTTTGTATTTGTGCACCGCACGTAATACTGTATAAACGGATTTTTCTGTAGGTAGCGGGATCGGTCCGGAAACAGCTGCTCCAGAACGTTTCGCAGTTTCTACAATTTTTTCAGCAGACTGATCTAAAATACGATGATCATATGCCTTTAAACGAATTCTAATCTTTTCTTTTGCCATTATTTTCCCTCCTTTTCGCCCATTTTATAATAGACATTCTCCGTGAAAATTTCTTAACCACTCAGCCATGGCAAAGGGGCCGGGTGTGTCAACAACCTTTCACTTCATCGCCTTTACGACCAACATTCTTATTATATAGAAAGAATGCGATCAATGCAACCCTTTTTTATAAAGAAACTATTAGATTGCACAGTTATGTATTATACAAACTTTTTACTTGGAATGCAAGGGCTACAAGTTTTTTTGTAGGAAAGTCAAGTACCTAGTCATTTGCGGTGCCTCATGCATAAAAAGATAGCATGTTTTTTACGAGTTGTGTTAAAGTGCTCAAACCGTGAATTCAATAGAAAAAATCCCTTCTGCCATCAGTTTTAAATGATAATGCAACCATTATAAAGCGCGTAATAACTTTTCATTTAAGTTATTACGCGCTTTATAAATCCCTTTATTTCCTTATTCAAAACCCTCTAGCCATTCATCTTTTAAATCGGGATGGTCATCAATAAATTTCTGTGCAGCAGCTTCTTCATCCATACCATCCGAAATATCAAGCATGATCTCTTGTGTATCTTCTTGCTCAATTGAAAATTGTTTAAGGAACTTATGCGCTGCTGGTGATTTTTCTTTAAAATCATCTCTAGCAACGGAGAATACGTCATCTGGTTCGCCAAATGTTCCTTTCGGGTCATCTAAGATCTTTAAGTCAAATTTATTGAATGTCCAGTGTGGTGTCCATAGCGTGACAACAATTGGCTCTTCCTTATCGATTGCGCCTGATAAAACTGAAGCCATGGCGGGGCCTGAGCTTTCAACCAGTTCCCATTTATCCAAACCGTATCCGGGCATGACTTCATTTTTTGTTATTTTCATTTCGCCTGCTCCGGGACTGATACCAGTGATTTTCCATTCTAGCTTCTCTCCAATATCATTCTTGTTATCTGCCAAATCTTCAATCGAATTAATATCTTCCATATATGCCGGAACGGTTAAACCGAGTTTTACTTCTTCGGTAACTTTGTTGATTTTCTCAAGGTTATCTTTATATTTATCCCAGTAACTTTTATGAGTTGTTGGGAGCCAGGCACCAACTAGCGCATCTGTTGATCCATCGGCCAGGCCAGTATATTCAACACCGACGTCTGTTTGCGTTATTTCAACGTTATAACCGATCTCTTCCAGCAATAGTTTTGCTACATATGTATTTGATGTGTTGGAGACATAATCATCGGTTCCTAATGTAATGTTTTTTTCTCCAATTCCATCGTTGTTATCATTATCAGCAGCATTGTTACTTTCATCATTTTCGTCACCGCATGCTACTAACACCATGCACATCAGAAAAATAACAACGGTGGCTAAAATACGGTATGTTTTCCACATATATGAATCATCCACTCCTTTTTTAAGTCAATAGAATTTATTATAGAATAGGAGTATGGTAAAGGCAAATTGCGTATTGTTCTGTATTTGTGTGAATATAGATGTAAATTTATTATATCAGTATTTAGCAGGCTTATTCTTTGAATTTGTACATATTACTGCAAAAAGTCATTTAAATAAGCAAATTTGTAATCTTTAAATGTTGCCCTGCAGTAGTTAAAAAAAGCCATTCAAGAGGTTTATTCCGATATTTCCAATGTAGGTGAAATTTTGAGGAAAGCTCTTTTCGTAATATTTGTTGCCTTTAAATTTCGCAGTTGATATAAAATGCGACATAACCTTTTAAGTGACTTTTTCGCGTCCTTTACAAGGTGAGTGTTAATTATCGGCTTGGGGGGAATACGATAATAGTCTAGCACCATTAAGATAACTATTAAGTTTAACAATACATTGTTCCATCTGTTCTTCAGGATGGAAGTTTGCCGCTGACTTCCTTCAGACATGACGGTCACCCGTCATGCCCTTGTCTTAAGCTACGGCTACTACTGCCTTCGCTGTTCGGGACTTTCACCCTATAGTCTGCACCCATTCCGGGCACACCAAACAAAAGCAGGTAGCGTCGTCACGCTACCTGCTTTTCATTAGAATTACTTTTCGATTGTAGTTACTACGCCTGATCCAACAGTACGTCCGCCTTCACGAATAGAGAAACGAGTACCGTCCTCGATAGCGATTGGTGCGATAAGCTCAACAGTCATTTCAATGTTATCGCCAGGCATTACCATTTCTACTCCTTCTGGAAGTTGGATAACTCCAGTAACGTCAGTTGTACGGAAGTAGAATTGTGGACGATAGTTAGCGAAGAATGGAGTATGACGTCCACCTTCTTCTTTTGACAACACATAAACTTCTGCTTTGAAGTTAGTATGTGGTGTAATTGAACCTGGTTTAGCTAGTACTTGACCACGGTTGATATCTTCACGAGCAACCCCACGAAGAAGTGCACCGATGTTATCTCCAGCTTCTGCATAGTCAAGAAGCTTACGGAACATTTCAACACCAGTTACAGTTGTTTTTCCTGGTCCTTCGTTAAGACCGATGATTTCTACTTCATCACCGACTTTAACTTGTCCACGCTCAACACGACCAGTTGCAACAGTACCACGGCCAGTGATTGAGAATACGTCCTCAACAGGCATCATGAATGGTTTATCAGTGTCACGTTCTGGAGATGGAATGTATTCATCTACTGCATCCATCAATTCGTAAATTTTTGCTTCGTAATCTGCGTCACCTTCAAGAGCTTTAAGTGCAGAACCTTTGATTACTGGTACATCATCACCAGGGAAGTCATATTCAGTTAACAAGTCACGAACTTCCATTTCAACTAGTTCTAGTAGTTCTTCGTCGTCTACCATGTCACATTTGTTAAGGAATACTACAATTGCAGGTACCCCAACGTTACGTGATAATAGGATGTGCTCACGAGTTTGTGGCATTGGACCATCTGCAGCAGATACTACTAAGATAGCTCCGTCCATTTGTGCAGCACCAGTGATCATGTTTTTAACATAGTCAGCGTGACCTGGGCAGTCAACGTGTGCATAGTGACGAGTATCTGTTTCGTACTCTACGTGAGATGTTGCAATTGTAATTCCGCGTTCTTTTTCTTCTGGTGCACCGTCGATTTGGTCATATGCCATTGCAGTACCTTTACCAGATTTTTTGTGCAATGTAGTTGTGATTGCAGCAGTTAAAGTAGTTTTACCATGGTCAACGTGTCCAATTGTTCCAATGTTTACGTGACTTTTTGAACGATCGAATTTTTCTTTAGCCATTTATAGTTCCTCCTTTAAATAAGTGAAAGTTTTTAAGTATTCATATAGCCAAGAAATAACATTATTATGTTATTTCCTAGCCTTCAATAAAGTTATACTTTAGATTTATCAAAAAATCAATTATTCACCAGCATTTTTTTTGATAATTTCTTCTGAAATGCTTTTTGGCACTTCTTCGTAATGATCAAAATGCATTGTATATTGCCCACGACCTTGTGTGTTTGAACGTAATGCAGTTGCATAACCAAACATTTCGGAAAGTGGTACAAATGCTTTAATCATTTGTGCAGGACCACGAGCTTCCATACCTTCTACGCGACCACGACGAGAAGTTACATCACCCATAATGTCACCCATGTATTCTTCAGGAATTACAATCTCAACTTTTTCAATTGGTTCAAGAAGAACTGGTTGACATTTGTTTTTAGCTGCTTTCAATGCCATGGAAGCAGCGATTTTAAATGCCATTTCATTAGAGTCAACATCATGGTAGCTTCCATCATACAGTGTAGCCTTAACATCAATCAATGGGTAACCAGCTAACACACCATTTTCCATTGATTCCTTAATACCGGCTTCAACAGATGGGATGTATTCACGTGGTACAACACCACCAACGATCTTGTTTTCAAATTCGAAGCCAGCTCCCTCTTCGTTTGGTTCAAATTTGACCCAAACATGACCGTATTGTCCACGACCACCGGACTGACGTACAAATTTACCTTCGACTTCAGCTGATCCGCGGAATGTTTCTCGGTACGCAACTTGTGGTGCACCAACATTTGCTTCAACTCTAAATTCCCGTTTCAAACGGTCAACAATAACATCAAGGTGTAGTTCACCCATACCAGAAATAATTGTTTGACCAGTTTCAACGTTTGTTTCAGTTCGGAACGTAGGGTCTTCTTCAGCTAGCTTTCCTAACGCAATACCCATTTTGTCTTGGTCTGCTTTTGTTTTTGGTTCAATAGCAACCGAGATAACTGGATCTGGGAATTCCATAGATTCCAGGATTACTAAGTCTTTTTCATCACAAAGTGTGTCCCCTGTAGAAGTATCTTTTAAACCTACCGCTGCAGCAATTTCACCTGAGTAAACAGTAGAAATTTCTTGGCGGGAGTTTGCGTGCATTTGCAATATACGACCTACACGTTCACGTTTATCTTTAACTGAGTTTTTTACATATGAACCAGAATCTAAAGTTCCAGAGTATACGCGGAAGAATGTTAGTTTACCTACGTATGGATCTGTCATTACTTTAAATGCTAGTGCTGAGAAAGGTGCGTTATCATCTGACGGACGTGTAACCTTTTCTTCCGAGTCAGGAAGGATACCTTCAATTGCTGCTACGTCTGTTGGTGCTGGTAAGTAATCAATCACACCATCAAGCATCAATTGAACACCTTTGTTTTTAAACGCTGACCCAGCAAATACAGGGTAAAATTCAACGTCCAATGTTGCTTGGCGAATCACTTTCTTTAATTCTTCATTAGAAATCTCTTCGCCTTCTAAATACTTCATCATCAAATCTTCATCTAATTCTGATACAGATTCGACTAATGAAGCACGTAATTCATCAGCTTTTTCCTTATATTCTTCAGGGATTTCACGTGCTTCAGCGCGTGTTCCCAAATCATCCTCGTAATAGTATGCTTGCATAGTTATAAGGTCAATAATACCTTCAAAACTATCCTCAGCTCCTATCGGCAATTGAACTGGATGTGCATTTGCACCCAAGCGTTCTTTTAGTGTTCCTGTTGAATATAGGAAGTCAGCGCCGATTTTATCCATTTTGTTTATAAACACAATACGTGGTACGCCATAAGTTGTTGCTTGGCGCCACACTGTTTCTGTTTGTGGTTCAACACCTGATTGTGCATCAAGAACTGTTACCGCACCATCAAGTACACGTAAAGAACGTTCAACTTCAACAGTGAAGTCTACGTGTCCTGGTGTATCAATAATGTTGATACGGTGGTTTTTCCATTGAGCAGTTGTTGCAGCAGAAGTGATTGTGATACCACGTTCTTGCTCTTGCTCCATCCAGTCCATTTGTGAAGCACCTTCATGTGTTTCACCGATTTTATGAATGCGTCCTGTGTAGAAAAGAATACGCTCTGTTGTTGTGGTTTTACCGGCATCAATGTGTGCCATAATACCAATATTACGCGTCTTTTCCAAGGAGAACTCTCTTGCCATGTATTCTTCTCCTTCCTGTTAAAAGCTTTTAGTAGAGTTTTACCAGCGATAGTGAGCAAATGCTTTGTTAGCTTCAGCCATTTTGTGCATTTCTTCGCGTTTTTTAACGGATGCACCAGTATTGTTTGAAGCATCTAGAATTTCATTCGCAAGACGTTCTTCCATCGTTTTCTCCCCGCGCAAGCGTGAATAGTTAACGATATAACGAAGCCCTAATGCTTGGCGACGTTCAGGGCGTACTTCCATCGGTACTTGGTAGTTTGAACCACCAACACGACGCGCACGAACTTCAAGTACTGGCATAACGTTTTTCATAGCCTGTTCAAATACTTCCATTGCGTTTTGTCCGCTTCTTTCTGCAACAAGTTCAAACGCATTATATAGAATTTTTTGAGCTTTGCCTCGTTTTCCGTTAATCATGATCTGGTTAATCAAACGGGTTACTAATTTTGAATTATAAAGTGGATCTGGCAAGACATCGCGTTTAGGTACTGGTCCTTTACGTGGCATATGTCCCCCTCCTTTCCTAAATCTTTCTCATTACATCATGCTGTTTATTTTTTCTTTGCTCTTTTCGTGCCATATTTAGAACGTCCTTGTGCACGTCCTTCAACACCTGCAGTATCAAGTGCTCCACGAACAATATGATAACGCACACCTGGTAAGTCTTTCACACGACCACCACGGATAAGTACAACACTGTGTTCTTGTAGGTTGTGACCAATACCAGGGATGTATGCAGTTACCTCAATGTTGTTCGACAAACGCACACGTGCATATTTACGAAGCGCTGAGTTTGGTTTTTTTGGTGTTAATGTTCCAACACGCGTACATACACCACGTTTTTGTGGAGATGATAAATCTGTTAATGATTTTTTGAAGCTATTGTACCCTTTATTAAGTGCTGGTGAGTCAGATTGTTTTGTCTTGCTCACGCGACCTTTACGTACAAGCTGATTAATTGTTGGCATGATTTTGTCCTCCCTTCTACGTTCTTAAAATAAATCCAGCGACCACCAATATCCGTATATTTGTAATACCACATATCCAGGTGGTTCATATTTCAGCAAAAAACAAAGCTTTCGCGGAAAACCCGCCAAAACTATTGTTGTTTAACTGCTACTGATGATGCACCGACATCTATCCCACAAGCAGCACCCAACTTTTCCATGGATTCTACTCGTTTTACTGGAATGTCCATTTCCTCAGCTAAACGTACAACCTTTTGGGTCATATGCTGATCTGCATCCTCAGCGATAAACACTTCGCTTATGGAGCCATTTTTCATAGCTTTAAGAGTCTGCTTTACTCCGATTATTAAGCGTGATCGAACCTGAGTTACTTTTTCATAAGACATTCATACATCCTCCAAAGCAAACAAGTATAAATCGGAAGCACCTTGAATATAGTACCATTCTCTTTTTTTAATGTCAACTTAAAGTTTACTATTTTTTGTGCTTCCGATTTTTCCATCACTTGTTTTGACTTGATTATTGTATTGTTAAGCGTAAGCGACTGTTATTGTACTATTTCCGTTTCTTCTTGTTCCTCTTCTTGTGGTTCATCTACAGCTGGTTCAATCTTACGGTATCGATCTATACCAGTACCAGCTGGAACAAGTTTACCAATAATAACATTCTCTTTCAGGCCTAAGAGTTCATCACGTTTTCCTTTTATTGCTGCATCTGTTAAGACACGGGTTGTTTCTTGGAAGGATGCAGCAGATAGGAACGAATCTGTTTCTAGTGATGCTTTAGTAATTCCTAGTAACACTGGTTTCCCTACAGCTGGCTGTTTACCTTCGTTTAAAACATTATAGTTAGCGTCTTTAAACTGATGAATTTCAAGCAATGAGCCTGGTAAAACATCTGTATCGCCATTATCCATAATACGTATCTTACGAAGCATCTGACGCACCATTACCTCTACGTGTTTGTCACCGATTTCTACCCCTTGCATGCGGTATACGCGTTGAACCTCACGTAATAAGTAATCTTGCACACCGTCTACACCTTGAACGCGTAAAAGTTCTTTAGGATCAACAGAACCTTCCGTAAGTTCCTGGCCAGCAATAACTTGATCGTCAAGTGTAACTTTTAATCGGGCATTGTATGGAACAGCGTAGGATTTCTCTTCTACATCACCTTGAATAACAATTTCTTGTTTATCTTTGACTTCCTTAATTTCTTTAACTGTTCCAAAGATTTCTGTGATAACCGCTTGCCCTTTCGGATTACGTGCTTCAAATAGCTCCTGGATACGTGGTAGACCTTGTGTAATGTCGTCTCCAGCAACCCCACCTGTATGGAATGTACGCATCGTCAACTGTGTACCAGGTTCGCCGATAGACTGTGCAGCGATTATTCCTACTGCTTCTCCAACCTCTACCTCTGCACCTGTTGCTAAGTTCCGACCATAGCATTTTTTACATACGCCATGTTTTGTATTACATGTGAAGGCTGATCTTATCGTCACTTGCTCGATTCCAGCCTCAACAATTTGTTTAGCTTGATCCTCAGACATAACAGTGTCATTTTCAACGATCACTTCGTTTGTTTCTGGATGACGGACCGTTTCAAATGCAGTACGACCTATTAAACGGTCAATTAATGGCTCGATCATTTCTGTACCATCCACTAATGAAGATACAGTCAAACCGCGATCGGTTCCACAATCTGTTTCCCGAACGATAACATCTTGAGCGACATCTACAAGACGTCTTGTTAAGTAACCAGAGTCCGCTGTTTTCAATGCGGTATCCGCCAGTCCTTTACGTGCACCGTGAGTAGAAATAAAGTACTCTAACACTGTAAGTCCTTCACGGAAACTTGACTTGATCGGCAATTCAATAATACGTCCGGCAGGGTTAGCCATCAAGCCACGCATACCCGCAAGTTGCGTAAAGTTTGATGCGTTACCACGTGCTCCAGAATCACTCATCATGAAGATCGGGTTTCTTTCATCCAATGACTGCATCAATTTATCTTGTATCGTATCTTTTGCTTGTGACCAAACTGCGATTACACGATCATATCTTTCCTCTTCCGTAATTAAACCTCTACGGAATTGCTTTAATACTTTATCCACTTTATTTTGAGCTTCTTCAAGAATTTCCTCTTTTTCTTTTAGTACAACGATATCTGATACACCAACAGTCATACCAGCTTTTGTTGAATAGCTGAAACCAAGGTCCTTCATACGGTCAAGCATTTTAGACGTTTCGCTAATTTTAAATTGCTTAAATACCTCCGCAATGATATCGCCTAAGAAGCCTTTTTTGAATGGTTTGATAATCTCGCGCTTTTTAATTTCCTCTTTAATGTCCGTCCCGCTTTCCACAAAGTATTTTTCGGGAGTACGAACCTCCAAGTTGCTTTTTGTTGGCTCATTAATATACGGGAACGAATCGGATAATATTTCATTGAAAATCAATTTTCCTACTGTTGTCAGCAATAATTGATTTTGTTGTTTTTCAGTGAACGTTTTGTTATTTACGCTTGATGCATGCACAGCAATTCTTGTATGCAAATGAACGTAACCATTTTGGTAAGAGATCATAGCCTCGTTAATGTCTTTAAATACAGTACCCTCACCAATTGCATTTTCACGCTCGAGCGTTAAATAATAGTTACCCAATACCATATCCTGTGATGGTGTTACGACTGGTTTCCCATCTTTAGGGTTTAGGATGTTTTGCGCAGCAAGCATTAAAATACGTGCCTCTGCTTGTGCTTCAGCAGATAATGGTACGTGTACTGCCATTTGGTCACCGTCGAAGTCAGCATTGTATGCGGTACATACTAATGGATGCAAACGGATCGCACGGCCTTCCACAAGTGTTGGTTCAAACGCTTGAATACCTAAACGGTGCAATGTTGGTGCACGGTTAAGTAAGACTGGATGTTCTTTAATTACTTCTTCCAATACATCCCAAACTTCTGGATGAACACGCTCGATTTTGCGCTTTGCCGATTTAATATTGTGTGCCAAACCTTTTTCCACAAGTTCCTTCATAATAAATGGCTTAAATAATTCTAATGCCATTTCTTTCGGGAGACCACATTGGTACATTTTTAGGTGCGGTCCAACAACGATAACGGAACGACCGGAATAATCGACACGTTTTCCTAGTAAGTTTTGACGAAAGCGACCTTGTTTCCCTTTCAACATATGTGACAAGGATTTTAATGGTCGATTACCAGGTCCTGTAACCGGACGACCACGGCGACCGTTGTCAATTAAAGCATCAACCGCTTCTTGAAGCATTCTTTTTTCGTTTTGCACGATAATACTTGGTGCACCAAGATCTAACAAACGTTTTAACCGATTATTTCGGTTAATAACACGTCGATACAAATCATTTAAATCCGAAGTAGCAAAACGTCCGCCATCAAGTTGAACCATTGGTCTAATTTCTGGTGGTATTACAGGTAATACGTCCATAACCATCCACGATGGATCATTCCCTGAATTACGGAATGCTTCCAAAACTTCCAAACGTTTAATTGCGCGCGTCCTGCGTTGTCCGTGTGCAGTTTTAAGCTCTTCTTTTAACATATCGACCTCTTTTTCAAGATCGATATCTTCAAGAAGTTTACGGATTGCTTCAGCGCCCATTTGTGCTTTAAACGTTTTACCGTATTTATCATAGTAAGCACGGTATTCCTTCTCAGATAGCAACTGTTTCTTTTCCAATGGCGTATTCCCTGGATCTGTCACAATGTACGCAGCAAAATAGATAACTTCCTCTAGCGCGCGTGGCGACATATCTAGCACAAGTCCCATTCTGCTCGGAATACCCTTGAAGTACCAAATATGTGAGACTGGTGCAGCAAGTTCCAAGTGTCCCATACGTTCACGACGTACTTTTGCTTTTGTTACTTCCACACCACACCGATCACATACGACACCTTTATAGCGTACACGCTTATACTTTCCACAATGACATTCCCAGTCTTTTTGCGGCCCAAAAATCCGTTCACAAAAAAGACCATCCTTTTCAGGTTTTAACGTACGGTAGTTGATTGTTTCTGGCTTTTTGACCTCGCCATATGACCAAGAGCGAATTTTCTCAGATGAAGCCAAACCAATTTTCATATACTCAAAGTTATTTACATCTAGCAAGGGGCCTACCTCCCTTTTAGTGTCCGATTTTACTATTTATGATAAGACAGAGAAGTTGGCCCTGCTTTGAGCCAACACTCTGTATTTGCTTTTAGTTTTGTTCAACTTCTAAGTTAAGTTTGCTCGCTGCTTGTGTTTCCTCTTCCTCAATATCACGCATTTCAATTTCTTCTTCATCACTTGAGAGGATTTTAACGTCTAACCCAAGACTCTGAAGCTCTTTAATCAATACTTTGAATGACTCAGGAACTCCTGGCTCTGGGACGTTATCGCCTTTAACGATTGATTCGTACGTTTTGACACGGCCTACGACATCATCGGATTTAACCGTTAGGATTTCCTGAAGTGTATATGCGGCACCATAAGCTTCAAGTGCCCAAACTTCCATTTCACCAAATCGTTGTCCACCAAACTGTGCTTTACCACCAAGTGGCTGTTGGGTAACAAGTGAATATGGTCCAGTTGATCTTGCGTGTAATTTATCGTCAACCATGTGAGCCAGTTTAATCATGTACATAACACCGACAGATACTCGGTTATCAAAAGGCTCCCCTGTTCTTCCGTCATACAATATGGTTTTTGCGTCTTTTGGCATGCCGGCTTCTTCTAATGTTTCCCAAACATCTTCTTCTCTTGCACCATCAAATACTGGTGTTGCTACATGAATGCCTAATTGCCTTGCCGCGATTCCTAAGTGTAGCTCAAATACCTGTCCGATATTCATTCTTGACGGAACACCTAGTGGGTTAAGCATAATGTCTACCGGAGTCCCATCTGGTAAAAATGGCATATCTTCTTCAGGTAATATTTTTGAAATAACACCTTTATTACCATGACGCCCAGCCATTTTATCGCCTTCATGTATTTTACGTTTCTGAACGATATAGACACGAACAAGTTGGTTCACACCTGGTGGTAGTTCGTCACCATCTTCTCGATTGAAAATCTTAACATCTAGGACAATTCCACCTGCACCATGTGGTACACGTAAAGATGTGTCCCTAACTTCCCGAGCTTTTTCACCGAAAATTGCATGCAGCAATCGCTCTTCTGCAGATAATTCAGTAACGCCTTTTGGTGTCACTTTACCTACTAAGATATCCCCGTCTGAAACCTCCGCACCAATACGGATGATTCCTTGTTCGTTAATATTTTTTAATGCATCTTCCCCAACGTTCGGAATATCTCTAGTGATTTCCTCAGGTCCAAGCTTTGTGTCACGAGATTCTGACTCGTATTCTTCAATGTGGATGGATGTATAAACGTCATCTTTCACAAGACGTTCACTCATAATAATCGCATCCTCATAGTTATAGCCCTCCCAAGTCATAAAGGCAACTAACGGGTTACGTCCAAGCGCTAATTCTCCATTTTCCATTGATGGACCGTCTGCTAGGATTTCACCTTTTGTTACACGATCACCCGCACTAACAATCGGACGTTGATTATAGCATGTTCCTTGGTTGGAACGAATGTATTTTTGCATTTTGTAACGATCTAAATCACCTTTAACTTCTTTTCCGTCTACTTCAGATACACGGCGGACAAGAACTTCTTTCGCCTCTACATGTTCAACAATTCCGCCATGCCGGCAAATGATTGCAGCACCCGAATCTTTTCCTGAAACGTACTCCATACCGGTTCCAACAAGCGGTGCCTCCGGATTCATCAACGGTACTGCTTGTCGTTGCATGTTTGCACCCATTAATGCACGGTTCGAGTCATCGTTTTCCAAGAACGGAATACACGCAGTCGCTGCCGAAACAACTTGTTTAGGGGATACGTCCATATAATCAATACGGTCCCTTGGTACAGCGGTGTTTTCCCCGCGGAAGCGTGCAATTACTTCCTCATCTTCAAAGCTTCCATCTTCATTCAGATGAGCATTTGCTTGTGCTACAACATAATTATCTTCTTCATCCGCCGTTAAATAATCAATTTTGGCAGTAACCTTACCTGTATCAGGATCTACCCTGCGATATGGTGTTTCAATAAAGCCAAACGTATTTACTTTAGCGTAACTTGATAAAGAGTTAATCAATCCGATATTCGGTCCTTCAGGTGTCTCAATTGGACACATACGGCCATAGTGGGAATAGTGTACGTCACGCACCTCAAAGCCCGCACGTTCACGTGTCAATCCTCCAGGCCCAAGCGCTGACAAACGACGCTTGTGGGTTAATTCAGCTAATGGATTGGTTTGATCCATAAACTGTGATAACTGCGAACTACCAAAGAACTCTTTAATAGATGCAATAACCGGTCGAATATTGATCAACTGTTGCGGAGTAATGCTTGACGTATCCTGAATTGACATTCGCTCACGTACAACACGTTCCATACGTGACAAACCAATGCGAAATTGGTTCTGTAGCAATTCACCAACAGAACGCAATCTTCTGTTACCCAAATGATCAATGTCATCTGTATCGCCAACTCGATGTAATAAGTTAAAGAAATAGCTGATTGCAGACAAAATATCAGCAGGCATAATATTTTTTACGCCTTTATCAATCCCAGCATTTCCAATAATATTTAATTCTCTTTCCCCGCTTGGGTCTGTTGGATCAACAATTTTTACCGACTGTACGCGGATTGGGTCTTCCAGCACCCCGTCATGTGGTTCAAGTATTTTTTCACCAAGCATATCCTCTTCCTTTTCAAGATAAGGAAGTAGTTTGTTTAGTAGTTTTCGTTCTAATCTATCACCTTTTTGTGCTAGTACCTCACCAGTTTCCTGATCAACAACTGTTTCAGCTAACACTTGGTTAAACAAGCGATTTTTGATGTGCAGCTTTTTGTTCATTTTATAACGACCAACATGTGCTAGGTCATAACGTTTAGGATCAAAAAAGCGGGAAATCAATAGACTTTTCGCATTATCAACGGTAGGTGGTTCTCCAGGGCGTAACCGCTCATAGATTTCCAACAATGCTTTTTCCGTTGTTTCTGTATTATCTTTGTCTAATGTGTTCTTCAGATATTCATTTTCGCCGATTATATCCATGATTTCCTGGTCTGTACCAAATCCAAGCGCACGTAATAACACGGTAATTGGTAATTTACGTGTTCGGTCGATTCGGACATAAGCAACATCTTTCGCATCTGTTTCAAATTCCAGCCATGCACCACGGTTTGGAATCACAGTTGCGGTAATGCCTCTTTTACCGTTTTTATCAATTTTTTCGTTATAATAGACACTAGGAGAACGAACAAGTTGTGATACAATAACACGTTCTGCCCCATTAATAACAAATGTACCTGTATCTGTCATTAGTGGAAAGTCTCCCATAAACACTTCTTGCTCTTTCACTTCACCGGTTTCATTGTTAATTAAACGAACCTTCACACGAAGCGGAGCATTATACGTTACATCCCTTTCCTTGGATTCATCCACAGGATATTTAGGTTCACCTAAACTATAATCAACAAACTCCAATGATAGGTTACCCGTGAAATCCTCAATCGGCGAAATATCCTGAAACATTTCCCGTAAACCCTCTTCTAAAAACCATTGATAAGAAGCGGTTTGAATTTCGATTAGATTCGGTAATTCTAATACCTCACTGATGCGCGCATAGCTCCTGCGTTGGCGGTGCCGTCCATATTGAACTAGTTGACCTGTCAACTGCTTCACCTCTCAAATCAAGCATTTTTCATAGACATTTCTTGAAAAATGACTATTATATTAGAAAAACGTAAGCTGAAATGCTATGAATCATTTCAGTCATGTTTTTCGGATCCTAAAATTGTAGTTAAATGTTCCTAGAAATTCTAATTGCTAAACATGCTGAACAAACTTGTAATCAAGGTAATTACAAGTACCATTACCATCCATTCCTCTTTCACATAAAATTAGAATGATATTGTATCTTTTTCATCAGTAGGGAATCAACCATTTAAAGATGAAAAATAGAAAAAAGGCTTTTCAGTTAAAAAACCTTATACATCATTTCTCATTTTGGTCGTCAAGAATTTATACGATTTTATCATTGTCTCCGTTTACCGATGAAATATACGTTTCATTTTTCACGAAAATTCCCCTTGACAAAGGAAGTCCCATGTTAGCATTTTATTATAATATCATAAGAGTATCGCAAGGTCAAACCAAAAAGCTGATATGATGTTATATTTTCTTAGCGTGTAAAATGAAATACCCTTTTGAACGTGCAACAACCTCTACATTACCAAAAAGTGCTTGTAGTTTATCCTTGGCTGATGGTGCACCTTGTTTCTTTTGAATAACAACCCATAATTCACCGTGATCCATTAATGCAAGCTTACTTTCTTCAAACATCGCATGAACAATCCGTTTGCCTGCCCTTATTGGGGGATTTGTGATAATGGCAGCGAATTTCCGATCCGTCAGACGTGAAAATCGATCACTCTCCACGAACTCAACATTGCGAACATTGTTATGCACTGCATTTTCTTTCGCCAACTTTAACGCTCGTTCATTGATATCCGCCAACATAACATTCCGATCTCGAAAATTATTTGCCAAGGTAATTCCAATTGGTCCATACCCGCAACCGAGATCAAGCAAATCACCGGCTATATTAGGTTCTACAAATTGTTCAATAAGTAGCTCGGAACCAAAATCAACATCATCCTTCGAAAACACACCATGGTCACTTGTGAATGTATAGTTTTTTCCTTTTAATTGATATTTCCATGTCTTGGGTGAACTTTTAGATTGGGGTTTTTGTGAAAAGTAATGCTCAGACATTTGGGCACCCACTTTGTTATAGTGTTTAAAACCAAAGAAGATAAACTAATATATTGAAAGCTCGCCGTTAATCCGACGAGCTTTCCTATTATTACTTAACTTCGACTGTTGCTCCAGCTTCTTCAAGTTTGCCTTTAACTTCCTCAGCATCCTCTTTAGAAACGCCTTCTTTAATTGCTTTAGGAGCGTTATCTACCAAGTCTTTAGCATCTTTCAAGCCAAGACCAGTGATTTCGCGTACTGCTTTAACAACTTTAATTTTTGATGCGCCGGCACTTTCAAGTACTACATCAAATTCAGTTTGCTCTTCAGCAGCATCTCCACCTGCTGCTCCTCCTGCTACTGCAACTGGTGCTGCAGCAGTTACTCCGAATTCTTCTTCGATCGCTTTAACTAGATCGTTTAAATCTAAAACTGACATTTCTTTAATAGCATCGATAATTTGCTCTTTAGTCATGATTTATTTCCTCCTAATTTCGATTAATTTCGTGTATTTTTTATAACGACAGGCACAAATTATGCACCTTGTTCTTCTTTTTGTTCTGCAATAGCTTTTGCAGCGTAAGCAAAGTTGCGTACAGGTGCTTGAAGCACGCTAAGCAACATAGATACCATACCATCGTAATTTGGCAGATTACCAAGTTCTGTGATTTGATCAAGTGTAGCAATCTTGCCCTCAATTACGCCGCCTTTTATTTCTAATGCATCATGTTCTTTAGCGAAGTTGTTCAAAATTTTCGCTGGCGCTACCACATCATCATTACTGAATGCGACTGCTGTAGGCCCAACCAAAACATCCGACAATTCGCCCAATTCTACTGAATCTGCCGCACGACGTGTCATGGAGTTTTTGTAAACTTTGAAATCAACACCAGCTTCGCGAAGTTGTTTACGTAGTTCTGTAACTTCAGCGACATCAAGGCCACGATAGTCGACTAATAATGTAGATTGGCTAGCTTGAAATTTATCAGCAATTTCTTTTACTAGTTGTTTTTTACTCTCAATAATTCCAGACATTGTTCCACCTCCTATTAGTTTTCTCATTATACCGGACTCGAAAACGCAAACTGCATACCCAATCGAAACTCAAAGGGAAAGAACAGTTCCGCTAGACATCAAGATAGATAAAGCCTCCATGTAGACATGGAGGCTTTTATAACAAACGATAATCAAAGATGATCTTATTTGTCTTCTAAACACCTCGGCAGGAAATTAAGCGAACAATTCGCACCTACTGTCTACGGTACAACGTATTTATTTTCATAACGAAACTTAGTATACCTAATAGCGGTTTAAAAGTCAACAAAAAATTAGCGGTAATTAGATACGTCCACTTTGACTCCAGGTCCCATTGTTGACGTCACGGATGCATTACGCATGTAAACACCTTTTGCTGCTTGTGGTTTTACTTTTACTAATTGTTCCGTAATAGCTACAAAGTTATCAACTAATTTTTCATTATCGAAAGAGATTTTTCCAACAGGTACATGGATATTTGAAGACTTATCTACACGATATTCTACCTTACCTGCTTTAATTTCTTTCACAGCCTTTTCTACTTCAAATGTAACAGTTCCAGTTTTAGGGTTAGGCATTAATCCTTTAGGTCCTAAAACACGACCAAGTTTACCAACCTCAGCCATCATGTCTGGAGTCGCTACGATTACATCGAATTCAAACCAACCTTGATTGATTTTATTGATTAGTTCTTGGTCACCAACATAGTCCGCACCAGCTGCTTCAGCTTCTTTCGCTTTATCACCTTTAGCAAATACTAGAACACGTTGAGTTTTACCAGTACCATGTGGTAATACCATTGCACCGCGGATTTGTTGATCTGCTTTCTTCGGATCTACACCCAAACGAAATGCAGCTTCAACTGTTTCGTCAAATTTTGCTTTTGCGGTTTCTTTTACTAACGCAATAGCTTCTTCTACTTCATATGCTTTTGAACGATCAACAAGCTTCGCAGCCTCTTGATACCTTTTACCTTTTTTAGCCATTTTACTTCCTCCTCAGGTTGTGGTTTATAGCGGTAATACCTCCCACTTTAAGAAAAACGCCTATCTGCGTCTTTCTTACAGAAGCCAGAGGTCAGAAGTCGGATTGGAAGAAATCAGCGGATAGCCGGTTTCATTATCTAACTTCCCTCCGACCTTCGTTGCAATTATTCACGAAAAAGGTTGCGAAGGATGGAAGCCCATTATCGCAACCTGTACCGTTAAAAATGGTGAGCATTAGTCCTCGATCGTAATACCCATGCTTTTTGCAGTTCCTTCAACCATGCGCATCGCTGCTTCTACATCAGCAGCGTTAAGGTCAGGCATTTTAGTTTCCGCAATTTCTTTTACTTTATCGCGTTTTACTGTTGCGACTTTATTACGGTTTGGCTCACCTGATGCAGTTTCAATGCCAGCCGCTTTTTTCAATAGTACAGCTGCAGGTGGAGTCTTAGTAATAAATGTAAATGAACGGTCTTCAAAAACCGTGATTTCAACCGGAATAATCATACCAGCTTGGTCTTGCGTGCGCGCATTAAATTCTTTACAGAATCCCATGATGTTCACACCTGCTTGACCTAATGCTGGCCCTACTGGTGGCGCCGGATTTGCTTTACCAGCCGGGATTTGCAATTTTACTAACTTGATTACTTTTTTAGCCACGAGACACACCTCCTTAAAGTCCGTGATGTGGTAATAGGGGATTACCCCTCCCACTCATTATTAACCCTTCTCCTCTAAAGCTTGAGGACATAATTAACAAAAGAATTTTAGCATGAATAAGCAAATAATGCAAGGTTTTGTCTTGATTTTCCTTTTCAATACTTTTCGTCTAGTTGATTTTACAGTTTTTCAATTTGAGAAAAATCCAATTCAACTGGTGTTTCCCTACCAAACATATTAACATGCACTTTCACTTTTTGCTTATCGAGGTCCATTTGTTCTATCGTTCCCGTAAAGTTTGCGAAAGGGCCATCTGTGACCGTTACATTTTCTTTGATTTCAAAATCAACTTGAGCAACCGGCTCCGCTACACCCATACGTTTTAACACGGCATCCACTTCATCCGGTAATAACGGCGTCGGCTTCGATCCATGACCGCTTGACCCAACAAATCCGGTTACACCTGGTGTATTTCTAACAACATACCACGAATCGTCCGTCATAATCATTTCCGCTAATACATAGCCAGGGAAAAATTTCTTTTTGAGTACTTTCTTTTTGCCGTTTTTAATTTCAGTTTCTTCGTCCTCTGGAACGATCACACGAAAAATATTATCCTCCATGCCCATTGATTCTACACGTTTTTCTAAATTTGTTTTTACTTTGTTCTCATACCCGGAATACGTATGAATAACATACCAATTTTTCTCCATTCAAACAGGACAATTTGGCTTGTCCTTCCCTCCCTTTTGATTAAATACTTCATTACATCCTACAATAATCAACCAGTGTTACAGCTGGACATATCAAATGATAACCCTGAAAATTATATACTTTTCTAAGGTTGTTTTCTAAAAGATTGGGACTGCGATTACTCGCCCCATCGAAGACATTTGTTGTTTTTTACACAATAGATATAAACTGCGACGTAACTGCTGGGATCTTTTCTATAAGTACGTGCATTTCCCGCCGTCCGGGATCGCTCCGGGTGGATGCTTTCCGCGGGCACGGCCTCAGCCTCCTTGCCCCGGCGAGGGGTATGTCGACGTTGTCCGCAAAGGGCGGTTTTAGTCGACCCTCCTTTTCAAACCACTCTTTGGTGTCTTCGGACACGTGCTGTTCCCGCAGGAGTCACCACCCTCCACTCACCCGGACTAGTGAAGTGGTAGGATAACACTCACTACTACGGTTAATGGCAGTAAATGTAATACCAGCGAAGGAAATACACGTAGACTCCTGGGGGAGGAAAGGCATCGGTGAGACCCCGCAGAGCGACAGCTCGAGGAGGCTCAACAGCCGCCCCTGGAAAGCGAAGTGTATTTCCGTAGCGGTAATTAGTGCACAGTTTCTATCAACTACGAAATTTTAAAAGCGATAGAACATTACAAAAAGGGCCTTTTCTTAAGTGTAAAAAAACAATATTAAAAAACCCGTTGAAGCGGGTTTTTGTAGAAAGTATTATTTATTTTTCATTATAGCATAAATATATCATTAATATTCATTTAAAACAATTCTAATATCTGTGTAATTCCAAGATCGACTAATGTAAAAAAGACTGCGACAAACGCAACAGTTGCTATAACCGTTATCGTATAACTTGTTAACTCTTTTCCCTTAGGCCAACTAACCTTTTTCATTTCCCGAGACACATTTTTAAAGAACTTAAAAATATTCATGTTTGTACCCCCCAAACTAATCCCAACCACGTGTCTTATTTTGTTTCACGATGCAATGTATGTTTTCCGCATGTTTTGCAATACTTACGCACTTCCAAACGTACAGGTTGTGTGGTTACATTTTTATTCGTTGTATAATTCCGACTCAAACATATTGCACACGCTAGTGTGATTTTTTTATTCATCATTTCACCCCAATGGAGGGTTCTCTTTTAAAAGTAAAGAAAGTATAATTTAAATTAGGCGTGTGGCGTAATAGTAGAATCAGCCACGGCCCGGTCCAGCCAATACGGGCGCTTGCGCTTTTGTACCTATCCAAAATCTATAATAAGATGCAGATATAATTATGATCCGCTTTTATTCTGATTAATAATGTAGCACTCATGCAGGGCTATGTCAACGTTAGCCGACACTATAAAGTTATTTCGTTTGATTCAAGTAGTTGCTCTAATTTACGCTTCACCCGCTGCAATGCATTATCTATCGATTTGACATGCCGTTTTAATTCGACAGAAATTTCCTGGTATGTTTGACCATCTAAATATAAATTCAATACTTTCCTTTCCAACTCGCTTAATAATTCAGATAATTTATCTTCCATATCCCCATACCGTTCTCTATTCACTAATAATTCCTGAGGATCAATTGCCTTTGAACCAGCAATCACATCCAATAAAGTTCGGTCCGATTCTTCATCGAAAATCGGCTTGTCCAGAGAAACATATGAATTTAAAGGTATATGCTTTTGTCTTGTTGCGGTTTTAATTGCTGTAATAATTTGCCGGGTTATACATAGCTCCGCAAATGCTTTGAATGACGATAGCTTGTCCTCATCAAAATCCCGAATTGCTTTATAAAGTCCAATCATACCTTCCTGCACTATATCTTCTTTATCTGCACCAACTAGAAAATAGGTACGTGCTTTAGCGCGCACAAAACTTCTATATTTGTTGATCAAGAAATCAAGCGCATGGCTATTACCGTCCTGGATCAATTGGATGACCTCATCATCATCAAGCATATGCAGGCTTCTATTATCTGTCTCTTTTAGCTTGACACTCACCAA
Organism: Virgibacillus sp. FSP13; assembly: GCF_054048505.1. Classification (NCBI taxonomy): domain Bacteria; kingdom Bacillati; phylum Bacillota; class Bacilli; order Caryophanales; family Bacillaceae; genus Virgibacillus; species Virgibacillus sp. FSP13. The sequence goes on along the minus strand of NZ_JBSVKG010000019.1, from coordinate 17,038 downwards.
GTATGACCCCCCGACTATCAACAGTCCATTTAGCATTAGTATATCGTAACCGTTTGCAAACTTCAACAGTAGAAAGAGGCGAAGTGGTAGGATCTAATTATTTTTCTCCACGACGCCATTTTTCAAATGTCTCGAGAACACTTTTTTGCAAAGGGATTTTTATTTGCGGTTTTACTTTTGCATACTGATCGATCCGCTTTTCTATTTCTGTCTCACTATTTTTTAACTCAATAAATAATTCTCTGGCAGATTTACGTAATGCACCACGACCGAAAATGGTACGTTGCTCTGCATAATCGGACGTGGCAACATATACTTGGTTTTCTACATTCTTTAATTTTTTTACCAACTTCTCAATACATTCATCAGCTGTTTCTTTTTCTTTTGTATAAATAATCTCGACTTGATATTCTTTTAGTTTATTCGTAATACCTTTAACAAAATAAGCATCAAACACAACGATTACACGATCACCTGTATGGGATTTGTATTCGGCCATTTGTTCAATTAAACGATCCCTCGCCTGTGCCATATCTATATCCTTTAACCTTTGTAACTCATCCCAGGCTCCAATAATGTTATAACCGTCAACAACGATAACATTCATAGGTTACTCCCCAAGCGGGTATCTTTTTCGAAACACTTCATACAAAAGAAGGCCGCATGCAACAGAAGCATTTAAAGAGGATACCTGACCTTTCATCGGTAAATTAACCGTCCAGTCACATTTATCTTTTACTAGCCGGCTCATCCCTTTCCCTTCGTTACCGATTACAAGTGCAATCGGCATCGTTCCATCAAGTAAGCGATAATCCTCCGTTCCATCTGCTTCTGTCCCAACAACCCAAATGTTTTTCGCTTTTAATTCATCCATTGTTGATGCAATATTCGTTACACGCGCAACAGGAATATGCTCCAAAGCACCCGCAGCTGTCTTAGCAACCGTTGCAGTCAATCCAACCGAACGACGTTTTGGAATAATGACTCCATGTGCTCCAGTTGCATCTGCCGTTCGTAAAATTGAACCTAAGTTATGCGGATCTTCAAGCTCGTCCAAGATGATAAAAAAAGGGGTTTCCTTTTTTGCATCAGCATTCGTAAATAAATCATCGATTGTGGCATATTGATAAGAGGCAACATATGCCACAACACCTTGATGGTTACCATCTGCTAGCTTATCCAACTTACTCTTGGGCACCTTTTGTACAATTGTATCGGCTTGTTTAGCTAGATGTTGTAATTTGCCTATCGAATTGGTATTTAAGTGTTCGGAAAGCAAAACTTTATTAACAGATCGACCCGATTTTAATGCTTCTATAACAGGGTTTTTTCCGATAATCATTTCCTGATCCATCTCACATACTCCTTTCCTCCACAAACATAATAGCTTGAGTTAATAATTCCGTTAAACGTTCATTGTTTTCAAGTAAGTAATGGTAGCCAACTAATGCTTCAAACGCTGTACTATATCGATACGTTTGAACACTAGTATTTTTGGGAATCGACCCTGATTTCGCATTTCTCCCTCTTGCAACAACGCGCTCTTCGCTTTCCGTTAAAAATTCGCTGTTTAACCAATGCAAAATGACGGCTGCCTGTGATTTTGCGGATACGAAGGTGACCGCTTTGTGGTGTAATTGGTTCGGCTTTACCTGGCCCGAATGAATCAGATGTTTCCTAACATGTACTTCATAAACAGCGTCACCCATATACGCAAGGGCTAAACTTTTTAGTTGCTTTACATCAAGTTCCATATTTAGCCTCTTTTCCACCGTGTCCCTTGCGGCGTATCCTCTAAAATAATTTGTTTCTCTTTCAAATCATCCCGTATCTCATCTGCACGCTTAAAGTCACGATTTTTTCTTGCTTCCACCCGTTCTTGAATTAATGCCTCAATTTCATCATCCAACAATTCCTCTGTTTGATTTATTTCGACACCAAGGACTCGAAGGAATTTTGCAATTGTTGTCTGAAACGAATCGATAACAGTTGTTGATGTCTGCTTCAATTCTACGTAAATATTAGCTTCCTTCGTTAAATCAAATAACACGGAAATCGCATTGGCTGTATTAAAATCGTCATCCATTTCCGCCTCAAACCGCTCTTTTAACTCATTTATTTTTTCTAACCACTGTTCATTATCCTTTTCCAAGTTCAAACTCGCTTGCTTACGGTATTCGAGATTATGGTAGGCCGTTCTAATACGATCCAAACTATTTTCAGCGCCCTTTAATAGTTCTTCGCTGAAATTAATCGGGTTGCGGTAATGGACACTCAACATAAAGAACCGGATCACCTGTGGATCGTGTTGTTCAATTAATTCACGTGTAAGGACAAAATTCCCAAGTGATTTAGACATTTTTTCATTATCAATATTTATATACCCATTATGCATCCAATACTTCGCAAATGATTTACCTGTCATCGCTTCCGATTGAGCAATTTCATTTTCATGATGTGGGAAAGTAAGATCCTGCCCTCCCGCATGGATATCAATCGTATCCCCGAGATATTTTTTTACCATGGCCGAACATTCAATATGCCAGCCTGGCCGACCTTTACCCCACGGTGCCTCCCAAGCAATTTCATCCGGTTTTGCCTTTTTCCATAAAGCAAAATCGAGTGGATCCGTCTTTTTATCTCCTATTTGTATCCGAGCGCCTGATCTCAGTTCATCGATCGATTGGTGTGAAAGTTTGCCATATCCATCAAAAGCTCTTGGTTTAAAATAAACATCCCCATCGACTGCATAGGCATACCCTTTATCAATCAATGTTGCAATAAAGTTAATGATATCATCCATCGTCTCTGTTACTCTTGGGTTGAGCGTTGCCTTTTTGACCCCTAAGGCTCCAACATCCTCTAAATAAGCATCAATGAAACGATCAGCTAGCTCAGGGACGTCCTCACCAACTTCTTTTGCAGCTTTAATAATTTTGTCGTCCACATCGGTAAAGTTCAATACATAATCAACTTCATACCCTCGATATTCCAAATACCTTCTTACTGTATCAAAGACAATCGCAGGTCTGGCGTTACCAATATGAATGTAGTTGTAAACAGTCGGCCCACAAACATACATACTCACTTTACCTTCTTGGAGTGGTACAAAGGTTTCCTTTTTTCGTGTCAACGTATTATAAAGAGTTATCGACATTTTGCTTCCCTTCCTTCAATTCAGCTATTTCTTTCCTTAATCCATCTATTTCCGCTTGCAAATGCTCACATTGTTTCGCTACAGGATCAGGCATTTTATGATGGTCTAAATCCCGGCGAACCTTTTCACCATTTTGAACAACGACCCGCCCCGGAATTCCTACAACCGTCGAGTGATCCGGAACATCGTGTAACACAACGGACCCACCACCGACCTTTGAATTTTCACCAATTGTAATAGATCCTAAAACTTTTGCCCCCGTCGATATTAATGCATTATCTTTAATTGTCGGGTGCCGTTTCCCTTTTTCTTTACCTGTTCCACCTAAGGTTACCCCTTGGAACACGGTCACATTATCACCGATTTCACACGTTTCACCAATCACGACACCCATGCCATGATCTATAAAAAAACGATGTCCAATCTTAGCTCCAGGATGGATTTCAATCCCGGTGAAGAATCGGCTTACTTGCGAAATAACCCGTGCTATAAAAAACAGGTTTCGTTTATAAAACGCATGCGCGATACGGTGCGACCATATCGCATGCAAACCAGAGTATGTTAAGAAAACTTCAAAATAAGTCCGTGCTGCTGGATCCTGTTCAAAGACAACATCCATATCCTCTTTCATCCGCTTAAAAATCCCCATTTGACTAACCTCCCTTATCATAAACCATAAAAAAAGCGCCTCTGTGCATGATACACAGAGACGCTTCAGGCGCGGTCCCACTCTGTTTGAAGATATATGTCTCTTCCAACTTAGTTCCTAATAACGGTAAGAATACCGCCGTTATATACATCGCTTCCATAACGGACTCTAAGGTGCATTTCAATAACGGTACTTAAAATCACTTGCAGCCGGTGATGATTCTCTCTGTGTAAGTAACGCGTTATTTACTTCTCCTTATCAACGTTCAATATTGTATTATTACTATATTATATTTTCAATCGGCTGTGAATCGATTAGGCTCCAAGTTCCGTAAGAATTTTATCCAAACGCGCCAATATAACATCTTTACCCAATAGTTCGATCGCCATCGGTAGTTCCGGACCATGCATTTGGCCAGTAGTAGCAACGCGAATTGGCATAAATAGTTTTTTACCTCGTTGCTTTGTTTCCTTCTGTGTTGCTTTAATCTCCGCTTTAATAGTATCTTTATTGAAATCATCTAACTGAATTAATTTATCCGTAAATACTTGTAGCACTTCTGGCACTTGTTCTTCACGCAAAATCTCCATAGATGCTTCATCATATTCAATATGTGTCTTGAAAAATAAATCAGTCAACTCGACAATCTCTGCACCATAGCGGAGTTGTTCTTTATAAAGGGCAATTACATTTTCCGCCCAAGTACGTGTTTCCTGATCCATATCCTCGGGTAGCTTTCCTGCATCAACTAAGTGCGGCAATGTTAAACCAATAACCGTTTCCAGATCCAATGATTTAATATATTCGTTATTCATCCACTTTAATTTCTGCGGATCAAAAATTGCAGCAGATGTTGATAGTCGCTCTGGATCAAATATCTCAATCAGCTTATCTTGCGTGAAGATTTCTTCCTCCCCAACCGGAGACCAGCCAAGCAATGTAATAAAGTTAAATAATGCTTCAGGTAAATAACCTAAATTACGATATTGTTCAATAAATTGTAGGATATGCTCATCACGTTTACTTAACTTTTTCCGATCCTCGTTTAAAATCAATGTCATATGCCCGAACTTAGGTGGTTCCCAACCAAATGCATCGTAAATCATCATTTGTTTTGGCGTATTAGAGATGTGTTCCTCACCACGTAAAATATGGGTGATTTCCATCAAATGATCATCAATCGCCACAGCAAAGTTATACGTCGGGATGCCGTTCTTTTTCACAATTACCCAATCACCAAAGTCGCTTGATTCAAAGGTAATATTCCCTCTCACAATGTCTGGGAATGTATAGGTTTTATTTTCGGGAACGCGAAAACGAATACTTGGCTTTCGTCCCTCTTGTTCAAACGCCGCAATTTGTTCGGCCGTAAGATTGCGATGTGCACCAGAATACTTTGGAGCCTGTCCCTTTGCTTTCTGCTCTTCCCGTTCTGCATCAAGTTCTTCTTCTGTCATGTAACATTTGTAGGCTAGTCCTCTTTCTAGCAAGTCATCAATATGCTTTTGATAAATATCAAGCCGTTCCATTTGACGATAAGGACCATAGTCTCCGCCAATATCCGCACCTTCATCCCATTCGATTCCAAGCCATTTCAAATAGTGAAATTGGCTTTCCTCTCCTCCGGCTACATTTCGTTTTTCATCTGTATCTTCTGTACGTACAATGAACTTCCCATCAAAATGTTTTGCATATAAATAGTTAAACAAAGCAGTTCTAGCGTTTCCGATATGTAAATGGCCAGTTGGACTTGGCGCATAACGAACACGAACTTGGTTAGTCATTTTGCTTTACCCCTTCCTCAGATGCTATTCTTCTATATTAATTATCGCACTTTCTTTTTACAGTACGTGTTCAAAAAGGAGGATAAAAAGGACCGAGAAGTTCGAGGCGGCGTAGCTTTGAGTACCGGAACGTATGCTATTAATACGTGAGGAACGGAAAAGCAAGCCAACGAAGAAATTCGATGTGTCATTTTTACCGGACTTTTTGAACAACCTTTTACAACAAAAAGCGATAACATTCTCTGTTATCACTTTTCTATTCCTTATAAGTTATACCTCTTTTACAAAGCTTTTTCAAGTAATTTTGGTTTTGCAAAAATCATACGACCTGCAGAAGTTTGTAAAACACTTGTGATCAATACCTCAATTGTTTTGCCAATATAATCTCGACCATCTTCTACTACGATCATTGTCCCATCATCTAAATATGCGATACCTTGATTTTGTTCTTTACCATCTTTAATCACTTGTACCATTAATTCTTCACCAGGCAATACAACAGGTTTTACTGCGTTTGCCAAATCATTGATATTTAACACGTGGACACTTTGAAGATCACAAACTTTATTTAAATTAAAATCATTGGTAACAACAATCCCGTTTATAACCTTAGCCAATTTAATCAGTTTACTGTCCACTTCCTGTATTTCTTCAAAATCACCTTCGTATATCTCTACATTAACCGGTAATTCCTTTTGGATGCGATTTAAAACATCTAAACCACGACGTCCTCTGTTACGTTTCAAGGCATCAGATGAATCTGCAATATGCTGTAATTCTCCAAGTACAAATTGCGGTATAACAATTGTCCCTTCTAAAAAGCTTGTTTGGCAGATATCAGCGATCCGACCGTCAATAATAACACTTGTATCCAGTATCTTTGGTTTTGGTTGGTGATTTTGCTCAGCACCTTCATTGCCAGGCTGTCGCTTCTTATCTCGGTCTTTCCGATTAAAATTAAATAAGTTCATCAACTCATCCCGACGTCTAAAACCAATTTGAAAACCAAAATAACCCAACAAAATCGTGATAAAGAGTGGCAAAACTTGTGAAACTAAATCAATATTAATGTCTGTTAACGGAATATTGATTAAAAAGGCTATTACCAATCCACCTATTAAACCGAAACTACCAAATAATAAATCCCCTACAGGAATCTTAATGAGTGCTTCTTCCACCCAACGCAAGAAATCAACAATATAACCCGCGACCAAATAAGAGAATAGAAATAAGATCAATGCACCAACTATCATACCTAAATATGGGGATGCAACCCAATCAGCTTCCGTAAAATTCAACAATTCAACTAAATCTGGTATATATAAATACCCAATGGTACCACCTGTAACAATAAAAAATAAATGCACAATTTTTTTCAGCACCACCGTCACCTCCTAACCTCAGTATTACCTGTTTTTACAAAAATTAGTCTAAAAAATGGAATTATAGCTACTACACAATATAAACAATAGCATAGCTGTTAAAAACAGTCAAATAGATAAACATAAAATTCTATCATACTAATTTATCAATGTCAATTCAAATCAACTCTTAATGGACAGTATTTTGCCAAAAATTTTACCTAGCAACGCCAACTTCCAACGCCTCCTGAACTGTTTTGACACCGATAACTTGAATTGATTTAGGTATTGTCCATCCATCTAAATTGTTTTCTGGACAAATTACACGACTGAATCCAAGTTTAGCTGCCTCCTGAACACGTTGCTCGATTCGAGAAACACGCCTCACTTCACCCGTCAGACCAACCTCACCGACAAATATATCATCTGGTTTTGTTGGTTGGTCCCTAAAACTTGAAGCAATCGACACTGCAATGGCTAAATCTATGGCAGGTTCATCTAGCTTAACACCGCCCGCAACTTTAATATATGCATCTTGGTTCTGTAACATTAATCCAACTCGTTTTTCTAATACAGCCATCAATAATGGAACACGATTTGCATCAACACCTGTTGCCATTCGGCGTGGATTGCCAAAGCTTGAAGGAGAAATTAATGCCTGAATTTCAACTAACACCGGTCTTGTCCCTTCCATTGATGCGACAACAGTTGATCCAGCAGCACCATGTGACCGTTCTTCAAGAAATATTTCAGACGGATTTAATACCTCACGCAGACCCGCTTCTTTCATTTCAAAAATTCCCATTTCATTTGTGCTACCAAAGCGATTTTTTACACTACGTACAATACGATAAGTATGATGTCTTTCCCCTTCAAAATAGAGGACCGCATCAACCATGTGTTCGAGCATTCTTGGTCCGGCAATAGCCCCTTCTTTCGTGACATGCCCGACAATAAAAATCGGGATTCCGTTTGTTTTAGCTATTCTCATTAATTCACTTGTGCATTCCCGAACCTGTGACACGCTACCAGGAGCACTCGTGACTTCTTCGCGAAAAATTGTTTGAATAGAATCAATCACGACAAAAGATGGCTTTACGTGCTCAATGTGATTTGCTATATCATATAAGTTCGTTTCGGGCAAAACATATAATGAATCAGCGGTTACTCCAAGGCGATCCGCGCGTAACTTTGTTTGTCTGGCGGATTCCTCTCCCGAAATATAGAGTACAGGTAATTGCTTGTCTGCTAATTGAGATGATATTTGTAACAGTAATGTCGATTTCCCAATCCCTGGATCACCACCAATTAATACAAGTGAACCTGGCACAATTCCACCGCCAAGTACCCGATTAAATTCCTTCATCGTCGTTGTAATGCGCGGCTCTTTTTGAGATTCAATCGTTGTGATTTTTTCGGGTTTACTAGCATGTTTTCTCTCTCCTGATAACCCGCTCCGATTCTTAATAGTAGATGCTTCCATTTCTTCTACTAATGTATTCCAATTATTGCAACCAGGACATTTTCCCATCCATTTTGCAGATTCATAACCACAATCCTGACATACAAATTTTGTCTTCCGCTTTGCCACTCCATCCATCCCTTTCAATCTAACTCTATTGTATACGAATTACATAACATTAAAGTTACAACAATCTATCATTTTTATAAATTCTATTCCATATCTATGCCACAAACCCCAAACGGCAATTGTTAATACCTATACGCCGAATGCAGACAAAAAAACAATCATTTACACACAACTTTCGTACCAATAAAATAAGATCATACAGTTAGCTAAGGCAAACGTTTCTAATAATTGCCTTGACAACTCTGGTAAACCTAAAGACTGTTAAGATTGAGACTGCGATTACTTGCTTTATTGAGAACATTTGTTGATTTATATACAAAATGCGTAATAACTAAAAAATTGCTTCCTCGCCGTTCCGGAAATACACTACGCTTTCCGGGGGCGGCTGCTGAGCCTCCTCGTGCTAGGTGCTCGTCGCGTTGCAAGTAATTTCGATGAAGTAGCGCTCCTCGCAACTCGAAGCTTACTCGGTGGGAGTTTTGCTCGTCGCACTGCGGGGTCTCACCTAGGCCTTTCCTCCCCCAGGAGTCTCCGCGTATTTCCTCCACTGGTTTCGCATTTACTACCATTAACTGTAGTAGTATGTGTTCTGTCAAGTCGCATCCTATCGCTTCACTAGTCCGGGTGAGTGGAGGGTGGTGACTCCTCGAAAAAGAAAAGCACTTTTTCTTCGTGCGATGTATCGCTGACGAAGCCTTCCTTGTCCTGCGGGAATAGCACGTGTCCGAAGACCCCGCAGAGTGGTTTTCTCGAGGAGGCTGAGGCCGTGCCCGCGGAAAGCATCCACCCGGAACGATCCCGGACGGTGGGAAATGCGCGTACTTATAGAAAAGAGTCCTGCAGTCACAGCTTATTTAAATGCGATTAATCCAAAGTCAACTTAAGCAGTGAATATTCATCCTTCCACATTTTATCAAGGCATATTTGTCTATTTCACGCCGCAAAAGTTGAGTCATTAAGAATAAGCTTTTTTGGAAAAAGCCAGCAGGAACATCCTACTGGCTTTGATATATTCACACAAGCTCAGGTGTTTTTGTCTAGGCTAAAACGGTAAATTCACCTTTATTATTTAGCCCGATTTTTACCTTTTGCCCTTTGGCGATTGTTTCTTTCAGCAATTCTTCAGAAAGTAGGTCCTCAACGTTTTTCTGGATCGATCGACGCAATGGTCGCGCTCCATATTCCGGATCAAAACCGTCGCTGGCAATTTTCTCTAAGGCTTTATCTGTCACAGAGAAGTTAATATCCTGCTCTTTTAATCGTCGTTGTAATTGTTGTACCATCAACGTAACAATGTTTTTCATATGTTTTTTCTCTAATGAATGGAATACAATTGTTTCATCGATACGGTTAAGAAATTCTGGACGAAATGCCTTTTTTAACTCTTCCATTACTTTTGATTTCATATCACTATATTCTTGGCCCTCTTCACCAAGGTTGAAACCAACATATTTATTCCGCTTCAACTCACTTGCTCCAACATTAGAAGTCATAATTAACACGGTATTGCGGAAATCAACTACTCTACCTTTGGAATCTGTTAATCGGCCATCTTCTAATACTTGTAATAAAATATTAAATACTTCAGGATGTGCCTTTTCAATCTCATCAAGCAACACAACGGAATAAGGTTTTCTCCGTACTTTTTCGGTCAATTGTCCGCCCTCTTCATAGCCAACATAACCTGGAGGTGAACCTACAAGCCGAGATGTGGCATGTTTCTCCATATACTCAGACATATCAATTCGGATCATCGCATCTTCATCAGCGAACATTGATTCTGCTAGAGCACGTGCCAATTCTGTTTTTCCCACTCCTGTAGGTCCAAGGAAAATGAAAGAACCAATTGGACGTTTCGGGTCTTTTAACCCTGCCCGTGCTCTGCGAATTGCCTTTGAGACTGCTTTTACTGCTTCCTCCTGACCAATGACACGATCATGTAAAACATCTTCCATGTTTAACAATCGATCACTTTCGTCTTTTGTTAATTTCGCGACAGGAACTCCCGTCCATGTAGAAACAACAGAGGCAATATCCTCAACAACCACCTCAGAGCTTTCTTGACCTTGTTTTTCCTTCCATTGATTTTTAGTTGTTTCCAAATCTTCTCGTAAGCGTTGTTCGGAATCACGTAAAGATGCTGCTTTCTCAAATTCTTGGCTTTGTACCGCCGCATCTTTTTCTTTACGTACTTCTTCAAGCTTTTGTTCCAATTCTTTCAAATTTGGTGGAATCGTATACGACCGCAAGCGGACCTTGGAACCTGCTTCATCAATTAAATCAATTGCTTTGTCGGGTAAAAACCGATCTGTTATATAACGATCAGATAAATTGGCCGCAGCTTCAATCGCTTCATCTGTAATTGTTACACGATGGTGTGCTTCATAACGATCACGAAGTCCTTTTAAAATTTGAATCGTTTCCTCTAAAGTTGGTTCATCAACTTGGATCGGCTGGAATCTACGTTCTAATGCTGCATCTTTTTCAATGTATTTTCTGTATTCATCTAATGTTGTTGCACCAATACATTGAAGCTCACCACGTGACAGAGACGGTTTTAAAATATTAGATGCATCAATCGCGCCTTCCGCACCACCAGCACCTATTAATGTATGCAATTCATCGATGAACAAAATGATATTGCCTGCTTGACGGATCTCTTCCATCACTTTCTTTAGGCGGTCTTCAAATTCACCACGATATTTCGTTCCTGCAACAACTGTACCCATATCAAGCGTCATAACCCGTTTATCACGCAATATTTCTGGAACCTCATTGTTAATAATTTGCTGTGCCAGGCCTTCTGCTACAGCTGTTTTACCAACCCCTGGTTCACCTATTAATACGGGGTTGTTTTTGGTACGACGGCTTAGCACTTGAATAACGCGCTCAATTTCTTTGCTTCGACCAATGACAGGGTCAACATTTCCTTCTTTCGCTGTTGCAGTTAAATCCCTTGCAAGCGAATCAAGTGTCGGTGTATTAGCATTGGTTGATTGGCCCCTACCTTGGCGACCTGCTTGTGATTCGTTACTACCTAATAATTGTAGTACTTGTTGTCGTGCTTTATTTAAACTTACACCAAGATTATTTAAAACACGAGCAGCAACACCCTCGCCTTCACGGATTAGCCCTAACAATATATGTTCCGTTCCTACATAGGAATGCCCTAGCTTTCTTGCCTCATCCTGTGATAACTCGACTACCTTTTTGGCTCTTGGTGTGTAATGAATCGTTTGCATCGTCTGTTTACCAACACCAATAAGCTGCTCCACTTCTTGCTGAATTTTTTCCACTTCTAATCCTAGCGACTGTAACGCTTTAGCGGCAATCCCATCCCCTTCACGGACAAGTCCTAATAAAATGTGCTCCGTTCCAATATTGTTATGGCCGAGCCTAACCGCTTCTTCTTGTGATAAGGCTAAAACCTTTTGTGCTCTCTCGGTAAAACGTCCAAACATCATATAGTTGTCTCCTCCTATTTTTCTAATTTTAACCGTTCACGAATTAGCGATGCCCGTAGTACATCCCGTTCATTGGCAGTCAAATTTTTCTTTGCATATTGCTGTAGGAATCCCGGCTGTGTAAGAATCATTAATTCATTAAGTATATTTCTTGAGACATTCTCAATTAAACCTAAATCAATCCCAAGACGAACGTTTGATAAACATATTGCCGCTTCTTTTGATTCGATAATACGGCTATATTTCAAAACACCGTACGAACGATAAATACGATCTTCCAAGCGGGTACTTGACTGTTCCATTAATCTTGTCCTTGCTCGTCGTTCATGTTCAATCAATTGCTTTACAACACTTTGTAAATCTTCAACAATATCTTCTTCTGACTTTCCAAGGGTAATCTGATTGGAAATTTGAAAAATATTTCCTAGTGCTTCACTACCCTCTCCATAAATTCCCCGGACGACAAGACCTAATTGGTTAATGGCTGGGATCATTCGATTAATTTGTCGTGTCAATGCTAGTGAAGGAAGGTGCATCATAACCGAGGCACGCATTCCAGTCCCTACATTTGTCGGACAGCTTGTTAAATAACCCCTTGTTTCATCAAATGCATAATTAATTTTCTCCTCCAACCAATCATCAAATTCGAATGCCTTCTCCAATGCTTTGTCTAGTTGAAGTCCTGGAAAATAAAGCTGCATCCGGATATGATCTTCTTCATTAATCATGACAGAAACTTGTTCGTTTTTCGAAATAAGTGCAGCAGCAACCTGTTTATCTTTGGCTAGATGTGGACTAATTAGATGTTTCTCTACTAGAACCCGTTTTTCTGTTGACGTTAAATCTGGTATTGATATGAATTCAAAATCTTGATAGTCTTGAAATGATCTATGTGCATATTCTGTTTCAAAAAATTGGCGAACCTCTTCAAGCTCCTCCTTTTCAGCGATAAGTGGAAAAGAAACCTGATCAAAGTTACGTGCCAATCGAATTCTACTGCTTAAGACAATATCACTGTCTGGCCCCTCTTCACGCATCCAGGGACTAATAGCCTCATCCATGAAGTTCTGCAATGTCATGAATTATCACCCCGCATTTCCTTTTCTAATTCTTTAATTTTATCGCGAACGGTTGCCGCCTCTTCAAATGCTTCTCGGTCGATCAAATTTTTAAGTTCCACTTTATAATCGTCCAGTTGTTTTTTGGCATGCAAATCGCCGCCCTGACGTTTAGGGATTTTCCCTGAATGTTTTGTGTTTCCACTATGAACCCGGCGCAAAATCGGGTCCAAGCGATCAGCGAATGTATGATAACATGATGAACAGCCAAATTTCCCAATGCGTTTGAATTCGGAAAACGTCATTTCACACTGTGGGCATTGCAATTCCTTTGATGGTGTAAATGCAGATGAATTATTATGATTCCCCATTGGCGACGATTCAAAGTTAAATAAACCTGTCAATAAATCATGAAGGGAATAACCTTCTTCTGGGTCAGTCATATACCCTTTTTCCTTTGCGCAGATTTCACATACGTGGACTTCTATTTTATTTCCATTAGTTAACTGGGTAAAATGAACCGTGGCGGGGCGTTTATGACATTCTTGGCATTCCATTATTTATTTCCTCCTCCCTTATCTTGCCTATCATTACTTATTCAGATATTTTAACGTTGTCAACATTGCTGTTAACACACGTGCACGTACTTCATCACGAAGCGGCAATTGAAATGCTAATGTATTTCGGCCAATTGCACTAACCATAATTTTAGCTTCTCGCTCTGTAATTAACTTTTCCTCTAATAGCCGTTCTAAAACGTCAAGAGCCGCCTGTTGTGTCACGGTGGGATTAATCATTTCAATAATTTCATCAAGTAATTCCGATTTCTCTTGGTGCTTCACTCGAATGATTCGAATATATCCACCACCACCACGTTTACTTTCTACTATATACCCTTTTTCCACCGTGAACCTTGTATTAATCACATAATTTATTTGTGATGGAACACATTGAAATTGATCGGCTATTTCACTACGTTTAATTTCAATAGCATCTTGAGCTGCCTGCTGAAGTATTTGTTTTAAATATTGCTCAATAACGTCTGAGATGTTACCCATGACCCTCCTCCTCTTGTTCCAATGAGCTAACTCTTCGTTGTTAATATCGTAATCGTTTTGACTTTGACTATCTTTGACTATGTTTATATTATACGACAAATTACAAGAGATGCAAACACATTGTTCCTTTTTATTTTAGACAATGTTGGAGGAATCAAAACCCATTATGTAGAGAAAATAAGATTCATCAATGAAGCATATCATTTCTGTTTAATTTCTCTCTGCAATATTTTTTACAAACTTTAATTTGGAAATCCCCTCAAACAATGACATCCTATCCAGATCAGAGTCTTGATGTACCTTTATAAAAATACTTCTCAAGTCATTTTCAACCTTGACAATTTCCACCTTTTTGATCGTTACATGATATGATTCCATGACAGATACAATGTTACTAATTTGCAAATCTGGCAATGCCACAATTTCAATCAGCATCGACGAGCGCCCTCTCGTAAATAGCCTCTCAAAATTATTAAGAAAGATTAAACTCAGCAGGATTACAAGTGTTGTAAAAACAGCTGTAGCGTACATTCCAATCCCAACAACCAATCCTAACCCAGCCACAGCCCAAATTGAGGCCGCAGTAGTTAAACCACGGATTGTACCACCATAAACAATAATCGTTCCAGCACCAAGAAAACCAATACCACTAATAACATATGAAGGAATACGCGTTGGGTCAAAACGCACATTTTCATAGCTATCAATATAAGCCTCAAAGCCATATAGTGATAGCAACATCATTAAGCAAGAGCCAATCCCTACTAGTATATGCGTACGGAAACCGGCAGAGTGATTTTTCATTTCCCGCTCAAAGCCGATCAACCCTGATAATAGTAATGCAATAAATACCCGTAGCATAATAAGCAGAAAATGATCCCCAAATAGTTGATCAAAATTTATTGCCATTCACACTGCCTCCTTCACAATTAAATGTATCGCTTCATTTTACAGTAAAGTAATCAAAATAAACAGTCAAATTTTCATGAACATTAATTCCATATATATGATTGTTTTAAAGGAAATATTTTGTTAGAAAAGGGTTTTTGAGCTTAATTATAGAATAGGTATGTATGATAAAAAGTGGAATTCGATACGAGGTTCAGGTTAATGCGTATGAATTTGAATAATAGGAAAAGGGAGTTATATATGAGTCATAAATGGCTAAATTGGGCAAAACAGATCCAATCTTTATCCCAATCTGGATTAGCCTTTTCAAAGGACAAATTCGATATAGAGCGATATGAAGCATTACGCCAAATAAGTATAGAAATTATAGCAGAATATACCGATGTGGAAATAGAAAAGGTAAAGAATCTATTTGCCAGTGAAACAGGATATCAAACACCAAAAGTAGATGTTCGTGGTGTCGTATTTAAAGATAACAAAATTTTAATGGTTAAAGAAAAGATTGATGATAGATGGTCATTGCCCGGGGGATTTTGCGACATAGGTTTGTCTGCCTCCAAAAATGCTATAAAAGAAATAAAAGAGGAATCAGGCTACGATGTGAAAGCAAGAAAATTACTTGCCGTTTTAGATATGAACGATCACCCGCATCCACCACAGGCCCATCATTATTATAAAATATTTATTCGGTGTGAGATTATCGGTGGAAATGCAAATACCGGAGTAGAAACAAATGACATTAACTTTTTTCCAGCAAATGATTTGCCAATCCTATCTACTAGCAGAAATACAGAATCACAAATTAATATGCTATTTGATTTTTTAAGAGATCCTGATAAAGCTGCTGTCTTTGATTGACCTGTTCTGGTAATCCTACCATTACGTAAAGTTTACAATTTAAGAATTTAAAAATTATGTTCATTTTTTAAAGATGGCTCTTTTTAACCAAAATGGGATTTTAATGCTGATTTTTGCGCCTTCCTATAATGGAGTTAACCATTTAAAATTTTTGTTACGATGTGATAAATTGATTTAGGCTGATTTTGTTTCTTGAATATTTACCTCGCAGCCCATGTTCTGTAGTCTTTTATAAAATATTCTTTTTTTCTTTTCTTGGAAGATAGCCCCCTCCAAGTTCTTTTTATGGGGTTTTTGTTTACAATATCTGGGGAATGATTTCTAATAAGAAGTGTGCTAATGCCATATTTGCATTATTGGTCCTCATCGGTTTACTAATCGATAATAAAAGGGGATTAACCTACTATCTTTTGTTTTCACCTGGCACATTACTGCCTTTAAAGCCTTTATTTCCCTTACCATTAAGTATGGAGTCTAGCAATACACCTCCAGAAACATCAAATACATTGGAAGCGTATGTGCTAAGTTTGTGATTAGCATTTTGTTATATCTTATGGATTCTATTTTTTCAGATGTTGTGTTGCCTAGAAGATTGCGGCGATAACGCGTCAAATCCCGTAAATCTCTAAATACTACTGGTGGGACAATATCACGTCCCAAGTAAGGATTAATTACTTGGGATTTTTCTCACTCCTATCATGGTGCCATTGCAGTTGCGACAATGTAGTTCTACTTTTTCCCCTTCATTCAAATCCACGCTAAATTCACCGATGATATATTCTGGTACTCCATCGGTTTTATGGCAATCTAAACATTTAGAGAGGACATTGAAGAGAGTCTTCTTCAAATGATTCCATCATACACTGATAGGACTTCTTTTCACGCTTTGCTTCTAATAATAATGAGATTTATTTTGTTCGCATAAATGTATGTAAATTTTGCTTTATAATGGGACCGTATAATCCATACCAACCATCCGAAAATGTTTTGGCGGAATGAGATAAATTTCCCTATTAAAAAAACTAAGATACAAATTATGCATCTTAGTTTTAGTTGCCTGGCGGCGTCCTACTCTTGCAGGGGCAAAGCCCCAACTACCATCGGCGCTGGAGAGCTTAACTACTGTGTTCGGCATGGGAACAGGTGTGT
>NZ_JBSVKG010000018.1:0-74054 GCF_054048505.1 Virgibacillus sp. FSP13 | reverse complement strand
ACTGATTCGTTGCTTGAAAAACTCTTATTTAGTTTTTAGGGTATAAAAAATGTTATACCTGCAAAGCCTAAGGAAGTTCTGTTAAGACCGTTCACTTCCTGGGTCTGCGATTACTCGACCCACCGAGAACATTTGTGAACAACATAGAACGACCTATACCCTGTAGGCCTGGTAGCAATAGCGGAGAGGTCACACCTGTTCCCATGCCGAACACAGTAGTTAAGCTCTTCAGCGCCGATGGTAGTTGGGGCATTGCCCCTGCAAGAGTAGGACGCCGCCAGGCAAACTTTTTGTATTTGTATCAAATTTAGTCTAATGTTAAAATTATATTATTACTTTTTGATTATTCCACAGTAGCTCAGTGGTAGAGCTATCGGCTGTTAACCGATCGGTCGTAGGTTCGAATCCTACCTGTGGAGCCATTTTTTGTGCTTCCATAGCTCAGCAGGTAGAGCACTTCCATGGTAAGGAAGGGGTCAGCAGTTCGAGTCTGCTTGGAAGCTCTTGGTGAAACGCTTGTCTTATAAGGGATGGAGCGTTTTTTGTATTTGTAATGATTTAAAGAGAACTAAATGAAATCCAAGCCAATAATTCCACATAAAAATGTAAAGGTTTTCGGCCTTCACTCTCCAAAATTTGTCCAATCGTAGGCATTCTCCTTTTCTTTACGTTTCTTTTCTTCTGTTTCATTGTAAATTGAAGTATCGACATCTACACTAACATCAATATGAACATCATCTGCACTTCTGCTACTAACTTTAACGTCATTATAAGCGGTCGAATAAATGTCAACATCTATATCTATATCATAGTATCCTTCACGGAAGTATTTTCCCCCACATACCAAACATTTAATTTCACTCATTTAACTTCACTCGTTGGCCCTTTATCAATGTATATTTTTGAAATTAGCTTTTATGAAAATTGAATCTCTGTGAAATTTGGTTAAATCAGAAGCAATTATATTAGGTGTATGTCCGTCTTTTGTTAGTTTGTCTTCATAAAGATATTCTATATGGTTATTATTCCACATATAGTCCTCATCCAATATTTCAGCAATCTTTTGTAAAGTAGGGAGGAAAACTCTGTCTAACACACCAGTTTTGGGAAAGATTGCTTGGATAGACTTTTTGAGACTATTTTTCAAACCGTCTGGATAGCTGCCATTTTATAAGTATTTGTCAGTGATGCTTTACAATTAGGTGAAAAATGGTGGAGATTCATCAATGGTAGTTTCTTTTTAGGGAGTATATATTGCATTTTAAATATGTTTCTTTTGTTGGGTACCTTTATTTTGTTGGCTCATTTGCAAGTTTTTAGTCACAATACTGTTTAGCTTAAACAGTTCAATATCCTCTTTAAGTGTTATTTCAACGGGTATCATTGGTGTTGATTCTCTTATTATGGGGATATTATCAGATTTATTTGGGGTTTGAAATATATGAAAAAATACCTAGCATTTAACACTTTGAAACATTTTAATTTATGTATCAAGGAAATAGAAACTAAATCCAATTATGGGGCTGAAGTAGCCTTAAAGTAGATTCAAGTTGTGAATAATTTTCCTATTAATGAAACCTATTCAGTCATTCGCCCTATTAGTCAAGAGACATTTTTCATTATATGCATGGTATCCGTCAGAAGTATTTGAATATGCTTTGAAAAACCAGTAAAGTTTTCTCCATCAAGTATTTTTAAGTCAGTTGTATCATTCGTAACCAGATAATATTTTGAAGCAAATAGAAATAACAAGGAACAGACAGAGGTTTTGTATCAAAGATTTAGATGCTTTTTAGTTTGGAGTAAACCTTTTAAAATGTATGGGTTATAGGGAATCCTTAAAAGATTTATTCATATCAAGCAATCTAGAAAAACCAAGAAGAAGCAAAAATACCACAAAACCTAAAAGGCAAAGATTTACGTAATACCAGATACCACTGCCAAGTAAATCTAGTGGTGTGCTTGCGGATGGCGTATTAGCAAGATAAAGATAATTCGCATTAAATATTGGATTTATGACAAACCCGATAAAAATAGCATATAGAACTAACCATCCATATGTTTCTAGCATTGATCTAAATGTGATTTTTAGATTACTGGTCAATACTAGAAAAATACTTGCCCAGGAGATCACAATATGATGGATAAAAAATTTAAAGTAACGAAAATGTGGAAAGTCATAGGGAAGCTCTGGTGTAATTAAGGCTAAAAATGCTGGAATAATACCAATAAAATATGCTGTAATAATTAATCTTCTGTTATAGTTAATTAGCGCAATAGCAGCAATGATACTTGCGACACCACAGAGGTGAAGTGGTAAATGCTTATTTACACTCCAAACTCCATAAACGATGGTCCAGGTTTGATACATTAATTCTGATAAAACTAACAGACTGAACAAAATCCAACGTATCATATTGTATAGAACACTATTTTTCTGAACTATATTGTAACCTGTAAGTAAAAATATTAGTCCGATTAAATAGATAAGCAGCATAAAAAGGTGAGTTGAACCAAATGCTATAAACGGATCCCCCTCGATATTTCCAAACCATCCTCTCATAAGTTTTCCCCCAGTAAGTTGAGCTAGTGATATGTTCCTATTTATATGAAAATTGTGCAGAAAAAAGACGCTTAACGTTTTAGATAAGCGTCCGTTAGGTTATCCCCCAATTATGTGATAACCGGAATCGACATGAAGGACTTCACCTGTAATCCCTCTTGATAATTCACTCATGAAGAATAATGTTGCGTCTCCTACCTGATCTTGATCAATATTGCGTCGTAAAGGTGCCTTTTCTTCAATTACAGATGACTTCTCATTAAATCCTGAAACACCCTTTGCAGATAGCGTACGAATTGGCCCTGCAGAAACAGCGTTCACTCGTATTCCATATTTACCTACGTCCTCTGCTAGATATCTTACACTAGCTTCTAATGAGGCTTTTGCCACTCCCATGACATTGTAGTTTTTAATAACTCGCTCTGCACCTAAATATGTCTGTGTAACAATACTTCCGCCCTCTGTCATTAATTCCTTTGCAGCTTTTGTAACAGCTGCCAATGAATATGCACTAATTTCCTGCGCTAACAGGAATCCCTCTCGTGAAGTATCAGCATATTCCCCTTTTAATTCTTCCTTATTGGCAAAGGCAACCGAGTGAACTAATCCATGAATAACGCCAACATTTTCTTTTATTTCGCTAAATGCTGAATCAATGCTTTCATCGCTTGCAACGTCACATGAAACGATCAATTTTGGTTGAATATCGTTTTCCTCAAGTAGTTTGACAAGCTTTTTTTGGGAACGTTCTTGTCTATTGGTGAAAATTAGATTTGCCCCCGCATTATGTAATGACTTGGTAATTCCCCACGCAATACTTCGTTGATTTGCTACCCCCATTACAACTATATTCTTTCCATTTAATAAATCAGACATTTGTGTACCTCCCATAAAGATTACTGTAAATATTATAACCTAAATATTAAAGTTAAAGAACCATGGATTGCTGTACAATACAAGGACTTTAATGAATTGAAATAAAAAAATTAAGAAAACTATTTTCCCTCTTTACAAAAATAGTATATCTGTATATAATAAGATTCGTTGGTTTACGACATAACCATGCAAAAGATGACAGTTATGAACACGCCATTATATATGGCCCGTTGGTCAAGTGGTTAAGACACCGCCCTTTCACGGCGGTAACACGGGTTCGAATCCCGTACGGGTCACCATTAAAGTAAAAGATAGCAAGATTTGCGTGTCAAAGTTGCGACAACATTTGGCAACACAAGTACGCACGCATGCATTGGAGGATTAGCTCAGCTGGGAGAGCACCTGCCTTACAAGCAGGGGGTCGCAGGTTCGAGCCCTGCATCCTCCACCATTATAGATGTAAAACACTCTTGCCGAAGTACAAGCATTCACTGAATAGCTTGGTGGAAATGTGTAAATACTTAGGTTAAATATTTATATAAGCCGGCCTAGCTCAACTGGTAGATCAAGCCGTTAACAACAATGAATTTTCTCCCATGTGCAGGCTTGCGAGGAGTGCAACATCACCGAATGAACTTGTAACACGACGAGCCCACTTGATGAACATACACGTAAGATAAAATAGCCTTAAATATATAAGCCGGTCTAGCTCAACTGGTAGAGCAACTGACTTGTAATCAGTAGGTTGGGGGTTCAAGTCCTCTGGCCGGCACCACTTTTTTTATGTATAAATCATGAGAACGTGTTAATAATACGGAGGGGTAGCGAAGTGGCTAAACGCGGCGGACTGTAAATCCGCTCCCTCTGGGTTCGGCAGTTCGAATCTGCCCCCCTCCACCATAGTTATTTGTTGGGCTATAGCCAAGCGGTAAGGCAGCGGGTTTTGATCCCGTCATTCCCAGGTTCGAATCCTGGTAGCCCAGCCATTTTTTATTTATAAATACATAACAACTTCAACTTACCCGAGCCATTAGCTCAGCCGGTAGAGCATCTGACTTTTAATCAGAGGGTCGGAGGTTCGAATCCTCCATGGCTCACCATCATAATCAAACGAAGAATGCTAGCATAGATATAGAGTACATAGTATTATTAGAAATAAACAAGGTCGTTATGTTTTGTAACAACCTTGTTTATTTGCATTTTATACTGTTTTTTTACATAATAGAAGCAGTAATTTTTTTACCAAAATAACTAATTATAAATGAAAAAAATATATTATATTGAATTGCAAAAGGATGAATTGGTATGATAACTTCTAGAATCCCTGGTTTTTATAATATGACTGTTGAAGAACGAAGAGAATTATTGGCATCCAAGCACGTAATTGATGATGAAAAAAAGGGGCACTCACTTGAACAAGATGCCTTACCAGTTACTACAGCAGATAACATGATTGAGAATGTTATTGGAACTTATCCATTACCACTTGGATTAGGACTGAACTTTTTAATCAATGGAAAAGATTATATTGTACCAATGGCAATTGAGGAGCCCTCTGTTGTTGCTTCAGCTAGTCATATAGCAAAAATTGTTCGGAATGCTGGTGGTTTTACAACAGAAGCTACAGGAAGAGTCATGATTGGGCAAATACAAGTTGTTGGTTGTCCAGATATGGATGCCGCTAAAGCCACTGTATTGGCAGAAAAGGATGCATTAATCAATGACGCGAACGCTGCATATCCTAGCTTGGTTGCTAGAGGTGGCGGTGCAGAGGATCTAGAAGTACGACTTTTAAATGAAGAATCGGGCTCGAAATATGGTAAAATGTTAGTAGTCCATGTCTATATAAATACGTGTGATGCAATGGGTGCAAATATAATCAATACCATGGTGGAATCATTAGCACCAACGATTGAACAATTAACAAAAGGAAAAGTTTTTTTACGTATCCTTTCTAATTATGCTGATCGATGTCTTGCAAAGGCAAGATGTGTTATCCCCCCTGAATTATTAGCAACTGGGGATTTTACTGGGGAAGAGGTACGTGATGGTGTTGTTTATGCTTATGAATTTGCCGCCTCTGATCCTTATCGTGCAGTCACGCATAATAAAGGAATAATGAATGGAATTGACCCGATAGTGATTGCGACCGGAAATGATTGGAGAGCAGTTGAGGCAGGAGCACATGCGTATGCGGCGCGTCATGGCAAATATAGTTCAATGACGATGTGGTCTACGGATGATACAGGGAATTTGATAGGAGAACTTGAATTACCAATGTCTGTGGGAACTGTTGGCGGATCCATCCGTGTTCACCCTATGGCCCAAGTTGCTCATAACATGTTAGATGTAGAGTCCGCAGAAGAACTTGCTCAAGTAATTGTTTCGGTTGGGCTCGCACAAAATCTTGGTGCACTAAAAGCCTTGGTGACCGACGGAATCCAAAAAGGTCATATGGCCTTACATTCTCGGTCTGTTGCAATGGCGGCAGGTGCTACTGGGGAGATGATTGATATTATTGCTGAACAATTAATAAAACAAAAAGAAATCCGTGTTGGAAAAGCTAAAGAATTGGTGGAAGAATATATAAAATGAGTGCAGAAAAGGCAACAACTTCAGAACAAACAGCTATAGGTATAGCTCATAGTAAATTAATTTTAATTGGGGAACATGCAGTTGTACACGGACAACCAGCAATCGCTATCCCTTTTCCATTAGTTGAAGTAGAATCGGTAATTGAAAATGTTCCTGGGGCGGTCAAAATGGATAGTGCCTTTTATCATGGCCCGCTTGATTCAGCACCAGAGGCATTGGATGGAGTTGTGAATTGTATCAAGGCGGCATTGGAACAACTCGGTTTACCATGTAAAGACTTATTAATTCGTATTAAATCATCCATACCACCCGGCAAAGGCTTAGGTTCTAGTGCCTCGGTGGCTATTGCTGTGATACGATCTTTATTTGCATATGCGGATGAGGACTATACGGAAGAAGAATTATTAAGATTGGCCAATATTTCGGAGACGTATGCTCATGGAGCTCCAAGTGGAATTGATACATTAACCATTACTTCTGGCTCCCCAGTTTGGTATGAAAAAGGTCGACCATTTTGTTTTATTCAGCCAAACACAGATTTTCACTTCGTTGTTGCTGATTCGGGACGAATGGGTGACACAAGGTCTGCGGTGGAGTCTGTTGCGGAACTGTTTAAATCCGCACCAAGAAGAATTCAGGCTAGCCTTGATCGAATTGGAGAAATCACACATCAAGCTAGAAGAGCACTTGAAAAAGCAAGCAAACACATTTTAGGAAAAACCTTGAATGAGGCCCAAAAGGAATTAGAAGCACTTGGTGTAAGCGATGCGGGTTTAAACAGACTGATTTATTTAGCGCGGAGTGAAGGGGCATTAGGCGCAAAATTAACTGGTGGCGGAAATGGTGGCTGTATCATTGCTTTAGCTCGCAATGAGGCACATTCACACCAACTCTCTGAGAAATTAAAGAAATTTGGCGCACATGCAGTATGGCCTTTTGTATTACGTAAACAAAAATAATTGTTCATTAAGGATTAACGATTGAAATGAGGATAATGATGAAGGCTACAGCTAAAGCACATACAAATATTGCCTTAATAAAATACTGGGGAAAACGGGATGAAACATTGATCCTACCGACAAACAATAGTCTCTCATTAACGTTAGATGGATTTTATACAACAACTACAGTTACATTTCGTGATGATCTCTCTAGTGATACATTTTTTTTGAATGATCAGACTATAACAGGTGAACAATTTAATCGCGTATCAACGTTTCTTGATCTTATCAGAAGTGAGACACAGGCAACAAACTTGTGTGCTGAAGTTCGTTCAACCAATCATGTCCCAACAGCAGCGGGGTTTGCTTCATCAGCATCGGGTTTTGCGGCACTAGCAGCAGCAACCACCCGAGCCCTTGACTTATCAATTAGTGATCAAGATCTTTCACGCCTAACTAGACAAGGTTCAGGATCTGCATGTCGATCGATATTTGGCGGATTTGTTGAATGGCATCAGGGCAGCAAACCAGATGGATCTGATTCCTTTGCAGTACAAGTACAACCTGCTGAACATTGGGATGTACGAGTTGCTGCTGTTGTCCTATCAAATACAATGAAAAAAGTATCTAGTCGTGAAGGTATGAAGCGAACGGTTAATACATCGCCATTTTTTTCAGGATGGGTGGAAAGTATTCCGCAAGATCTTGAACAAATTAAACAGGGTATTAAAGACTGTGACTTTGAAAAGGTTGGGAGTATTGCAGAAGCAAATTGTTTAAAAATGCATGCGACAACACTTGGTGCTAATCCACCATTTACGTATTGGCATGCTACAACACTTGCAGTTATGCAGGAAGTACAGGCAATGAGAGAGCGTGGAATTCCATCATTTTTTACAATTGATGCAGGACCAAATGTTAAAGTTCTTTATTTGCCAAAAGACGAAGCAGCCGTAAAAAAGGCACTCCTTGAAATACATGGTGTTCATGATGTAATTGTAAGTCGATCAGGACAGGGAGTAACATATTTATGAAAAATTTGTCGAACACATCCATGACTATCCGGGTACCAGGTAAATTAATGGTGACAGGTGAATTCGCAGTTCTTGAGCCATTTCACCAATTAGTTGTTATGGCAGTTGACCGTTATGTCTATGGAACAATAGTTGAAAGTAATGAAAATTATTTATCTTTACTGGACTTCGAATTGACAAATTTGGAGTGGCGATACAAAGCAAATAAAGTTCAAGTTAATACAGGTGATGATCGTGTTCGATTTGTTGAGGATGCTATGACAATTGCAATTACCTATTTACAAGAACGTGCAATTGTTCCAACCAGTTTTCACTTGTCGATTAAAAGTGAATTAGATGATGAATCTGGCGTTAAGTACGGACTAGGATCAAGTGCAGCGGTTGTCACCTCTGTCATTGCTGCTGTCCTACATAAACATTTACCTACCAAACCTTCAGCCGAATTAGTTTTCAAGCTTGCGGCAATAGCTCATGTTAAAACACAAGGAAGCGGTTCTGGTGCTGATGTTGCTGCATCATCATATGGTGGCTTTCTTCGTTATAGTTCTTTTCAAGCGGAATGGTTACTTGAGCACTACTTGCAGGCGAAGTCTCTAACGGAACTGTTGGAAGAAGATTGGCGCTATTTCTCTATTAAACCAATTGAGCTCCCGAAAGATGTGTACTTATGTATTGGTTGGACGGGTAACCCTGCGTCAACCTCAAAGTTAATTCCAAGAATACGAAAGCTTAATGATGAGTGCCCAAGCCTATATGAGCAGTTTTTACAAGAGAGTGAGCAGGCGGTCACTACTTTTTTGGCTGGATTTGAAAAAGGTGACTTGGATTTCCTACTAAAGGGAGTAAAGCAAAATAGACATGCACTTGCTACAGTTGGAGAAAATGCTGGTGTTGATGTTGAGACCCCGTTACTGAAAATATTGTGTGACTTAGCTGAACAACATGGCGGTGCAGGAAAGCCTTCAGGAGCTGGGGGCGGGGATTGCGGTATTGCGTTTTTACCAGACAAGGAAAGCGCCCAACAATTAATCCAGGCCTGGCAGAAGGCTGGAATTAAACCACTAACAATTAGACCTAATTTAGAAGGTGCAAAAGTAATTGAGACATTTTAATAATGAATTATAAACCAGATGTTTTAGATGACATCTGGTTTTTTCTGTAATCATTATAAGAAAGAGAAAATACATAGGGCATTTTATGGATCGCTGTATATATATACACCAAAATGTCGAGTTGAGTCATTGCCTTAATTTTGGCTAAAATAAGACAAAAGGGGGCAAAATTAATGAAAAAAGAGATGTCTATTATTGGAGTACCGATGGATTTAGGACAAAATCGACGTGGGGTTGATATGGGTCCTAGTGCAATCCGTTATGCAGGTATTGTCGAAACGTTAGAGCGCTTGCAATATGACATTCATGATCTAGGTGATATTCCGATTAACCGTCCTGATAGTAAACGTGATAAACGAGAAGGTAACCTACGTAATTTGCAGCAGGTTGCAGAAGGAAATCAAGTATTAGCGGAAATGGTTGATCAGGAAATTAATAAAAATCGCTTTCCTCTAGTACTAGGCGGCGACCATAGTATTGCAATCGGTAGTTTAGCGGGAATTGCCAAACACTATGATAATCTTGGCGTTATTTGGTATGATGCACATGGCGACTTGAATTCCGGAGAAACCTCACCATCAGGAAATATTCACGGGATGCCACTAGCAGTTAGCTTAGGTATTGGACACGAAAAATTAACGAATATGCTGGATTATCAGCCTAAAATCAAACCTGAAAACATTGTTATTGTTGGGGCACGCTCGCTTGATCCTGGGGAAAGAAAGTTAATTCAAGATAAGGGAATAAAGGTCTATACAATGCATGAAGTGGATCGAATGGGCATGCCTAAAGTAATGACCGGAGCGATAGATTATTTAAAAGAGCGGACTGATGGTGTTCACCTTAGTCTTGATCTCGATGGGTTGGACCCCTCAGAAGCTCCTGGCGTAGGGACCCCGGTACTTGGTGGATTGAGCTATCGTGAAAGTCATTTAGCGATGGAAATGCTTGCAGAGTCTGAAATTCTCACATCTGCAGAATTTGTCGAAGTCAATCCAATCTTAGATGATAAAAATAAAACGGCTACGGTCGCCGTTGGATTGATGGGCTCCTTATTTGGGGAAAAGTTAAAATAAGAAGTGTGGAAAAATAAAAAAGACATTGAATTTCAAAAAGAAATTTGATGTCTTTTTTTACCCACTTTTTTTATATGTTCATTTACGTTATGATATGTGTTATCTTGGAGGTCAGTAGAAATGTGGTTAGGCGCTCGCTACTGTATTATTTTGATATTCGTTTAATAGTTTGTCCAATTGTTTACTAGACTGCACGACAATTTCAGAAGTTAATCCATGAGAACAACCCAACGTAATCATTTCATCACGACATTGCTCAATTTTTTTTAATAATATAGAATTATCCACAAAACTTGCCTCCTATCTAGTATACTATATTATGAAATTACCCATATCTTTGCAATAATAAACGGTAAAAAATTTAAAAATAAAAGTGAAACCTTTTTGAGCAACAATTCGTAACATAAATACCGCATAGTTAGCGGAGGTACTTGATAATGGAATTTATGATCAAAGACAAAATAAAACAAGTGAAAAAAGGCGACCAATCAGCATTTGAGGATATCGTTGCTTTTTTCCAAAACAAAATTTACCAGCATTGTTACCGAATGCTTGGTAATGCGCACGAGGCGGAGGATATAGCACAAGAGGCTTTTATTCGGGCATATATTAATATCCATTCGTATGATGATCGGCGAAAGTTTTCTACCTGGCTTTACCGAATAGCCACTAATTTAACTATCGATCGGATTCGAAAACGAAAACCAGATTATTATCTTGATGCTGAGATAAAAGGTACAGAAGGGTTGAATATGTACGCGCAGCTTGAAGCGGATAATCGTTTGCCAGAAGAAGAAGTGGAAAGTTTAGAATTAAAAAGCTATATTCATCAGGAAATTTCCGAGTTGCCACCTAAATATCGTACCATTATTATTTTAAGGTATTTAGAGGAATTTTCATTAAAAGAAATTAGTGAAATCCTGGATATTCCACTGGGGACAGTAAAAACTCGGATTCATCGGGGACGGGAAGCATTACGTAAAAAGCTTCGTCACGTGTAAAGGAGTTGGACAGTTTGGAATGTAATCACAAGGCGATTGAGCTTATGCATAAATATTTAGATGGTGATTTAACAAAGTCAGAAGAAGAAAGCCTGCGCGGGCATCTTGAAAATTGCGAAAGCTGCCAACAGCATTTTCATGAGCTAAAACGAACAATTACATGGATTCAAAGTGCTGAACAGGTAGAGGCACCACCCAACTTTACCAAAAATGTAATGGAAAAACTGCCAAAGGAAAAAAAGCGGGTCAGCTACTCACGCTGGTTTAAAGCACATCCAGTCATAACTGCTGCAGCAATATTTTTTATTTTTATGTTTAGTGGTGTATTCTCAGCGTGGAATCAGGATAATCAATTAGTAGTCTCCAAACAAGAAAATTTGGTAATAGAAGGGGATACAGTTATCGTTCCAGAAGGTGTAACAGTTTCTGGGGATCTGGTTGTCAAAAATGGTGATTTGAAAATTGATGGGACTGTTGATGGGAATGTTACATTGATAAATGGAAAACTCCTGGATAGTACAATTAATGGCGAGGGTCTCATGGCCTCCGTGGGAGAAGTTAATGGTGAATTTCAACAAGTTGATCAAGTATTTGAATGGATTTGGTACCACTTAAAAAATATAGTTGAAAGCATCTTTTCATTAGGACAATCGTAATGGGAAATTTATTATTTCAACCTGGGGTGTCCCAGGTTTTTTGTTGTTTAAAATTATAATATTATGACCTTTACAATTATTATCTGTAACAATGGCTATAGCTCTAACGTACGTACACAGGCGTTACGTCAAATAATTTTTATTGGACGGGAAATTGCCCACCCTGGATGCCACGTTTTCAACCTAAAAGTGCTTACGCTTTTCTAATTGTTATCATTCCATCTTACATAAGAAAATATGATATAATATATACTGTTATTATGTGTAGAATGGATGAAATTTTATGAGTAAAAGGAAGTGTGAGCATGCTTGATGGGGGATTTGACGTTTTAGACCTACTTCGAATTGGCGTAGACATTGCTCTCGTCTGGTATGTTTTATATAAATTAATCATGTTAATAAGAGGAACCAAAGCAATCCAGCTTTTAAAAGGAATTGCTGTGGTCCTAGTTGTTTGGCTATTAAGTATTGTGTTTAATTTACAAACCGTCCAATGGATAACGAACTATGCCATAACATGGGGTTTCTTAGTTTCTGTGATTTTATTTCAACCGGAACTTAGAAGAGCACTGGAGCAGTTGGGACGCGGTAATATATTTTCCAGAGGCGCAAAGTCAGAGGAGGATATGATTGAACAAACAATTGAGGCCATTGTTCAATCGGCTAATTACATGGCAAAACGGCGTATTGGTGCACTCGTTTCCCTTGCACGTGAAACTGGAATGGGTGACTATGCGGAAACAGGAATTCAGATAAATGGGAAGCTGACACATCAGTTGTTAACAAATATATTTACCCCAAATACGCCATTACATGATGGTGCTGTTATTATAAAAGGTGATGAGATTGTTGCAGCAGCCTGTTATTTGCCCCTTTCTGAAAGTCCTTTTATATCTAAGGAATTGGGAACTAGGCACAGGGCTGCAATGGGAATTAGTGAAGTAACTGACGCACTTACAATAGTTGTCTCTGAGGAAACAGGCTATATTTCCTGTACGAAAAATGGCGAACTACATAGGAACTTGGATCAAGATGGACTACGGGAATTTTTGCGGGAAAATTTATCGTTAACATTGAAATCCCCTGAAACGAAGTCATGGATCAGGAGGGGGAAGCGAAATGGATAACTGGTTTAAAAGTAAATGGTTTGTCCGGGCTGTATCTTTAGCATTTGCAGTATTACTATTTGTCTTTGTAAATGTGGAAATAGACGATTCCCAAAATGAAGATCGCTTTTTCGGTACGTCAAAGGAAATGCAAACGATTGAGAATGTTCCAGTAGATATTCGGATTGATGAAAATTTTGTAGTAAGTGGTGTTCCTGAACATGTTAGAGTTTCCCTTGAAGGTGCAAAGAGTATTTTAGCACCAGCAGTTAAACAACGAAACTTTGACATATATGTTGATTTACGTGGACTGGATGAGGGAGAGCATAAAGTTGAAATAAAGTATGCCAATATTTCAGATGATTTAAAGGTGTATATTGAGCCTAAAACGATTGATGTTGTAATCGAGGAGCGATCAACGAAGGAATTCAATGTAAATGTTGATTTTATAAACAATCTCCCTGAAGGATATGAACTTGGAAAAACAGCAGTAAATCCGAAGACAGTAAAAATAACAAGTTCAAAGAGTGTCATTGATCAGATTGCAATTGTTAAGGTGTTTGTTGATGTTGGGGGACAGAAGGAATCCATTGACAATCGAGAAGTTCCTGTCAATGTTTACGATAGTCAAGGTAATGAGTTAAATGTGACACTTAATCCGGAAAATGTGGAAGTGTCGGCAGAAATAAATAACCCAAGTAAAACGGTACCTGTAAGTGTCGAAACTACCGGAAAATTACCGGATGGCTATTCACTTGCGTCTATCTCATCTGAGACAAAGGAAATCAAGGTTTATGGGACAAGCAGTGTGCTGGAGGATATTGAAGAGGTTACAACTGAAGAAATAGATTTATCAAAAATAACGGAACCAGGTTCAATTGATGTTGGTTTTGCCTTACCGGATGGTGTACAAGTTCCTGATAAGGAGTCTATCAAGGTGAACCTTGAACTTGAGCAAACAAAGACAATTAAAGATGTACCAATTGATGTTGAAAATCTAGAAGAAGGACAAGAGGTCACATTTCTTAAACCGGATAACGCAACGATGAATGTAACAGCTGTTGGCAAAGCCGAAGATGTGGACAAGCTCACTGCAGAGGATATTACGTTATCGGTCAACGCAGAAGGTTTAAGCGAGGGGGAGCATCAAGCTTCTGTCACAATTGATGGACCGGATGTAGCCAAACTCACAAGTGAATTTGAACAGGTAACGATTGAAATCACATAACGTAAGAAAAGGATAGGAATCGAACTGAAGATGAAAGTGAATGTACGAATTGCTTTCCAAAGGACTAACATATTGCTCTCACTTTACAAGAGTTGGTTTAAATGGAGAAAAGGAGAGGTACAGCATGGGAAATTATTTTGGAACAGATGGTGTTAGAGGAGTAGCAAATCAAGGCTTAACACCTGAGTTAGCATTTAAAATAGGACGTTTCGGTGGTTATGTTTTAACGAAGGAGACCGAGAAGCCAAGAGTATTAATCGGGCGTGATACGCGTATTTCTGGTCATATGTTGGAAGGTGCGCTTGTAGCAGGAATGTTATCAATTGGTGCAGAAGTAATGCGACTAGGTGTTATTTCCACACCAGGTGTTGCTTATTTAACAAAGGCAACGAGTGCTCAAGCAGGTGTTATGATTTCAGCATCACACAACCCGGTTGAAGATAATGGGATTAAATTCTTTGGACCAGATGGCTTTAAGTTATCAGATGAACAAGAAGACGAAATTGAGTCACTAATGGATGGTGAAGATAACCTTCCACGACCTATTGGTGCAGATTTAGGAGTTGTTAATGATTACTTTGAAGGCGGGCAAAAATATCTCTCCTTTTTAAAGGAATCGATTGATAACGATTTTGAAGGGCTACAAATTGCTTTAGACTGCGCACATGGTGCTACATCTGGATTAGCGACACATTTATTTGCTGACCTTGAAGCTGATATTTTCACGATTGGTTCTTCACCAGATGGACTGAATATTAATGAAGGGGTTGGCTCCACCCATCCAGAAACATTGCAGGCCTTTGTGACAGAAAAAGGCGCAGATATCGGCCTAGCATTTGATGGTGATGGTGACCGCCTAATTGCTGTTGACGAAAAGGGAAATATCGTTGACGGTGATAAAATTATGTATATCTGTGGGAAATATATGAACGAAAAGGGCTTTTTACGCCATAGCACGGTCGTTTCTACAGTTATGAGTAACTTAGGCTTTTATAAGGCATTGGAAGAACATGGTATGCGCAGTGATAAAACAGCTGTCGGCGACCGTTACGTGATGGAAGAAATGCGTAAAGGCGGATATAATCTCGGCGGCGAGCAATCTGGTCACGTTATCTTCCTTGATTACAATACAACTGGTGACGGAATGTTATCTGCACTTCAGTTAGTAAATGTGATGAAAGAAACAGGGAAAAAACTATCAGAACTTGCTGGTGAGATGGAAATATATCCGCAAGTATTGAAAAATGTTAAGGTAACCGATAAGAAAAATGCATTAACCAATCCGAAGATACAGGAAGCGATCAATAACGTTGAACAGGAAATGGCTGGTGAAGGGCGCGTACTCGTGCGACCGTCAGGGACAGAGCCACTTGTTAGAGTAATGGTGGAAGCTTCAACAAAAGAAGATTGTGAACGGTATGCGGACCAGGTTGTGAAAGTGATTGATGATTTGTTGGGGATGGAATAGAACTTGCTGATGAAAAACTGCTCTTATTAAAGGGCAGTTTTTTATAATGCTGAAGACTTTGTGGTATGATGAGCAAAAATAAACAATGATCGGAGGAGTCAGCTTGATTACCATTTTAGTAGTTGATGATGACCCACATATACGGGAATTGCTACGGTTTTATTTGCAACGGGAAGGTTACCAAACAATAGAAACGGTGGATGGGAAAGAGGCATTGGACAAGCTGGAAACAGAAAACATTCATTTAGCAATTGTTGATGTGATGATGCCAAATATTGATGGGTATCAGCTATGTGAAGAAATCCGAAATGTGTACGATATTCCTGTAATTATGCTCACTGCCAAGGGTGAAGTTGCTGATAAGGAAAAAGCTTACCTAGCAGGAACAGATGATTATGTTGTGAAGCCATTTGAACCAAAGGAAATTTTGTTTCGGATCAAAGCACTGCTCAGGCGATTTCAAATGACAAGTGAAGAAATAATTACATTAGGTAGTACAGTTATTAACCGAAGAAGCTATGAAGTTCAATCACAGGGGAAAACAATGATTCTTCCACTCAAGGAATTCGAACTGCTAGCACAATTAGCAAGTTATCCAAATCGCATTTTCTCCAGAGAACAGTTAATTGAATTGGTGTGGGGTAGTGATTATGAAGGAAATGATCGCACTGTTGATGTTCATATAAAACGATTACGCGAGCGGTTTTCCAAAACGTCACATGACTTCTCAATTCAAACAGTACGCGGGTTAGGATACAAGTTAGAGATCTAAGATGTAATGGTGTGTTCATCTTCTGTTCATCTTGAAACTGTATCATCAGAATCAAAATGGAATGAATTGCGAATGGACTTGTTAGATAAAGAAAGCTTTTTACGCAATGATTGTTGTTTTTAAATTTCGTAGTTGATAGAAACTGCGGCACTGTGAAAATTCTCTTTTGCAACGTTCTCTCTGGTTCTAATGATGACTAGTGCTTGGATCCGCTCCGTCAGAATACTTCGCTTTCCGCGGGCACGGCTTCAGCCTCCGAAGCGGAAAACCGCCGCTGCGGGGTCTTCAGACACGTGCTGGGGCTGCGCTAACTCGCCCCACCGAAAACCATTGTTCCCGCAGGACAAGGAAGACTTCGTCAGCGTTACATCGCACGCAGAAAATTGATCTGTATTTTCAAGGAGTCTATGTATTCTGCCTCCGCTGGTAGTGGTGCTCTGATTATCGACAGGGGAAAAATCATGGATTCTAACATTATACGGACTTTTTCTCCCTTGAACAGAAATTCACTCAAGCATAGCTGAATGTAATGGGTTTTTAAATCACAACACCAGTGTATTTCCGGAACGGCGGGAGAGCAACTTCTAGTTACGTTGCATTTTAAATCTATTGTGCAAAAAGCAATAATCTTTTGGGAGACAGTCATAAAGAAAAAGTGAGGGTATTAGTTATGCGAACGTTATATGTACGGATTATTGTTGTAACCATGCTGATCATGATTAGCAGTTCAATCATTGCTTTTATTGCAACAAACGTATACTATCACCAATTTTTAAAACCGAAAAACGATCAAAAAGTGACGCAAATTGCCAATGACATTGTTACTGTATACAGCGAGAGCCATGAGGGTGATATCCGTAATTATTTAGAAAATATGACGGAATTAGGTTATACCTTTTATATAATTGATGAAGATGGAAATAGAACTCATATTGGCATTGAGTTTGATAACACGGAATTATCATCGGATAAAATAAACAAAGTTCTAAAAGGGGATACCTATCACGGGATTGCCAATTACCCATGGAAGCTGTTTATTACCGGTTTTTTTAGTAATGAATTAAGAAATACAGTTGGCGTTCCTGTTGAAGTTGATGGAAAACATGTTGCATTATTCGTTCGCGCAAACACAGAGCGACAATTCGGTGAAATGCGTGTGTTTTTAGCAGTACTGCTCGTATTGGTACTTTTAATCAGCTTTTTGCTTGTGTTATTAAGTACCCGCTATATTGTTAAACCAGTCCATGCGTTAACAGAGGCTACCAAAAAAATAGCCGGTGGGAATTATCATTTAAAACTTCCTGTTAAACGCCGTGATGAGATAGGCGACCTTGCTAAACATTTTTCCCAGATGAGTACAAATCTTGAGAAGGTAGAAGAAAAACGCCAAGAGTTTGTGTCAAATGTATCCCATGAAATTCAATCACCACTAACATCGATTCAGGGTTTCTCAAAAACACTTCGATTAGAAGATCTGACAATAGATGAGCGGAATCATTACCTGGAAATAATCGAGAATGAAACAAAGCGTTTATCCATGTTAAGTAAGCAGTTATTAACACTATCCATGTTAGATAAAGAAACAAAACTGGACGATAAAATTACCTACAATTTAGCAGAACAGATAAAAGAAGTGGTTTCTACAACACGATGGCAGTGGCAGGAAAAGGAACTAGCAATTGATATGGAAATAGATGACATCATCACTATTTTTGGTGATCAAAAGCTGTTGCACCAGGTGTGGATGAACTTGCTTACGAATGCAATACGCTATACCAAATCAGGTGGGATGATAGCCATAAAGGCAAGTGTTGAAAAATCGGGAATTCGAGTATTATTTTCAGATACGGGAATAGGGATCGCTAAGGAAGACATTCCAAATCTATTCGATCGTTTTTATAAAGTAGATAAAGCACGAAATCGAACAGTTGTCAGCACAGGTCTTGGTCTATCTATTGTCAAAAAGATTATCGAATTGCATGATGGCACAATTATGGTTGAGAGTGAGCCTGGTGAAGGAACTACCTTTAGTGTGCTTTTACCGAAGTTGTAGTTTATATTTCCTGGGAAATAAGAAGAATAACGGCGAATTTTATCGAATAAGGAACACGATATATACCCCAATAATTTGCCTCTTTTCGACAGTAGTAGCAAGTATAGAGCTGAAGAACTAGTAATCATCTTTAGGGCATAAATCTGAAAAATATTATGGTTAGTTAAATACCCCCTATTAAAGCAGTACAAAGTAGTATATAATAACACTATTAAATTTTTTATAACTATTCAAACATCTCGGAATTCACATATCTAAATAAATCTAGGGGGTATGAGAATGATTCAGTTTCCAAAACCAACTGTGGAGCAATTTTTTAGAACGTATGCAATCACGAATTTTGCAGTAAGCAAAGACGAGAAGCGGCTAGTCTTCAATACAAATTTAAATGGTAAAATGAACCTATGGGCAATGGATTTACCTGACAACTATCCATATTTATTTGCTCATCAAGATGAGTCATGCAGTTTTATAAAATTCGACCCAAAGAAGCGATATGTATTAGCCGGGTTTGATAAAGATGGGGATGAAAATCATCAAGTATATGCTATTCCCTATGATGGCGGCCTACCACAACCACTAATTACTGGTGATGAAGAGGAGAAATATTTCTTTTCGCATCTGAGTGATGATGGTGAGCGGATTTATTATATGACTTCAGAAGGGAATCCATCGTTTTTAAATGCACGTGTTCGAAATTTAGCGGATGACTCTGATATGTTAATTAATACGGGTGAATTATCACCGACTGAACTGGCTGCGGTATCAGACGATGAGAAGTCATTTGTTTATTTGCGGGCATTTGCGAATACATACGTAACGGGCATTGTTAAAACGAATGGCCAAGAGTTAAGCCTAACACCTGATTCTGAAAAAGTTCATGTGACATTTGATCCGGTTTTTGTTGATGATTCTACTATATACTTTGTAACAGATTATGAAAGTGAGTATAGTTATCTCGCAAAATTCGATTTACAGACAAACGAGTTTTCCTCTGTCATCAGTGTTGACCAAGAAAGTATTGAATCATTAAATTTTAATAAGGAGAAAAATACCTTCTATCTTGTGACACAGGATGGTGTCGCTGATCATTTGTATCGTTATGATCTTGCAAGTGAAGAAATAGAAAAATTGTCATTGCCTGTTGATGTGATCGGTCAAATTCATGTGGCACAATCTGGAGCGCTATATGTATTGGGGATTAATACAACGGAACCGATGAATATTTTCCATTCAGTTGATGGCGATAACTGGACAAAATTAACGAACAACTCTGTGCTAGGTGTTAGTCATAATGATATGGTTGAGCCGGAAGTAATCTCATACACATCGTATGATGGCATGGAAATCGAGTCACTGTTGTTTAAAGCAGATCCGGAATTAGATAATGGTCATACCATCTTCTGGCCACACGGGGGTCCGCAGGCTGCAGAGCGTAAAACTTTTCGTTCAATGTTTCAATGTTTTCTTAATCGCGGATATAGCATTTTTGCACCGAACTTCCGGGGTAGCACCGGTTACGGGTCTTCATTTGTAAAGCTGGTAGAACAGGACTGGGGAGAAGGGCCAAGACTAGATTGTGTGGCAGGAATAGAGTGGTTGTTTGCTAATAATATTTCCGACCGTGAAAAATTATTTTTGGTTGGTGGCAGCTACGGCGGATATATGGCCTTGTTGTTGCATGGACGGCATCCAGAATATTTCAAAGCTGTCGTTGATATTTTCGGACCAAGTGACTTGTTTACCTTTGTTAATTCCGTCCCACCACACTGGAAGCCAATTATGGAACGCTGGATCGGTGACCCGGAACGTGATAAGGAGCGGTTTATTAAGGATTCACCTGTCACGTATTTGGACGGCATGGTGAAGCCGATGCTCGTGATCCAGGGGGCAAAAGATCCGCGCGTTGTGAAAGAGGAATCTGACCAAATTGTTGAGAAGCTAAGGGAAAAAGGTCGGGATGTTGAATATTTTGTCATGGAAGATGAAGGGCATGGTTTTTCGAAAAAGGAAAATGAGATTAAGGTTTACAATCTGATGCTAGACTTTTTGGCGAGGCATCAAGTGCAAGAACAGCATGTATAGACTGTAAGATAGGGGAAGCAGGTGAAACCGCCCGGATGCGGTATTGCCTGCTTTTTATGTGGTGTAGGGTCGGATTTTTGGACAGTATCAATATCTAAAAATGTTCAGTAGAAGGAATAAAGGAACATGTTCTGTTTATCTTCATACACTAAATAACACCACCCCTAAAATAAAGATTGACCATTCTCTCCATTGTCGGTTAAAATGGATTGTACGCTCTTTGATTATAGGGTGGATATTGTATTTAAATATAGAAAGGTGGGCAGAAATTTGAGAGTAAAAAAAGCGCCAGAACTATTTTCAGACCGATGAAGGAAAATAGTTGACGAGGTGGAGGTTAATCGAATTTATTCGGCGGATTCCTCCCGATTGCACATCTCAATCGTTATGCTTTTTTCTATAAACCAATGAGGTGACTTGTTGTACAAAAGGAAAAGCAAAGATGACTAGATAAACAATCACGAGAAAGGGGCAGCAAAACGCCCCGTGCAGAAGTTAAAGGCAAGATGTCGGAAGTCAGAATCTATAAAATCGGCTAACTCAACCGATTTCTTCCCCTTCTGACCTTTTGCTTCTAGAAAGATGTTTTAGCATTTTTCTCAGAGAAAGGTCGTTTGTTGCCCCATTCATACAAGGAGGAAACAACGATATGTGTGGAATTGTAGGATATATCGGACAAAACGATACAAAGGAAATTTTATTAAATGGACTGGGGAAATTAGAATACCGTGGCTATGATTCAGCCGGAATTGCGATGTTAAATGATAATGGAATGAATCTTTTTAAAGTAAAAGGGCGTATTGCAACACTAAGAGATCGAGTAGATAGCTCCGTTCATGCAACAATGGGAATTGGCCATACGCGCTGGGCGACACATGGTGTACCGAGCGAAGAAAATGCACACCCGCATCAAAGCAAGTCGGGCAGATTTACACTGGTTCATAATGGGGTTATTGAAAACTATCAGGACTTGAAAAAGGAATATCTTAGCGATGTAAATTTCATTAGCGAAACAGATACCGAAGTAGTTGTTCAGCTAATCGAAAAGCTTTTTCAAAAATACCAAGATACTGCTGAAGCGTTTCGCCAAACAATGAGTCTTTTAAAAGGTTCTTACGCAATTGGCATGATCGATGCGGAAGATCAGGATACACTATATGTGGCAAAAAACAAAAGCCCATTATTAGTAGGCTTAGGTGATGGTTTCAATGTTGTGGCAAGTGATGCAATGGCAACATTAAACGCAACCGATCAATATTTGGAGATTTTTGACCAGGAAATTGTATTGGTGAATCGTAGCTTTGTTGAGGTTCAAAAACTGAATGGTACTGTCGTTGATCGTAAGCCATACACAGCACAAATTGATGCGAGTGATATTGAAAAAGGAACATACCCGCATTTTATGTTGAAGGAAATCGATGAACAGCCATTTGTGATGCGGAAAATCATTAATGAATATCAAAATGAAAACAATGAATTGAAGCTTAATGCTGAAGTACGTGAGGCAATGAAGGCATGTGACCGTGTGTATATTATTGCGTGTGGCACAAGCTACCACGCAGGATTAGTTGGAAAGCAGTTCATTGAAAAATTAGCTAACATTCCAGTTGAAGTCCATGTAGCAAGTGAATTCTCATATAACATGCCACTTCTATCGGAAAAACCATTATTTGTGTTTATTTCACAAAGTGGGGAAACAGCCGATAGTCGTGCAGTATTAGTAAAAATTAAAGAAATGGGACATCCAGCACTAACGATTACAAATGTGCCAGGATCCACCCTTTCTCGTGAAGCGGATTATACGTTAAACCTTTATGCAGGGCCAGAAATCGCCGTAGCATCAACGAAGGCATATACTGCACAAATTGCTGTATTAGCAATTTTAGCAGTTGATACAGCCCAGGCAAAAGGTCTTGAGTTAGACTTTGATCCAATGCAGGAGCTAGCGATTGTCGCAAATGCAATGGAGGTTTTAACAGATCAGAAAGAAGCAATTGAAGATCTCGCTAAAAATTATTTGGAAACAACACGTAACGCCTTCTTCATCGGTCGTAGCAGCGACTACTTTGTTTGTCTGGAAGGTGCATTAAAACTTAAAGAAATCTCCTATATACAGGCAGAAGGATTTGCTGGCGGTGAATTGAAACACGGAACCATCGCGCTAATTGAAGAAGGTACACCAGTTATTGCATTAGCAACACAGACAGATGTGAACTATGCAATCCGGAGCAATGTGCAAGAAGTAGTCGCTCGTGGTGCAAATGCGATGGTTGTCAGTATGAAAGGTTTGGAACAAGATAATGATGCATTTGTTTTACCGCATGTGCATGAACTATTAACTCCACTTATTACAGTTGTTCCGTTACAGTTATTGGCGTATTATGCGGCGTTACATCGTGATTGTGATGTCGATAAGCCACGGAATTTAGCGAAGAGTGTGACGGTGGAGTAGGGATATTTTAGTTGGTTAGATTTTGTGTAGGTTTGAAATAAAGTCGTACCGTTTATAAAAAAGATGTACCGTTTAAAATAAAGTTATACCGTTTATAAAAAAGTTGCACCGTTTCACCCCTTTGGATATGATAGTCTAAAGGGGTGTTTTTGTGGCGAAAAGAAAAAGAACATCTAAAGTCGATAAGTGGATTAAAGAAGGTAGAGGAACTGGCAGTGGGGTAGATTATCAGCCATGGTTAAAAATTCAAGATGTTTCCTCACTAGGTCGGTCAACGAGATTAAAAGGTATAAAGACCAGTAGACAACATGAGTTTTTATCGGATTTGGAACGAAATTACTTTTATTTGACTGAATTTTCCGATGTTGTATTAGATATTCGTGAACAGTATCCTTTATTACCACAAGAAGAGACGATTGTAATTGCAGAAGAGCTTGGAATTAAACACCCAGTAGACCCGAAAACAGGCGATCCAATTGTTATGACAACTGACTTTTTATTAACGGTTAATAAAGGACAAGGTGTGTTTGAAGTTGCTCGAACAATCAAAATGAAAGACGAATTACTTAAAGAACGTGTACTTGAAAAGTTCGAAATTGAACGAGAGTATTGGCGACGGAAAAATATTGATTGGGCTATTGTTACAGATGAGAATATCCCTAAAATAGTGACACGCAACATTAGTTATATTCATGATTACTATGACATTCGAGATTATGATATATTCCGAGAAATGGATTCTCAATATATTGAAGACTTATCCTTGTCTTTAATGCAAAGACTATTAAATAACAAATATAGCATCCGTACCATTACGAATGAATTTGATACTGACACTCATTTGCCTTTTGGTAGTGGTGTAACACTTTTTTATTATTTGCTTGCTCAAAAAATCATCGTTATAGATATGCTTAAGACCCTAAGTTTAGAGCAGCAGATTGATATTAAATCCATTGATGAAAGTAGATTGAAGAAGGTGAAATACGGATGATTTATATTAATCAAGTGCTTCAATATACGAAGGATTCAAAACGGATTCGTGTTGTTGAGATAGAGGAATCATATGTTTTTACTGTAGATATTGATGCACATACATCTATGCCTAAAAAAGAACTTTATTCTACATTAGTTACAGATATCGAACAAAAAGAGTTATTAGTGATAGCAGATCCCTTTTCAAGAGTTGTAATTGATAGCGATTTAACAGAAACGCAAATTCAAAAGCGCGAAAACGATTGGGGGACTATTCAAACGTACTGTTTAGGACATATGGATGCACTCCTTCAAAAAAGGGGTAGAGAGAAGAAGATAAAGGAAATTGCGGAAGGGTTAAATGTTACTCCTACTAAGGTAAAAAAACTACTCAGCCGATATTGGCAACGTGGTATGGCAAAAAACGCCATGTTACCTGACTACTCTAATTCAGGTGGTAAAGGCAAAACGAAAGCTTTAACGAAAGAAAAAATCGGTCGTCCTCGAAAAGTAAATATAAATAATAAATATCAAACCGGTATTAACATTACGGAAGAAGTAAAGGTCCAAATTGAACACGTTATCAACAAGTACTACAGGAAAAAGAATAACTACTCTTTAAAAGATGCCTATAATTTTATGCTTCGTGACTTCTATTCTGATCGCTATAAGGAAAACGGTGAACTGAAGTACCGTATTTGGGATGCTACCCGAACTCCCTCATACCATCAGTTTTACTATTGGTTTAAAAAGCTTGAAGACCCAAAAAAAGATATTCAATTTCGTAAAAGTACGAAAGAGTATGAGTTGAAGCATCGTCCGATTTTAGGTAATTCTAAATCAGAAACAAATGGTCCTGGAACTAGATTTCAGATTGATGCAACCATTGCAGATATTTATTTAGTTAGCTCGCTTGATGTAAATAAAGTAATTGGACGACCAGTTATTTATGCGGTACTAGATGTGTATTCACGCATTATTACAGGTCTCTACGTCGGACTAGAAGGTCCATCATGGATTGGTGCAATGATGGCTTTAGATAATATGGTTGCAGACAAAGTAGAATTTTGTAAGCAATATGGAATTGATATAACTCCTGAGCAATGGCCAACACATCATTTGCCAGAAATTATTATTGCTGACCGAGGTGAATTTGAAGGTTATTCGGTAGACAACTTAATTAACAATCTTAATATTAAAATTGAGAACACCACAGCGTATCGTGGGGATTTAAAGGGGATTGTTGAGAGGAAGTTCCGCACTTTTAATGGAAAGGTGAAGCAAAAGGCACCGGGAGCTATTCAGAAGGAATATCGAGAACGTGGTGATCAGGATTATCGCTTAAATGCAACGCTGAATTTAAAGGAATTTACGTCTCTTATTATTACGATGGTGCTGCATCATAACCAAAAGGTCATTGATAAATATCTCGTTGAGAAAGAAATGGTGGCTGATGGACTAGTGCCAACACCGATTAATTTATGGAATTGGGGCATTCAAAATCGTACAGGAAGACTAAGAACGGTTGATAGGAACATTCTTCGCTTGAACGTACTTCCACGTGGAAAAGCGATAATTTCAAGAGCTGGAATCAAGTTTAAAAACCTTTTGTATGGTTCTCGCCAAGCGATTGATGAGCAATGGTATTTAAAGTTGAAAAATCGTAGTGTGGAAATTGTTTATGACCCACGACATATTGAAAAAATCTATATACCTCATGATAACGGAATGGACTTTGAAACTTGCACCTTATTAGAACCAAATCAGCAATACAAAGGTGATTTCCTAGAAGAAATTGTCTTCCAACAACAACTTCGAAATGAACTAGAAGAAATGGAGCGTACGAATCAAGTTCAGCTAACAGTAAATACAGATACAGCAATGGAAGAGATTATTAAAAAAGCTGTGAAGAACAAAAAGCAATCTTTTAATCAACCAACAAGTAAAAAGGCTAAAATAGCCTCTATTCGTGACAACAAGGATGTTGAGAAACAGTTAAACCGTGAAGCTGAAAGGTTTGACTTATCATCCGATAAAGTTGGTGAAGAAGCTGAAGTGATTGATTTCTCTACAAAAGAGAAGGTTGATGACGCACCACCAAAAAAACCAACCTCACGACTTATGGAAAAACTAAAGAAGAAGCGAGATGAGGAATTTGGGAAAAACAAATGACATGGTTGTCTTAAAAGGAGAATTTGAGAAAGGCGTCTATAAGGAACAACCTTTAAGTGAATATACCAATAATCCTTTCATCGAATCCCTTCCAGCGATTTTCAGTGAGGATGATGTGCTAGAAAGATTTATGGTGACCCCACGAATTAGTAAACAAGATAAATTAAGTGCAACGAATATTCGATATCACGTGTTAAAGCGTGTGAGAAACTTTATTCAGCCATTACCGATTCACTTTAAGGTAGAACGTCGATTATCAACGTTGATTCGTAGGGGTTACTTAGCACGTAATCCTTTAGACATAACATTTTTAGAGCGTATTCGTGTATTGCATGAGTTGCGTGAAGAAGAGGCCACACATAAATATATCGATGAAAGACTGAATTATATTCGCTCGAC
Organism: Virgibacillus sp. FSP13; assembly: GCF_054048505.1. Classification (NCBI taxonomy): domain Bacteria; kingdom Bacillati; phylum Bacillota; class Bacilli; order Caryophanales; family Bacillaceae; genus Virgibacillus; species Virgibacillus sp. FSP13. The sequence continues at coordinate 47,493 of NZ_JBSVKG010000018.1, read as the reverse complement.
CGCCGATAGTTTATCCATTATTGGTATTTCTGGAATTGGTAAAACAACGGCAATTGAACGTCTTTTGCTTATGTATCCGCAGGTAATCAAGCATGAAGAATACAAGGGGCAACCGTTTAATCGGACCCAAATTGTATGGCTTAAAATTGACTGTCCTTATGATGGAAGCCTATCTACTCTATGTAAAAGTTTCTTTAAAGCGATTGATGACTTGTTAGGAACAAGATATCTTGAAAAATTCGGTTACTTAAACCGAGTGACATCGACCATGTTGTTGCACATGACTTCATTAGCAAGTATGTATGGTATTGGTGTTCTGGTAATCGATGAAATCCAGCACTTACTACATTCTAAAAATGATCAGGAAGAGATGCTGAATTTTTTTGTGACACTATCTAATACAGTTGGCATTCCTACGGTGTTAATTGGCACATCTAAGGCACAAAAGCTATTCAAAGGTAACTTTAGGCAGGCAAGACGGGCTGCAAGTGATGGTGCAATTATTTGGGATCGCATGGCGGAAGACAGTGAAGAATGGGAGTTCTTCCTCGAAACCCTTTGGGAATTACAGTGCTTAAAAACCTATTCTGAACTTACAGAAGAGATAAAGAAGGCATTTTATTATGAATGCCAAGGGATTACTGCTGTTGCTGTAAATCTATTTATTTTAGCACAGGAACGAGCATTATTTGATGAGAATAACACAAATGAAATCATTACACCACAAGTACTGAAAAAGACTGCTAAAGAGGACATGCAAACGATTCAACCAATGATGACAGCTATCCGAACCAACAATTTAGCCGACATGATGAAGTATGGAGATATTATGATTAACTTGGATGATGTCATGCTGAATCATAAGCGAAATACAGAAATGGCAGGACGTATTCAGGAGGCGTTTAAAGAACACCAAAATAGAATCGAGTATAAACGCCAGGACACGATTGAAAACTTAAGTGTTGAAGTAGCAGCCCTTGGTATTTTTGATAGTTTGAAAGATAGCGATATTAAAAAACTGGCACAAAAAATAGTGGAGGAAAATCCACTTGATTCGGACTTTCACCAACTAAAATCGGATGTGATTCAGCAGGCGATTTCCTTAAATCAACAAAAGAAAGATAAAAAGGCAAAGGAAAATTTGAAAAAGGCAGAAGTTCTACCATTACTAAAGCTAAGAAATCAAGCATTGGACAAAAAGCAACACCCTTATGAATTACTAGAAGCAAACGGATACATTAAAAGTCCTTTGGAGGAATTCTACCAGGGGGGAGTATAATGCTGCCATTCTTTACGGATCCATATCCTGATGAATTAATTTATTCAGCAATAGCACGTTATCACTTTTACAGTGGAAATATAGATTACAAAGATACGTTGGAAGAAGTATTTCAAAGTCGTACTGTGATACCAAGTTTAGAGATTGGTAGCCATTTTGATGCTTTAGTTCAACAAATTGGAAAACATTATTCGGTAGAGAATCTGTTAGCGAAACATACCATTTATCCGTTTTATGCTTATCAAGTATGAATGTAGGGATGTATTGAAGGGTGACATACCGTATTTTTGTTGCCATGCAAATTCTACGGATTTATATCATCCATTAGGTAAAGCTAAGGGAAACTTTTTCCGTGTTTGTAATTTTGATTGTTTGATGGAAAAAATAAAATTGCTAAGTGAAGCAGATATGGAAAGCCAATTAACCTTCATCCGAAATTCACTTATAGCACAATATTCTAGCCCAAATCATCAATTTAATGGTAAGAAGATAAACTATGAAAACTATTCTAATTCATCATTAACACCTAACACCTCAAAACAATTTCTGGAACTAGCTATACAAATTGGAGATGAGTTAGAGAAAGAAGCTATATTTGGTTCTGAAAATGATATAACCTGGCTGGGAGTAAATGTAAATATGAATGATCAGTTAATGTTCAGTCCAGTTGAATTCGATCTATATGATGGATTGCTAGGGATTGGCCTATTCTACGCGAATTTATATCATGTATCGAAAAAAGAAAAGTATAAAATTTTAGCAGAAAAAACCATTCATACAGCAATTTGTAATATCAGTAATCAGCTGCCAATATCTGCATTTTATGGATATGGAGCCTATGCTTATGTTTTAAGTAATTTTTCGATTATATTCGATAATCAACAGTATTTACTAGAAGCTAGAAATGTATTGGAAAAAGCTATGGTACTAATTAACGAAGATAAATCCCTTGACTTTTTGGGAGGTTCCGCGGGCTTAATCATTACTTGTATTCATATTTATCAAAAAACGGGTGAATCATATTTATTAGAAATCGCCAATTTGTGTGGTGAATTACTTTTAAAGAAGGCAGTAAAACAATCAACTGGTATTGGCTGGCATTCAAGTCAACTAACAAAACCACTTACGGGTCTTTCGCATGGTTCTTCAGGCTTTTCTTGGTCATTAGCAGCATTGTATTCGGTTACTCGAAATGAAAAATACAGTAACGCGGTTATGGAATCTCTAAACTATGAACGATCATTGTTCGATAAAAAACATCAAAACTGGTTAGATTTACGTGATGAAACCGCAAAATATAGTAATCCGATGTGGTGTCACGGAGCCACCGGAATTGGAATGAGTAGATTAATGTTAATGAACTATTTTCCAAATGATCGTGATATTGAGAATGAAATAAGAGTTTCATTAGACCAAACACTAAAAAATGGATTTGGGGGTACACACAGTTTATGCCATGGTGATCTAGGTAATCTGGATCTACTGTTATTGGTCGCGGATCAATTTCAACGTAATGACCTAGAAGAATTGGCGCTGAAAGCTGGTGTTAATATAGCTTCTGAAGTGAGAGCAGGGAAAACAAGATATGGTATGCCATCAGGTGCCAAAAGCCCAGGATTAATGTTAGGGAAGGCAGGGATAGGATATGGATTTTTAAGACTGGCCTTTCCGCGAACTGTACCGTCTATTTTAACCCTTGGGTTGAATGAGTAAGGGGGATAATCCATGAACACAAAAATTAAAACAAGAAAAAGGGTACCATTTAAAAAGCAAATCGCACAAACGGATTGCGCAATCACATGTTTATCCATGATATTAGCTTACTATAAAAGTTATGTCAGTTTTCATGAACTGCAGGAAAGACTCGGAAGTGGGAGAGATGGTGTTTCGCTTTTAGCACTATCAAATACAGCCGCTAGTATCGAATTTGAAACAGAAGTGCTTAAAACTAATGAGATAAGGAGTATAACCGCACCGGTCATCGCTTATTGGAATAACTACCACTATGTTGTCCTAGAGAGAATAAAGAAAAACAAATATTATGTACTTGACCCTGCCGTTGGAAGATCTGTTTATTCCAAGGAGGAGTTCCATCTACATTTTTCGAACTATTATTTGACTCTTGAACCTAGTTGCAAATTCGAACGGGTAAAACAAAAAAATGTATGGTTACCCTACCTAAAAATAACATTAGAAAAACCAAGATTGCTTCTTTCCATTTTGTTATGGTCTATGTTCATTCAATTAATGACAATCGCCATGCCTGTAATTTCCAAATTTGCAATCGACGAAGTCGTATTGCCGGGAAATTATGGTATTCTTCCTGTTTTCTTTATTAGTGTTATTGGTTTAGTTATATTTCAAGGGATATTATCCTTTCTTCGTGGTCGTTTTTTAGCTAATTTAATGGTACACCTAGACTGGAGATTCATGGGTAGATTTTTTAAACACTTGATTCATTTACCTTTTCAATACTTTCAGACAAGGTCATTTGGAGACATAGTCTACCGAGTAAATTCTCATGTAATGATTCGTGAACTTTTTTCTCAACAGACCATTATGAGTTTATTAGATTCTACTATAGTTCTGATTATCCTAGTGTATATGGCTATGAATTCGCTGTGGCTAGCAGGATGGGTTATGCTGTTTGGATTGTTAAATGTCCTGTTACTGACTTCAACACAAAATAAATTAAAGAAACGTGCGGAAGAAGAGTTATCTGAACAATCGGAGTTCCAAGGTGTTCAAGTTGAAACCATTTACGGTATCTTCGGAATTAAGATGGCGGGTGTAGAAAATAAAATCTATCAACAATGGGAACAACTATTTAAAAATGCATTATCTGCTTTTAAGAAGAAGGAGTATTTTTCCAATAATATAAATGCGTATATGACTAGTTTAGAACTAGCTGCTCCACTTGTTATTTTAGGCTTATCATTGCACCAAGTACAAGTTGGAAACATCACAGTTGGTACAATGGTAGCGTTTTTCTCGTTAACTGGTATCTTTTTTGGATCTGTATCATCTCTAATTGAAACAGCTAAAAGTATGTTCATGATGAATACGTATTTACAAAGGATGAATGATGTATTGGAAGCCCCAGCAGATGAACAATCGGTACATACGAGATGCCCCAAGTACTTACGTGGAGATATCAAACTAGACAGGGTAAGCTTTTCCTATACTAAATATAGTGAACCTGCACTTAAAGATATTTCTTTAAAGATTAAGGCTGGGCAAAAGGTAGCTATAGTTGGCCCATCAGGGTCTGGTAAGAGTACATTAGCACGAATGTTACTTGGATTATATGATCCTAATAGTGGTAACATTCTCTACGATGATATTAATTTAAAGCAATTGGATAAACAGTGGTTACGCCGAAATATTGGGGTTGTTCCGCAAGATGCAACACTATTTAATAAATCAATTCTTCATAATATATCTGTGTATGATGATAGTCCTTCCATGGAAAATGTTGTTAACGCAGCCAAAGTCGCGCAAATACATGATGAAATTATGCAAATGCCGTTGGGGTATCATACCCCTGTATCAGAAATGTCCATGAATATCTCCGGCGGACAGAAACAGAGGATTATGTTAGCACGAGCAATTTTACAAAAACCTTCTATTTTATTATTGGATGAAGCCACTAGTTCATTGGATAACCTTAATGAAAAGGGGATTGATAAACATTTAAATGAAATGAGATGCACACGAGTTGTTATTGCTCATCGTCTAAGTACTATTAAGGATGCTGATTTCATTATTGTACTAAAAGATGGGAAAATTGAAGAAAACGGAAAACATGAAGAATTGATGAAACTTAATGGTTATTATAGAAGCCTATATGGTCAAAATGTAGAGTATGCAAATATATAAAGTAAGTATTTTAAGGAGGACATATGGACAGTTTAGCCAATGAGATAAAGTCAAAAAGCACAGAACTAAACAATCAAAACTTCGATTTTCTTAAGCCGATGTTACAAAACAAACGATTTATTTTTCTGGGTGAAAGCAGCCATTGTGTCAAGCAGTATAGTGTTACAAAAGTTAACCTGATTAAATACCTCCATGAGGAACTGGGATTCAATATAATAGCTTTTGAGAGTGAAATGGGAGACTGTTCCACCGGCGACTATCGATCACCAAAAATAGATGCAAAGAGGTTTATGAAAGGATCTGTCGGCCGTGCCTGGCATAATGAATCTAATCTTGAACTATTTCGGTATATTAAATCCAAAGAACATTCTAGTTCATTACATTTCACGGGTGTAGATGTTCAGCAAAGTAAAGAAAAGCATTTTTCAGCCTTCTTACAAAACCATTTACCAAGTCCCTTAAAAGAAAGGTACGTTGAATGGGATGAACATGTTACGGAAATGTTATTTAAAGAGGGTATCATACAGCGCCTGCGGTTACGTCAAGAGGCGAAAAAATTAGAAAACATGGGTAGGGAACTGATACGTCAGATAAAAACACAGAACTTTCCCAATGAACTTTTAGCTAAAATTATTGGTCAAACACTCGATAATCGATTAACCTATTTTAAGGCATCGATGGAAAAGGGGTTTTCAAAACTGTTTAAGCTTAGGGACGAATTGATGGCGAAGAACCTTGAGTTTTTAGCAAAAGAAATTTATCCGAATGAGAAATTTATTATTTGGGCTCACAATATGCACATAAAAAAAGAAAGTAGCGTCAGTCGTTTTTCACCTTATCGATCTTTTGTTGAAAACTTACCCGATTCGATGAAACAGGATAGCTTTGTCATCGGTCTATACGCGAAAGAAGGAAAAATGAAAGATTACATAGGAAGAGAGTATTCAATTAAAAAAGTTAATACAAAACATTTGGAATGGATTCTTAGTCACTCTCCACACCAAAATTGCTTTATTTCTTGTTCACTCGATTGGGCACAACAAAAATGGAAAGCTTATGAAGGAGGGGGCATGCCAGTATCTTTTATTCCTTCCAAACAATATGATGGCATATTATATTTTAAACATATAAACCCTGCTTAATTTACTTTTTTAATATCCAACTCTAGTGTTCACCAACATTTTAAAGTATTAATTGAATAGTCAATTATTCGGAACAAAAAAATACCGTGTCCACTGGATGCAGTGTCCAAAGGGGTCCCTTTATGGTGAAAATAAGATAATGGTAGTTACACAAACGGGCGCGCGCGACAAGTTCCGCTATAAACGCCTTCAAGCTTGAAATGCGAGGAATGATTAAGAATTCCAACTTTACAACGGAGGATGGGAATGACGGAACCAAGTTTCTGAAAACCATCCCGTCAATACATCCTGCATGCGCCAGAACTGACAGGTCCCGGATGACGTAGTGGTGTAAAGTAGAAATACGCCCTCTGAAATACGCTATACCGAACCATGGCGGTATCCAGCTCACGGACTTACAGGAGGCACCCTACGTCTGGTATTGATAGCAATAAAGGTAGAAAATGATCAAACTTTTTTATAAAAATTGTACCTCATTTCACAAAGAGAGAATCCATTTTTGATCAATCTTTTTTTCAAAATGGATTTATCTTGATTACAGTTATACGGGTTTGTAATGTCTTTCTGATCAAACTTTATTTTAAAGCTACATTTTGTTGTAGGTTTAAAATAAAGTCGCGACGTTTGTAAAAAAGATGCGATGTTTAAAATAAAGTCGCGACGTTTATAAAAAAGTTGCGATGTTTTACCCCTTTGGATATGATTGTCTAAAGGGGTGTTTTTGTGGCGAAAAGGAAAAGAACATCTAAAGTCGATAAATGGATTAAAGAAGGTAGAGGAACTGGATGTGGGGCAGATTATCAGCCATGGCTAAAAATTCAGGATGTTTCCTCACTAGGTCGGTCAACGAGATTAAAAGGTATAAAGACCAGTAGACAACATGAGTTTTTATCGGATTTAGAACGAAATTACTTTTATTTGACTGAATTTTCCGATGTTGTATTAGATATTCATGAACAGTATCCTTTATTACCACAAGAAGAGACGATTGTCATTGCGGAAGAGCTTGGAATTAAACATCCAGCTGATCCAAAAACAGGCGATCCAATTGTTATGACAACGGACTTTTTATTAACAGTTGATAAGGGACAAGGTGTATTTGAAGTCGCTCATACTATCAAAATGAAAGATAAGCTACTAGAAGAACGTGTATTAGAGAAATTCGAAATTGAACGGGAATACTGGGATCGTAAAGAATTAGTTGGGGTATTGTAACAGAGGAAGAAATTGATAAGACCATGGCTAGAAATATTAGTTATATCCATGATTATTTTGATATTCGGAGCTATGATGTATACCGGGAAATGGCTAACCAACAAATTGACGATTTATCAATGTCTCTTATGAATCGTCTATTTAATAATTCACGAGGTATTCGAGAAATTGCTAGTGAGTTTGATGCAGATACACACTTGCCTTTTGGAAGTGGTGTTACGTTGTTTTATCATTTGCTTGCTAAAAAAATCATGGTTACAGATATGTACAAGCCAATTGATTTAGAGCAGCCAATTTTTAGTTCGGTAAATGAAAGGAATAATAATGTGAAAAAACGTTTACCATTATTTCTTGTAATCATTGGACACATCCTCCTTGAAATTCATTGTATAAATTTAACTTAGATGTGTCCATGAAACTATACTAGCTCCACCTTTCAATAATAAATCAAACGTTTGTTTCAATATAAACTCAATACAAATTCGAGATTGGATCCAATAGCGTAAAGGGTTCCGTTTATGGGTGCATATTCATTAGGTTTTACCTTCTTCTAAGACGAAATTGACAATTAAATTGACAGCTTCTTTTCACTACGACAACAAGTATTGTACAAACAAAAAAGATTGACAGTTAATATGTCACTTTGAGTGTCAATAAGATAGATTAAGTACCAAAACCTTCCAAGTGGTGATATAAGGTTAATAAACTAACGCAGTTAATTTAAAAATAGTATGGGTATGCCTATTGACATTATAATCCATTCAATTATAATTTAAGTAATTAAGTAAATGCTTAAATATTAGTAAATGGAGGAAAAATGATTGTCCGTCAACGAATTATTTAAAGCTCTGTCTGATGAAAATAGAAGAAAAATATTAGACCTTTTACGGAAGGGGGATTTGACTGCTGGAGAAATTGCCGAGAATTTTGAAATAAGTAAGGCTGGAATATCTCAACACCTATCTGTTCTAAAGAATGCTGAATTAGTATTTGCCATAAAAAAGGGACAGTATGTTTATTACTCATTAAATTCAACCGTTTTTCAGGATGTTTTGAAGTGGATTGTTCAGTTTAATTCCAACAGAAAGGGAGATGAATTATGATGAAAAAAATTTGCATTAGTTTCCTTATGTTCTTATCTTTTGCAGTTAGTGTTTATTTGTTTTTCTCAAATACAGCAACAGAAGAATCAAAATTCGGGGCAACTGGAGTAATATTATTTAGTGTCCCATTCTCAATGTGTTTAGTGAACAGTAATTTAATAATTATTCCAAAACTTATATCATTTCAAAGCTCTTATACTCGATATAAAAAAGGAATCGAAAGCATTTTCTTATCAGTTACTATAATTCTGTTTATACTTCATCTTGGTTTAATTCTATTGGTAACAGGTATAGAAGTTAACCTTTTATATTTAATACCTGTTAGTGTAGGTATCGTTCTTATCACCACAGCTAATACTCTTCCAAGATTTCAACTTGATCTTAATAATACCAAGGAAAACAAAAAAAATTCTAATCAACTGTGGAATATTGTAATACGCCCATTCTCTTTACCTTTGTTTATTGGTGGTCTCATTATGTTACTTTGTGTGTTCCTTCCAAGTAATTTGATGATGATCGGTTTCTTTTTTGTTCTTTTTTGTACATTAACTACATCTTCTTATATGTCGTATAGGGAATATCAATCACATTAAATCATTTGTAAATTGTAGGGAAATCCTTTGAACAGAGATAAGATTTGCCCAGAGTGCAGTTCAAAAGAGATGAAAATGGGGGAATTCAAAGGATATGGGTCATTATTTAAGAGAAAGGCAATTATAAAAAGTTCTGAAGTTGATGCTTATTTTTGTGTAAATTGCGGTTATGTATTAGCACTAAAAGTAAGAAACCCAGAGAAGTTTTTATAATTTCTTTCTGCTTGTAGTCCAGTAAAGTGCGCTTTAATGGAATAACCCAAACAGAAAATGATCAAACTTTTTTATAAAAATTCTATGGAGCGAAATATGTTGAGAGCCTGTTTTGATCAATCTTTTTTTCAATAACAGGCTCTAGCTGTGTTGTTAAACCAGGCTTTATCAGCTCATTTTAATCAAACTTTATTCTAAACCAACAATATGATGATTCATGGTTATTTTTCCATTAAATATCGGATTGTTTGGGATGTGGTACAAAACAAAATTCCTACACTTGTTTTAATAACCGTAATCTTATGGGTTGGTGCAATGATAAGCTCTGGTATTTTACAATCAATACTTTTTGGAGTAGCAACTATTCTTAGTATAATTGCTCTTCCGGCAGTTGGACTATAATCACAACATACAGTAACAAAGGGAAGGTAGAAGGAAGAAAAGGATTAGCCAATTTGTGAAGGCTATACCATTCCTTCTCTTATTAATTGCGGTTATTATTTTGTTATATATCGGTGGTACAGATACTACAGACCTCTTAACATCTATGATAGCTGGAGCAATAGCAGTTCCAACAGCTATTTGGGCCATCCATGTCCCTTTATCATAAAATCCAGGGGAAGAGAGATTAGAATAGCAGTTAAAAATTATGCTTGAGACATTATTAATGAGTTAGGAAGCCTTAGTGAAGTAAAAAATGATCAAACTTTATTATAAAAAATTATTGTTTAATCAAACAGAAGGCCATTATTTTGATCAATCGTTCTTTCAAAATAATGGTTTTTTAATTACTGCTGGTATAAGGGTTAAAATTGGATTTTATTTAAACTTTTATTTAGCAACACTAAACACACTCAGGCTTAAGACACCTTACTTATTAAAAAATGGAAAACGATGCTTCTTGCTTTTCAAATGGATGGGAAACAGGTTATGATAAACAAATTGCCATAATAAAGTATTTTTATAAGTATAGGAAGAATGAGGTAGGTATGAATGACATCCCAAACATATAACAGAAAGACAATTGTTGCCTTACTATTGGCAGGAGCATTTATTTCAATCCTAAATCAGACGACGATGATTACAGCGATTCCTCCGATTATGAAAGAAATGCATATCAGCGCGAATACAGGCCAGTGGTTAACAACCGTTTTTATGCTCGTTAATGGTGTGATGATTCCCGTTACAGCCTTCTTAATTGAGCGCTTTACAACACGGCAGCTCTTTATCTCTGCAATGAGCATTTTTGCCTTTGGAACGTTGATTGCAGGGGTAGCGCCGAACTTCGGTGTTCTTTTACTTGGACGGATTGTGCAGTCAGCCGGTGCCGGGATTATGATGCCACTAATGCAAACTGTCTTTTTATTAATTTATCCCATTCATAAGCGTGGTGCAGCAATGGGACTGGCAGGTCTCGTTATCCAATTTGCTCCAGCTATCGGGCCTGCCCTGTCCGGTTGGCTCATCAATGCCTATTCCTGGCGTGTTATGTTCTTTGTCATTTTGCCTATTGCCCTTTTGCTTATTGGTATTGCTGTGCGTACCATGAAAAATGTTACAGAACTGACCCATCCGAAAGTCGATATCGTATCAATTATTCTATCCTCATTTGGATTCGGGGGATTGCTTTATGGCTTCACCTGTGCAGGAAATTTCGGCTGGGGAAATTTTATGACCATTCTTACCTTAACAATAGGTGTGATTACTTTGGTTCTGTTTATTGTAAGGCAGCTGCGGCTTGACCATCCGATGCTGGAATTCAGGGTATTTAAATATTTTATTTTCACACTGACGACTGGCATTGGGATGCTCGCATTTATGGGTCTCATTGGGATTGAAACATTGATCCCGCTTTATATGCAAAATATGCGGGACTTTACAGCGATGGAGTCCGGATTGGCCATTTTACCCGGGGCACTTGTCATGGGGCTGATGTCACCGATCACAGGGCGTATTTTTGATAAAATTGGCGCTAAATGGTTGGCAATTACGGGATTAACCATCATGGCTGTTACAACGCTGCCATTTGCAACCCTGACGACTTCTACTTCGTTTGCTTATCTGACTATTTATTATTCGATCCGAATGTTTGGATTGTCGATGGTGATGATGCCCGTGACAACGGCTGGATTAAATCAATTGCCAAAGCGGTTAATCGCACATGGGACAGCGATGAATAATACGATGCGCCAGGTCTCTGCTTCAATTGGAACGGCGATTATTGTGACTGTCATGACCACGACAGGAGAAGTGGCAAAGCGGGATCCTGCGATTTTAAATCCGATGATATATGGCGTGAATGTTGCCTTTATGGTGATCACTGTTCTTTCTATTGTTGCGGTTATTTTATCCTTTTTTATAAAGAAAACCTACCCACCGGAGGAAGCAGACAAATCAGTGGACGTACAGTGATTGATGACTACCGGCTTAATTACCTTAAGTCGTATCTGCAGCAAGTATCACGTAAAGATGGTGTTGAACTACTCGGATATACAAGCTGGGGAAAATAGGTCTTTTGATTCCAGTATTGAAAATATAGTTAGTTATTCTCTGAGCTGTTTCGGCAGCTCTTTTATATAATACTATCGGGTAGGTAAGTTGAAAAATGGATGTTTAATTTAAAGGCAAGATTGTTAAATTTTGCATCTATAAAATGACAAGCTTTATTCCAGTCCTACACTTAAAGCGAAGGAGGGGAAAGACGGAACCAAATTGGAATGGGAAATAGAGTGTATGCGCAAATGATTAACCTTTCCGATGAGGCTTCACCAACTCATAATAAAGCGCTGTTACCGTTAGAACGACAAGGAATACAGCAACTGAATATGGCGTCTGGTAGCCATTTTGGTGTTCTGTGACACCCATCATTGTTGACATCCACTCAGCTCCTAGCCCAGAAATCGTCCATACTAAGATATACCATATAAATGTTTTTTTGTTAATACCTAAGACATCATATAAATAAATAAAGAGATAACTAATCGGAGCAAACATGACGTAAGTAAGCAAGTCAAATAATTCATAGCCGTTCAAATCATTTGTCTTATAAAAGTCAATCAATCCTCCTCCAATTGTAAAATCAAACAGTGTTGAACATGCAAACCCCCATATAAAAAACAGCATTGTCACATCACGTGGGAATCGCTTTGGCAGTAGGAATAAAATTATACATAGGACAACAAGGACGCTTAGGATGTAGATTTCATTTTTATCAAAATGCCCCCATAAAGTCATGGAACTTCCACCTCGTTCCGGGCTAAATACTGAAATAATTGATAGGCGTAATACGTGATAAGATGCAAAATAACAAAGTAAATGATATCGTAGCCGAAATTCCATTTAAGGTAAGTGATAATATCAAAGTAGATAGAAAGTGCCCTTAATCCAAGTAGGATAATTAAAGAAACAGCGGTTGTCAATATGAATCTTAGGACGGTATTTGATCGATGAAGAAAATTTAATTGTGTAATTAATGTCATTGGAATGATAACACTTCTATTGAGTAAATATGCGGCAAACTTTATGCCCTCTTCAGTTTCTTTGATCAGCTTCAATTCTTCAATTATAATCCATGATACATTAATGGTAATAATCAATAAGAACAAGTAAACCGCTGTATTTTCGATAAGGGAAAGCTTTTTTGCCATGATGACAAATATGGCGGTAATCAGCCAAGATGCTAAAAAGAAAACTGCGAATCCCATGATAACCTCCGTTCTAATTCTTCTGCTATACCTTATTGTTATAATTTCCATGATAATTATACCTACTTTAAAAAGTACTAGCGATATTCGAAAATAAGGTAGTGGGCGCATCAATTGTAAAAGAGCCTTTTTTCTAAGGGGAGCAGACAGTTGAGCAACCGAGGAATATGGGCTCAATGATAAGGGCTTGCTCTCTGGACGATGTGGTAATTAGGGGTAATTAACCGCAATTTCCCTGCCCAACTCCCGATGATTTAACCAAGAAACATCGGCGCGAGAGCAGAAACATCGGCGCGAGCAGAGAAACATCGGCGCGAGAGCGGGAAACATCGGCGCGAGCAGAGAAACATCGGCGCGAGAGCGGGAAACATCGGCGCGAGAAGAGAAACATCGGCGCGAGAGCGAAAACATCGGCGCGAGAAGAGAAACATCGGCGTGAGAGCAGAAACATCGGCGCGAGCAGAGAAACATCGGCGCGAGAGCGGGAAACATCGGCGCGAGAGCGGGAAACATCGGCGTGAGAGCAGAAACATCGTCCCGAGCAGAGAAACATCGGCGTGAGAGCGAAAACATCGGCGCGAGAGCAGAAACATCGGCGCGAGAGCAGAAACATCGTCCCGAGCAGAGAAACATCGGCGCGAGCAGAGAAACATCGGCGTGAGAGCAGAAACATCGTCCCGAGGTCAGAAACATAGAAGTGAATATTAATTAATATGGCAAATCCCAACCCCATGTAAATAACGACTATTTTGTGGGGTAGTTGTGCAAAAAGAGAAAATGGTAATAAAATTATACTTGTGTTGTTATTCATGAGCTTGGTTGATCGTTAAAAGGATGTTATGAATATGCCGGGTGTCAGGCAGGTAAATCTTGTAAGTATAAGCCTTGCTTTATAAAATTTGTATCATTCATCTAACATACCTCCCGTTTTAGGTATATGAAATAAGGGAAACAACCCCAGTTATTTCCCTAAAAGTACGTGTTCAAAAAGGAGGATAAAAAGGACCGAGAAGTTCGAGGCAGCGTAGCTTTGAGTACCGGAACGTATGCTATTAATACGTGAGGAACGGACTTACACAGGAAGTGTTGACTTCTACGTTGCCCACAGGACGTGGGCGTTCTTAGTAGAAGTTCCCTTTTCGCTAACGAAGAAATTCGATGTGTCATTTTTACCGGACTTTTTGAACAACCCCTAAAAGTGATTAAAGTATTATTATTTTCTATCCCAAAAACGCTGCTTAGCGATTGCGGAGACAAAATCCTTGCCGAAGTTAGGATTGTTTTTGGCAAAGACAACACCGTTTAAATTATTTTCCTCTGATGGCTGAATAAAGGACTGTCCAGATGGAGCAACACCAATTGGCTTATAATGTTTATATGCAACTTTTGTGTAATACAAAATGTCCTGATTAAATTTAGCTTGATTCTTAGAGCTACCTCCAACAACAAAAAGTGAGTCAAGTAAGTACGGACTAGTTGTGAGGAATGTATAGTCGACTTCGATCGTTGTACCATCCGCCCCTGTAACCGTACCAAGCGTTTCACTTACAATATCTATAAACACTCCGCATTGCTGTAGATAGTTCAGCACATTTGTTACCTCTTGCCCGTTAAAACCATTTCCAATTAGTACACCTACTTTTTGTGTATACGCATAACTCGGTCCACTAAATATGCTAAGAGAAGGGTAACTTGTCGAAACGGGAACATTCGTCCCGCTTGGGTGGTCTACACCAACATTGTCGGCAATGATACATGCCATTTCCTTATCAACGTTGACAAGCAGATTAACAGCTTGCTGACGAACAGATTCGCTTTTACATCTCCCGAGCTGATAGCTAAGTGATTCAATCAAATGCTGCTTTTCAACTGGTGTCATACTATTCCAGAAGATTCTTGGCTGTGAAAAGTAATCTTTGAATGAGTCACTTCGGGCCCGAATTGTGCGTCCATCTACTTTCTTTGGATAATGTTTATATCCCCCTTGTTCCGGAGGTGTTGTGTACGGCGTATTGTTTGCTAGCGAATTTTCATGATACCATACCTTGTCAACATCGATTGAAAAGGTATTACCTCCTCTTCGTTGATTATTATGAAACGGACATATCGGTTTATTGATCGGTAATTCCTGATAATTCGGACCAAGACGATGATAGTGTGCAGGTAGATAAGCAGCTAATCTTCCTTGCAGGACGGGATCATTGGAAAAATCAATGCCCGGAACAACATTTCCAGGGCTAACGGCCGATTGCTCTGTTTCCGCGAAGTAATTATCCACATTTCGATTCAATGTCAACCTGCCGATAAGCTGAACAGGGACAACCTCTTCCGGCCAAAACTTTGCAGGATCGAGAGGATCAAAGTCGTATTTGAATTCATCCTCCATCGCAATCAGCTGGACACCTAATTCATATTCCGGATAAGCCCCACGGTTAATGGCATCGTGCAGATCTCGCCGGTGGTAGTCCGGATCGATGCCACCGATTTTCTGAGCCTCATCCATAAGTAGAGCATGTTCTCCAAGAACAGGTTTCCAAACAAACCTTACAAAAGTCGCTTTCTCTTCTTCATTGACAAACAGGTACGTATTAATCGACCACGATGCCATCATTCGATAGTTTTTTATAACGCCCCGATCAGACATAATCCATAGGGTCTGATGGATCGATTCCGGATTGTTGGCGACATAATCCCAAAACGTGTCGTGTGCACCGGTAGCTGTTGGCATATCATCACGTATATTATTGAAATACGCATGCATCGCATCCGGAAACTTCATCGCGTCTTGATTAATAAGCACAGGATTATTAATCGTTGTCAGATCGTAATTTCCTTCTTCTGTATAAAACTTGGCGCCCCAGCAACGCATATCCCTTGCCGTATCCTTTGATCCAGCTCTCCCTTGTACGGTGGAAAACCGGTTAAATACAGGGGTCTTTTTTCCAGCTTCCTGTAAAAATCCCGCTTTTGTAACATGTCTCATGGACTGATAACATTCAAACTCCCCATGCGCTCCGTAACCTCTTGGATGTACGACTCTTTGCGGTATCTCTTCTTTTACAAAGTGTGTCATTTTTTCAAAGTATTGGTGGTCCTCGTGCAATGTCGGGCCGCGCACACCCGCCTTTAATTGGTTTTGATCGTCTGATATTTTTCTCCCTTGATTGGTCGTCATTGGTTTTCCTGTGTTTACTTTACGATATTGATCCAGTTGCTCCTGTTTAGCATTTTTATTTACAGGCTTTTGGTTTCTTGATGACTTCTCATCCATGTATTCACCTAACCTTTATCAGTTATTTAACTCCAACTTTAATGTATGTTACTAATCCTATGAATATTCATCTATTTGTATGGAACATTTTGTTGCGAGAGGCTTCATTATAATATGAAAAAGCATGTTTAAACCTAGTGTTGAAGTATTTATGGTAATTGGGTCTAAAGTGTCGAAATGGCATGCTTGTGGTTACGATAAAGCTAAACCCCATCAAAAGGGGCTAGGCACAAGAGAGGTAATCCCTCAATGACTGACTAATGTGCATGAGGGGTTATTTTTCTCGGAAATGATAAATGCAATTAACATGCCGATGCAAACATCGGCGTAAGAGAAAAAGGACGGAAATCAAAACAGCCCCTTTTGCAGATACCGGGCTTGGAATACCATAATAGTAAGAAAAAGGATCCAAAACTATTCTTTATAGTTTTGAATCCTTTTTAAATGAAATCTTTTAGTAAATTGAATCAAAGGTCTAATTAAAAACAGCGCACTTCCAATGATAAACATCCAAATAGCATATGTTTCGGTAGAACTCCAAAGAAACAGAATGCTTCCAAGCAGGAATAACAATGCAATAAAGACATCGTTTAAGTTATAAAAAAATTCATAGCGTTCATTAATAATTACTTCGTGTTGCCCAATATCTACATCAATGTAATTGGGGTAGTTGCGTATTCTGAAGTTACTCATAATTGTCACCTCATATACTTATTCCCAACATAAATAATTTAAAAACGTCAAAATTGGTATGGCGCTAATGTAAAAAGTTTTGTTTAGATGCAGTTAACACCGGAGAACTTAAATTGTTGGACTTTTTATAATCATACATTGTTGATTATAGCAATATTGTTTGGTGTAATTGGTTATAGTAAAGAGTTTAATAATTCGTTTTCCAGGTCTTTTTAGTCTGGATTAAACTTTATACCCTTGAAGTAGATAAGCTGTTTATACCCATGATGTTGACTTTAGGTTGGTAAAGAGGGTGAAAATTGAAGGAGATGTTAAATGAAAATGCGAAATAGGTATGTTGGTATACTTATTGGTGGAATTGTCGGAGTTGGTGTTACAAGTCTTATCGTGGGTAAAATGCAATGGGGATTATTAGTCGGACTTCTTATTGGTATAAGCATTACTGAATGGAGAACAAATGGCAAGGAAAAACCAGGTGATGCTGAAACTGATAAAAAGGTTATTAATAAAATCAGGAAATTTATGCTTTCAACAATGGGTTTATCCTTCTTTCTGTTGCTAATCTATTTGGTTGTGTGTGATAAAATACTAGATCAACAATTCATTGAGGTAAGATATTTGATTTATTATGTTTTAGCAACATTCTTCATCTGTCTATTTATCGGACCTGCGATTCTAAGAAGGAAATAAACGGTAAAGTGGGGGAGATAATGTGAAATCGATCGAATTAAAGAAATTAAGAGGGAAACAAATTACTGTAACAAATAGCCTCATACTTGCATTATTAATACTATTTTTCGTTATGGTCCGTGTTTTTGGTGTTACATTTTCAGTATTTTTCTTCGTTCTTGGAGTCTTGATATTGATTCAAGCTGTTTTAGGCCTTATAAAGGGTAACTCAACGAAATCATTTATTCCTGTTTTTGAACAGGTAGCAAATTATGAGAAACAAAAGATGGGGAGAGAATGGAATAAACAGCGGAAAATGAGTTATATTTGGAATTTAATATTGAGTGGTTTTATGTTTTTGCAATATTATTTGAATCATGATTCGACAGATTATGTTTTTCAAATAGATTTTATTTTGATGCTGATAATAACCTTGATCACTATTGGATTGGTAAATATCAGTTTGCTGCTACACTTTAGGAAAGTCGATGACGCTATTTCGGAATCAGATTTTAAAGGCTATACATGGAAATCAAACCTTTTAGCTGTAGTTGTAGGTATTGCGTTCGCATTCGTAATGATAGCTATTATTATTTTGTATATACTTACAACAATCCCGGAAATATAAGAGATTAAAGCTCCCGTAGTTTGTTTGAGAAAGGAGTGATTTAGATGAACATACTTATGGATATCCTATTTTTAATTGCCTTCGGTTACGCTGGTTATAGATTTATTCAGGTATTGATGAAAATAAAGCAGAATGTTATTTTTCCGATTAAAGACGAGGAAATTGCGGCCATTCGAATTTACCAACAAAAACCGGTGAAATTTCCGACATATACCGAACAAAAAGCAGGGATCATTATGTATTCCTTCATACTTCTATTTGTATTGATTATGTTCTTCATCGGAAGGTTTTTAATGGAATCCGAGTTGTCATTATATCCATTGATTCTTCTCCCTTTGTTCTATACATATAATTTTCTCGATTTATTTGCCGTAGCGGATGATGGCATAATTTGTGGAGCCCGCTTTATAGCCTGGAATAAAATTAAATCATTTGAATTTGTAAGAATTGACTTTAATCATAAATATTATGGTTTCTCAAAAGAGATCAATGATAAATATGAGTTGAGAATTAAGGGCAAATTTCGTTTCATCAACTGTATTGTTACTACAGATGAAATGAAGGAGAAGCTGAACGATATTTTAAATGAACATCAAGCGGTGATTGAAAGAGCGGAATAATCACTTTTATGGGGCATGGGACAGGAAAAAAAGTGTCCCAGTTAGGAATAGAGATATTCATAGGGGCATGGAGACAGGGACAAGAAACCTGACCCCATGTCCCGCTTTACATTCTTCCGCTAACTTTTCATTGTATTTGAATGACAACACTGGAAATCACAAAAGCCTCTTAGTTGACTACAATACATTAGGGGGGTATAGTATTATTATAAAATAATAAAGGGAAGTGACGAACATGGGCGAGTTCCTTCATGATCATCCAATTACACCACGAACGAATGATGAAAAACAGGCAGTCGTAAACCGGCTGAAACGAATAGAGGGCCAAGTACGGGGTATTCAGAAAATGGTTGAAGAAGACCGTTACTGTGTTGATATTTTAGTACAAATCAGTGCCATTAATGCAGCATTAAAAAAGGTCGGATTTTCTGTAGCGGAGCGACATGCGAAACATTGTGTTACTCACGCCGTAAAATCAGGTGAAGGTGATGCTGCAATTGATGAACTAATGGATATAATGAAACATTTTTCCAAGTGAGGAGGGGACGGCTATGAGTGAACAACAGCACGCAACAGTTGGTGTGACAGGAATGACCTGTGCAGCCTGCTCAAATCGAATTGAAAAGGTTTTAAATAAAATGGACGGGGTTCAGGCACAAGTCAACTTAACAACGGAAAAAGCAAGTGTTGACTATGATCCGCAGGCAACTTCTCTTAACGATATAACTGATAGGATTGAGAAAATCGGCTACGGCGTTCAGACGGAAAAAGCCGAGTTAGATGTGATAGGGATGACCTGTGCAGCTTGTTCTTCCCGAATCGAAAAAGTACTTAATAAGCAAGAAGGGGTTAAGCATGCAACTGTAAATTTAACAACGGAAAGCGCAACAGTAGAGTACAATGCTAACCTAATGAACGAAGATGCTATTATTGGCAGAATTAAAAAGCTAGGTTATGATGCCAAGGCGAAAGCGGATAAACAAGAGAAACAATCTCAAAAAGAACAGCAGTTAAATAGGATGAGATGGAAGCTAATCATCTCCGCTGTATTAGCGGCACCATTACTAATAACGATGCTTGTACATTTATTTGGTGTAAACATACCAGACATTTTTATGAATCCGTGGTTCCAATTTGCTCTGGCAACACCAGTACAATTCATCATTGGGTGGCAGTTTTACGTTGGTGCCTATAAAAACCTGCGTAACGGTGGCGCCAATATGGATGTATTAGTCGCTCTTGGAACAAGTGCGGCCTATTTTTATAGTTTGTATGAAGCATTAAAAACAATTGGCAATCCGAGCTATATGCCACATCTTTATTTCGAGACGAGTGCTATTTTAATTACGCTTATTTTATTCGGAAAATATTTGGAAACGAGCGCAAAAAGCAAAACAACAGTTGCTATTTCTAAATTGTTAAATCTACAGGCAAAGCAGGCACGTGTCATTCGAAATGGTGAAGAGGTGATGATTCCAGTTGAAGAAGTGACGGTCGGTGATCACATGATTGTCAAACCTGGTGAAAAAATACCGGTAGATGGTATTATTGTCAAAGGAAGAACTTCCGTAGACGAGTCGATGCTTACGGGAGAATCCATCCCGATTGAAAAAGACGTTGATGCTAGTGTTGTTGGTTCAACGATGAATAAAAACGGTACAATTGAAATAGAGGCGACAAAGGTGGGTAAGGATACCGCACTTGCGTCGATTGTTAAAGCTGTAGAAGATGCCCAAGGTTCAAAAGCTCCGATCCAGCGTTTGGCTGATGTTATATCTGGATATTTTGTCCCGATTGTTGTAGGCATTGCAGTCTTAACATTTATTGTTTGGATCGCGTTTGTACAACCTGGTGATTTCGAATCTGCTTTAGTCGCAGCAATTGCTGTTCTCGTGATCGCATGTCCGTGTGCGTTAGGTTTGGCTACTCCGACTTCGATTATGGTTGGAACAGGTAAAGCTGCTGAAAACGGAATTCTTTTTAAAGGTGGCGAACACTTAGAACGTACACACCAACTAAATGCGATTATTTTTGATAAAACTGGTACTATCACCAAAGGGAAACCAGAAGTAACGGACTTTACTGGTGATGCGGAAACACTACAATTATTGGCTAGTGCAGAAAAAGGATCAGAACATCCGCTTGCTGAAGCAATTGTCGCCTATGCAACGGAAAAAAATCTGACACTCGTCGATACCGATGATTTTGAAGCAATACCCGGTCGTGGTATTCGTGCAGTGATTTCTAGCAATGAAGTATTTGTAGGTACGAGAAAATTGATGACGGAACATAATATTGATGTCCGCCACGCAGAGCAAGCGTTAATGACCTATGAAACAAATGGAAAAACGGCTATGTTAATTGCAGTCAATGGCGAATATCGTGGAATCGTTGCTGTTGCTGATACAATTAAAGAGACAGCGGTGGAGGCAATAGGCAAACTGAAGGACCAGGGATTAGAAGTTATCATGCTAACTGGGGATAATGAACGAACAGCACAAGCCATTGCCAAACAAGTCGGAATTGATCGTGTTATTGCCCAGGTGCTTCCGGAAGAAAAAGCGAACAAGGTAAAAGAAGTACAAGCACAGGATAAGAAAGTTGCGATGGTTGGGGATGGTGTGAATGATGCGCCTGCACTTGCAATTGCTGATATTGGTATTGCCATCGGAACGGGGACAGAGGTAGCGATTGAAGCGGCAGATGTCACCGTCCTTGGTGGAGAATTGTTGCTTATACCTAAGGCAATCAAATTAAGTAAGGCTACCATTAAAAATATCCGTCAGAATCTATTCTGGGCTTTTGCCTATAATAGTGCTGGAATCCCAATAGCGGCAATTGGTTTATTAGCACCATGGATAGCTGGTGCGGCAATGGCATTCAGCTCTGTAAGTGTTGTTTCGAACTCTCTTCGGTTAAAGCGGGTTAAAGTATAAAACAAATCCTTTGAAAGGGGGTGAAATGGAATGCAAAAGTTAACACTGAATGTAAAAGGTATGACATGTGGCCATTGTAAATCATCCGTTGAAGGAGCATTAGGTGAACTTGGTGGCGTAACGAATGTTGAGGTAGATTTAGCCACCGGTAAGGTAGACGTTACGTATGACGATGCAAAGGTCACCACTCAAGATATGCAAGAAGCTGTAGAAGATCAAGGCTACGATGTTGTAGCTTAATTTAAATAATGGCTGGTTCCTTTCCGGGAATCAGCCAATGAAAGTTAAAGGTATAAACCATAAAGTTTAATAACATACAGAAAAAGGAAAACTAAAACAGTAACACCTTTACTTGCTGTCTTATTTAAATCAGAATATCCCCAATCCATCAACCCCCGCGGCAAAGTAATTCATATCATAAATCGAGTATCTTTCCATGCTATTTAAAACCTCGCTTAATTTACTAACTAAGAAGGAGGAGCTAGCTTGTAACTGGCCAAAAATCCCATGATGTATATCTCTATCAATTATAGTGCTAAAATATTGGCTTCATCTTCTTAGGTGATATACTTGCCCTGGCAAATCATAATGTATGACGTTAGGAATTTATTGAAAGATATGTTTGTTAGAAGGTGTTAGATTATGGTAATAAGTAAATATTGGCTTCAACGTATTCAGCTGGCAACAGGATGGATTACGCTATTTATGGTGGGAACTGATTTATTTGTCATCTCCCCGTTGCTTCCTTCAATCGCAAATGAATTTCAAATTAATTCATCAAAGGCCGGTTGGATGGTAACAGCTTTTTCATTGATGTATGCTGTTAGTGCCCCATGGTTTGGTTCGTTATCCGATAAGTGGGGCAGACGCAGAATGATTGTAACTGGACTAATTGGCTTTACGGTTGCCAATTTATTTACAGGTATAGCTTCGTCATTTTTGTTGTTATTGGCAAGTCGAATCTTGGCAGGACTTTCCGCTTCCATGGTTAGTTCATCTGTCTTTGCAGTAACAGGCGATTCGGCTCCTGAGGGGAAACGAGGCAGATGGTTATCAATTGCAACATCAGGATTTTTGACTGCATTATGGTCTGGTACACCAATTGGAACAATAGGAAGCCAATTTCTTGGTTGGCGTTTCATCTTTTTTGCATTAGCCTTTATAGCTATTTGTTTAGCTTTGTTGAATGGGCGAGTATGGTCTGATCAACCACGGCGGGAGGCTGATCGTACCGTAAAAGAAAAAGGAAAATTTAGCGACATTTTGCTGGATGTTACGGTTACAATGTTTTGGGCCGGAGCTGTATACGGTGTGTATACATACATTGGAACAGGGTTTGAAACGGTTCAGGGGCTTTCTCCTGTCTTTGTTGCTATTGCCCTCGTTGTTTACGGAATTGGGGCGATTGCCGGAAGTTTGTCAGGCGGTAGAATTGCGGATGCATGGGAAGCAAGCATCATATCAACTATAAGTTTACTAGCACTAGCGATTTTGTTAGTCCTATTTGGAGTATACTTTTCAACCGAATTCTGGATGTGGCCTCTTCTAGCAATGTGGCCATTTGCTGGATATGTTGCATTTTCTGCATATCAAGCTCATCTGGCAAATCGATTTCCTAAGCGGCTTGGAATAGCAATGGCCTGGAATCAAACAGCAATGTATGTGGGTATTACACTAGGTTCCATTGCCGGGAGCTTTGTACTTCATAGATGGTCTTTTTCCTTACTGCCTATTGTTTGTGGCCTTATTGCGTTATTGGCGGCAATCTGGAATTATATTCGGTATATGCGTAGATAGGTGATGAGACTAGATGGGGTTGAAAATATTATAGGTTCATGATGGGATTGGATAATCATGGGGGAAATTCAGTTCAGGTGAGCATTTCTTATTAGAAAAAACCAAACGTAATGCTTTTTAGACTAGGCTCGTGATACAATATAATAAGGCTTTTTATAGCGGTGGCTCACTCCTTTTTTGGTGAGTGAAATGACAGTTTACCAGTCAATGATTCTGATAATCAGTTTTGGGAGTTTAATCACTGTATTACTGATTTTTGCAAATAAAAATAACCACCCTATCTAAGCTTGACAAGTATTCAAGGAGACTGAAAACATTCTATGGATATACCCATTCTTTATGAAGACAATCATTTACTAGTGGTTGAAAAGCCAGTCAATATACCCGTTCAGGAGGACAAATCCAAAGATAACGATCTTTTGACATTGTTAAAGCATGATTTGAAAGTTCGTTATCAGAAACCGGGCAATGTGTTTTTGGGGCTTGTTAATCGTCTCGATCGGCCGGTTGGTGGTGCAATGGTGTTTGCAAAAACGTCCAAAGCTGCTTCAAGGTTGTCTGATGTGATTCGCAGAAATGCGCTTGAACGGAAGTATTTGGCGGTTGTTAGAGGGGCCCCCGCCAAAGCGCATGCAAAATTGGAACATTATCTGTTCAAAGATAAACGTAAAAACATTGTACATACTGTGCCTGCTAGTCATGAGAAGGCGAAAAAGGCATTATTAAACTATGAGACAATTAATCGAATGAAAAACTTGAGCTTACTATCGGTGAAGCTTCATACTGGCCGTCCTCATCAAATACGTGTTCAACTTTCCGAATCAGAAATTCCAATCTATGGTGACCAAAAGTATGGCCAGCAGGTAAATAAACCTGGCCAGCAGATCGCATTATGGGCACATGAATTGCAATTCAAACATCCTACGAAAGATGAAGTGATTACAGTTAAGTCCTTCCCGCCGAAAGAGTACCCATGGAATCACTGGCTGAATTACTGTAAAGGTTAATAGCAGAAAAGTAACAGGGCAGTCAATTGCTCTGTTATTTTTTTATATCATGGCCGTTTTTTATATAGGTTTGCATTAATCATTCCACCGATTAGGAGAACAACTGCTGTGAGATAAAACCAGACCATTAAAGCAATGATACTTCCAAGCTGTCCATAAAATTCAGCGTAATTACCAATTCCAGCAAACCTTGAAAAGCCAATTGATACAACTTGCCAGCCAATCGTTGCAAAAAGTGCCCCTGGAAAGACACTTCTCCATGGTATCCTAATACTGGGAACGACCTTGTACAAAATGGAAAAGAAAAGGTACAAGAACAATGTGCCAAGTCCCCATCTCGTTAAAAACCATAAGCGGTACCATAATTCGTCTACGGTGACTCTGGTTAGAACGTATGTACGAACGAAATCCTCGATAATTGGGACAAGCAAAGAAAAGGACAGTATAATCATAAATCCCAAAGTAAGCAGTAAATCACTTATAATCCCCTGCAAAAAGAACGATTGTTTTCGTCTGATTTGATAAGCTTTGTTTAATGAGCGGACAAGGGATTGGATGGTCATTGATGCCAGCCAAAAAGCCGCTATAAGACTAAAGGACAACAATTCACCTCGTCCTTTATTCAATATGGTTTCCAATGTATTACGGACAACAATGTACGTATCGTGAGGAGCAAATGGTTCAATCATGACAAGAATATTCTCAGGATTTACCTGCAGAAAGCCAATAAGTGAAAAGAGAAAAATTAGAAAAGGAAACAATGATAGCATAAGGTAATAAGCCATTTGCGCCGATTGGTCATAAAACCGCTCCGCAAAAAATCGAATGAGGATTTGTTTGGTGGCTGTTATTAAATTCACAGGTAAAACCTCCCTTCCCTCACTCTAGCTGATGCATGTCCAATTAGTTTAATACTATGATGAAATACATTATTTTATCCATTTTATGAAAAAGTGGAAAGAAAGCGAGTATGATTAAAAGGATTTCTATATGGTTATAGCGAAGTATAAGTATAATATATACGCATTATAAAAGTCTGAAGGAGTGATCGCTTGACAAGTCCGATTAAAAATCAAATTAACACTATCTTTGTGCATGTAAGTGATTTAGCAAGTTCAGTTAAATGGTACTCTCAATTACTTGGTCAGGAGTTTGACTTATCAAACGTATCCAAACCGGTATACAATTTGCAGATTAATCATCATACAGGATTAACGTTGGATGGGGGTCCAGAGGGGGTTTTAAAGCAAGATCAATCCTCCAACTATCCATTGTTTAATTTCCATACCGATGATATTCAAAAATCGTATGAATACGTGAATAGGCTTGGATACCAAATTGAATCAGAAATTGTCCATTTTGATGATTTTGCTTTTTTTACCATTCGTGATCCTGATCAAAATGTTGTGATGATCTGTACAGGATAAAAGAGGTATTAGAAATGTTTGCTCTTAATAATTGTAAATCGTCATATGACTTCCACTTTTAATTCTATGCTAAAATATTAGTAGGAGGGAACATGATGATCTATATAGGTTTAACGGGATGGGGAGACCATCATTCCCTATATCCTGCTCACATGAAAGCAAAAGATAAACTACCTGAATATAGCAGTCATTTTCCAGTTGTGGAAGTCGATGCGTCCTTCTATGCGGTACAGCCTACCAAAAATGCTTTAAAGTGGGTGAAGGAAACACCGGAAAATTTCCGCTTTGTTGTGAAGGCTTATCAAGGAATGACAGGACACCAGCGTCAAGAGTTACCTTTTGAAACAAGAGAAGAGATGTTTCAGGCCTTCAAGGAATCTTTAAAGCCATACCAGGATGCAAACAAGCTGGCAATGGTGCTATTTCAATTCCCGCCATGGTTTGACTGCAAGAAAGAGAATGTGGATTATTTACGGTTTTGCAAGCAAATGATGGGAGATATTCCGGTTGCGCTTGAATTTAGAAATCAAACTTGGTTTAGTGATAAGTATCGTGCCAATACGCTTTCTTTTATGAAGCAAGAGGGCTGGATTCACTCCATTGTTGATGAGCCACAAGCAGGAGATGGATCTATCCCTATTGTTCCTGTGACAACAAGTGAAAACGTGACATTAGTACGGATGCATGGTAGAAACCTGCATGGATGGAATAAACCGAACGGAGCTGCCACGAACTGGCGAGAAGTTCGCTATTTATACAAATATAATCGTAATGAGCTTTTGGAATGGAAAAACAGAATCATGAAGCTGACAAAGGATACGAAGGATATTATCGTTTTATTCAACAATAATTCAGGTGGGGATGCAGCCGGCAATGCAAAAGAGTTTCAAAAAATGCTTGGCATTGAATATGAAGGACTTTCACCAAGGCAGTTGGATTTATTTTGAAAAGAGAAGACTTGTACGAAATGTTAAGCAATCCTCAATAAATTCTTTTGGCGTGAAAAAATTTTTATCGGATATATCTCCTTTTTGTATATGAAGTTAAGAAAAAATCCCCTGTGGAGTAATGTTTACCACAGGGGATTTAAATAAATGGAGCTCTCACGTTTATTTCCAGCTATTAAGTAAATCTTGAACAGTATTATTTAAATTTTCTCTCGCTTCTGCGTTAATGAATTTACCCATCGCTTTGTTGTTCAAATGTTTCAAGAATCCTTCCATCTTCTTAACAGCCTGATGATGATGGCCTTTATTTAATTGATGTTCGGCTTGTTTTACCTTGTTGACAAGTTTTTGGGCCAGTGGATGATCAATATCACCAGATTGTTTGTATGCGGTAATAGTTTGTTTAACTGATGATAGTGTTACTGGTTCTTCTTCCACATCTGACGTTAGATCAATCGCATATTTGGCAAAGCCGTCTGTCCCCTCACCGAGATATGTGATATTTCCGTCTTGCTGGATGAATTGCTGTGCATCCGATGAAGATTGGAATGTGAGCTTTGGATTACTGTCAATCGATGCAAATGACCAGTTGTCGTCTGCAGATGGATCAATTGTGCCATTTTCTTGAATATAATCAATTACTACTTGCCTGTTTTCCGCTTGTGGAGAAAGGACAATCTGGCTACCGTCTAAATTCGGGAAGTTACCTCCTCCACCGGCACGGTAGTTATTTGTTGCTACAAGAAATTCCTGCTCGTCTTGAACGTTCTTACCGTTGTATTGTAAATTCACGATGCGATGGGTATTCGGATTGATTAACTCACCATCCTGGTTATAGCGGGTTGGTTCCGTAACATCAATTTCATATGTGATACCATCGATCACATCAAAGTTATATGTCGGAAAGTCATTGTTAATTAAGGACTGCTCTTCCGAAGCGTTCGGGTCAATTTGGCTAAATTGTCCTGCAGCCATTTCTAACCATTCGTGAATTTGCTTTCCAGTTAATTTTACGACTTTCAAGGTATTTGGATACACGTAAAGATCAGATACATTTTTAATGGCAATCGGACCTTCTGGAATATACGTATAATAGCTGGCTCCACTTCTGCCACCAGCTTTAAATGGTGCGGCTGCAGATAAAATTGGTAAATCTTCATATTCGGTATCCTGGACAGCCTTTTCTGTATACCATTTTTGTGCGTTTGAAACAATTTGAACTGATGGATCATCTTTGACAAGTGCAAAGTAACTATAAATTGGTGCAGTTGTTTCACCAACTTGGGATCGAATATAATCAAGTGTTGCCTGGTGATCTTCGGAAACGGCGTCGAGAATTTCCTGATCCGGTTCAACAAGTGCTTCACCGGTACTGTCATCATAAATTGATTGTACTTCGGCGCCGGAATCGATGACATCCCAATTGTCTCCATTCTTTTGGAGTTTCAGATCAATGATTCCTAAGTGGTTACCCCAGAATCCTGCTTCAACGGAAGGTACACCATTGATCGTTCCCTTTTCTAAGTCAACACCAGGGATTCCCGCAAATGTTTTACCTGGAAAGACTTCGTGGGCATGGCCAAACATGATTGCATCAATGCCTTCAACTTCTGTTAAATTGTAAGTGGCATTTTCTTCGCGTTCCTTTAATTCAACAGACCCCAGTCCAGAATGCGGAACTGCAACAATAATATCAGCACCTTGTTCCTTCATTTCTGGAACATACTTTTGAGCTGTTTCATAGATATCCTTGGTAATTACTTTTCCTTCTAGGTTCGTTTTGTCCCATTGCATGATTTGTGGTGGAACAAAGCCTATGACTCCAACATTAATTGTTTGAGTATTGCCGTTTGAGTCTACTACTTGTTTAGGTAGAATCATATATGGTTCAAAAAACGGTTGATCATTTGTTGGATCGTCATCACCGTCATCATAATAGACATTTGCATTGATATATGGGAAATTAGCATCGTCAATTGCTTCCTTTAAATAATCGATACCATAGTTGAATTCGTGGTTACCAATATTTCCCGTGTCATAGTCTAATAGATTCATCGCCTTATAGACGGGATGTACTTCTCCTTCTTCAAGACCTTTTTGGGCGATGTAATCCCCAAGTGGGTTACCTTGGATTAGGTCACCGTTATCAAATAGCATGCTATTGTTAACTTCGCTTCGGGCTTGCTTGATTAGCGTTGCTGTCATCGCTAGCCCAAATTCATTTGTTTCCGTATCTTGATAATAGTCGTAATTTGCAAGATGGACATGTATATCCGTCGTTTCCATAAGTCTTAAGTTGACAGTGCTTTCTCCAGCCGTTTCTGCATTTGCAGAGTTGTTACTAAGCGGTATAGTTATAAGCAGTGTTGCAAAAAGCATGAGTGCAATTTTTCCTGTTCGCCTAATCTTCTTCATTGTGAAACCCCTTTCAAATTTTTGGTCAATTACTAGATTAAAGGATGACTAATCATTTTGAAATAGGGCAATGGTTATGGGTGAAATGAATTAATTGCTAATTTAATTGGTAGAGGGAACAATTTTACTTAGGAGATAAAATATTCTATCAATTATGATATAATAAAGTGGAAAAGTCGCTAAAAAGGGTGTCATAATGCATAAGTTGTCTCTAAAACTTTTAAGAAGAATTAAATTAGAATATCGTAATTTAGGAGCCCAAAATGAATGTATTACAACTCACAAATATCCATTATACCGTACATAAAAAATGTATATTCAAAGGTGTAGCTATATCGATAAAGAATGGTGAGTGTATAGCCATTGCCGGGGAAAATGGGTCGGGTAAAAGTACCTTGCTTAAAATTATCGCCGGATTAATTGTTCCCAATCAAGGCGACGTCAAACGATCAACAAAAAATATGGGCTATGTTCCAGAACAGCCCCCTAAATTATTACGCTTTACAGCTAATGAATACTTAAAGCATATGGGTCAGATTCAGGGGCTTTCAGCTAGTGTTTTGGAGTTGCGCAGTAGAGAACTTATTAGGGAATTTGGTTTGGAAGCTTATCAGCATACTAACACGCCGTATTTATCAAAAGGAAATAAGCAAAAGGTGAACATTATTCAGGCTTTATTAACCGACCCCGAGCTTCTTTTGCTAGATGAACCGCTATCTGGGTTAGATTCTGATTCGCAGGAAAGGCTGATAGAGACGTTGACACAGCTAAAAAAAGAAGGTACAACGATTGTTTTTACATCCCATGAGTCGTATCTTGCTGAAAAACTAGCTGATCGAAAAATTCATGTGACACAACAACAAATAAAGGAAACATCGGTGGCTGGGATAAACAATCATTATCGAACAATTGAATTTACAGGGAAATCTGAAACGCTAGTATCTTTTGTTTGCAGTTCAACAACCATTATCAAGCATGTTTATCAGTCCACATCGTCCCATATTATTACTGTATATGCCGAAAAAAGTAACGAAGTAATTAGCAACATCCTTACATTAGGTGGAACCATTCAATTTGTCTCTCGTCAGATGAATGTGTTACCGAAATTGGAATCTAAAGATGCTGGGAGGGATAGGCAATAAGATGAAAAATTTGATGACGTATTGCATGCAGGATTATATACGATCATATCAGTTTGTCCCCCCTGTATGCCTTTTTTTGCTTTGGACGATCATTTCCTACACGTATACGCCAAATCCTGTATTAAGCAGCTACGGGATTTCTTGTGCTGTTCTTTATTTTATTGCGGCTTGGATATCGGTAACCGTCATACAAATAACAGATTCAGTGCAACTGCAGATTACTGTTGTACACGTTAAAAGTATTATTAAGGTTTTTAGTAGTAAGATTTTGTCTGTGTTTCTCATCACTTCGGTACTATCCGTATTTGCTATTTTCTATCCGTTTGTGATTGGGGCATTTGATCGTTCAGTCACATTTCAGGATATTTTCATTGCTGTTGTTTCTCATCTACTAATATCCTTGTTAAGTATTTCGATTACCATTTTTCTAAGCTGGATGACACGGGCCAAAACAGTTAGTTCCTGGCTGCTGCTTGTACTGGTGTTACTTATTTCTCTCGTAAAAGGTGGCCTGGAAGATGCGCTGCCACAATTTATTTCTTATGTAACTTGGCTCATTCCACCGGCGTTTTCCATTGTTGATTTGCTAGGGGATGATCGCTTATATATAAACACACATTTATTGCTGGAATGGATGTATGTATTCGTATATGCCGTTGTTTTGATCCTTTTGTACTTTTGGCGAATTCGTAGGCGGGATGTGCAGTTTAAATAACAAGTGGTATGAACAACGATTTCATACCACTTTTTCAATAGGGGAAGGTTGGATACTAAGAATTATTATTTACCTGCGATATAATTCTTTCTGCTATTTCCTCATTAGCCGCTTCCAACTCTTTGTGTTCATCAACAGAATCTCCTGCAAAATTATCCTCTTCCTTTATCGGATTGTTCGTGTCTAGTCCGTTATTGACACTAATCTCACCATCTATATTTGCTTTGGTCGGAAATGGGAATTTCTTCTTTTGTTTATCCGTCATTATTATCACCTCGTAAAATAGCTTGTGTACCCCTGTGTTTTTTATGCCTTTATTAAAGGCTGGATCTGTTAGGGTTCAGTCCTTTTTTTAGCTTTAATGAAATTTTTCTTGCTTTATATACTGAGTATCTATATACTAAGTGAATAGATACTCAGTATATAATGGATGAAGGTGATAGAATGGTTGATCTAATTCTTACTTATCAATGGGAATTGTTCATCACGGTAGAAGTGTTGTCCCTTGCTTCACTGCTTTTGTTTGGAGTTGTACGTTACCTTTTTGATAAGCGTAACTTTAGCCTGCTGTTCCTTATTGGTTTTGTTGCACTATTGGTTCTTGAAGCTATGTTAGCGGTGTTGATCTATAAGGAAACAGGTGAAATATCAAGATTTCAGATCGTTATTACGATTTTTGTAATTTATGCGTGTACATTTGGAATTTTTGACTTTATGAAATTAGATCGTTGGATGCGTAAAGTAATTGGGGGATGGCGTAATGTCCAACTTCTTTCAAATAAAGATATAGAAATCATGAATAGACAGAAGGATCCAAAATATGTGGCCAGGAAATATCGCTGGAGTTCCATTGCACATCTTATTGTATTCGTTGTTGTTCAAATAGCATTCTGGATTTACGGAACTGGTGGTGTAACCCAATCCCTGGAATATGCGAAGGACTTATCATGGATCGGTACAGAAAAAGTTAGAGAAACGCCATATGCGAATGAGACGATTTATGGTATTTCGATGGTTTGGGGGATTGTTTTTATCGCTGATTTTATTTATTCATGGTCATATACAATATATCCATCTAATTCGAAAGGGTGACAAGTATGATTCAAATGAAAGGTGTAAAAAAAGAGTATAAAACTGGGAGTGAGGCGACACAGGTTCTAAAGGGTGTTGACTTTTCCGTGAAAAAAGGTGAGTTTGTAGCAATTATGGGGCCAAGTGGATCCGGGAAAAGCACACTCCTTCAACTGCTTGGAGGGCTGGACGTTCCTACAGAAGGGTCGATTACACTTGATGGCCTGGAATTAGAAACGAAATCAGAGAAAAAAAGGACCATTATAAGGCGTGAAAAGATTGGTTTTGTGTTTCAAAGCTATCAGCTCCTCCCAACGTTATCAGTCTATGAAAACATTGCCTTTCCGTTGCATGCAAGTGGCAAAAAGGTGGATTCAGCAGCTGTACATGAACTTTTAGAAGCAGTGGATTTAGAGGGCTATGACAAACGCTTTCCGCATGAATTAAGTGGCGGACAGCAACAGCGAGTGGCAATAGCACGTGCGCTAATCCACAAACCAGCCATTTTGCTTGCAGATGAACCGACTGGTAACTTGGACAGGGAGCGATCAAGCGATATTTTAGAGCTATTGTCTTCCTTCCATCAAGATAGGGGGCAGACAATTGTCATGGTAACACACGACATGTTTTCGGCGGGCTATGCTGATCGAATTATTTTGTTTAAAGATGGGATTATTGAGACAGAAGTAAAAAGAGAGGATGATGATTATGCTGAGTTCCTTTCGCGTTTCATGGCGTAATTTAATGAGGTATAAAAAGCGGTTTTTCTTTACGCTTTTTTCCATCATTCTCGGTGTGGTTGTTATGACAGGGATGCTGATTGCAAAGCAGACGACTTCAAACACACTTGAAAGCTATGAAAAAATGTCTATGGGTGATAGTGATTTCCAGGTTCAAAGTAATGATCATGTTTTTCAACAGAAAGAATTAGACTGGTTACTCGCACGCGATGAATTTAAAATGGGAAATGCCATTTTATTGAAACGAGGATTCGCTAAAATAGATGGAATGAGTTCCGCACAAACATCTGTAAGGCTTACAGGTGTATCAAGTTTTGATAACGGTTTAATTGAGCTAACTGTAAAAAAGGGGGACCTTTCAAGGAAAGGGCTTATTATTACAGAGAATGCTGCGAAGCTTTGGAAAAAAGGGATTGGCGATACGGTTACATTTAAAAATATGGGGAATATAGAAGTTACTGCAATTGTTTATGAAGGATCGATGCTGAGTAGCCCCCGGACTAAAGAACAGGCAAAATACGGTTATTCACAAGTTATGGTTCCGCTTGATATACTGCAAAACTGGACTGGATTGGAAGGGCAAATCACAAACTATCGATTTGAAACAAAGGAAACATCAAAAAAGGATAAGCTTCTTGCCTCTTACCAAAAAGAGTTTGCATCTTCTGATTTATTCGTGCAGCCAGTTGTTATGGATGACATGCAAAATAATGATGTGGAAGGTCTATACTATACATTTGATATAATAGCAATTTTAGCTATATTTATAAGCGGATTTATTGCTTTTAATATGATTTATGCGAGCATTATTGAACGAAGAAAAGAGTTTGCAGTAATGAAAAGTCTGGGCTACACAAATGGAGGTATCTATCGTCTTGTTCTGCAGGAAATCGGGCTTCTTTCGATAATAGGAACCGCTGTTGCTCTTCCGATCGGTATTTGGTTTGGTGATTTTTTTCAGGAAATGCTAATGTCAGCAATTGCCTCGCAAAATATCAAATATGACTTGGAATTGGCATCTCCACTTATTATTTCGGCAATCGTCGGGATACTGTTTCCTTTTCTGACTGCTGTTTTCCCCGTTTATCAGGCAGGAAAAACGTCAGTTATGGAAGCGATGGTAGATAAGGCAGTACCACAACAAATTAGCAAAAGAGCAAATATTATACGAATAATAGCTGGTATTATATGTACTGGAATAGGATTGATCGATAACGCTTGGGCTTTTTTACTACTCTTTGTTGGCCTTGTACTTTTGTATCCATTGTTTATGCGAATAATTCAATGGATTATTGGTCCCTTTTTTCAGATTACATTTCAATACGCTGGAAAACAGGCGGTCAGATCTGTTAAACAATTTGAGAATCGTAATGCCAGTACGTCTGCGATGCTAGCGATTGGCGTCAGTTTAGCAATGTTCATGAGTGCAGCCCTTGAATCACTTCCAGATGGAATGGAAGATGAAGTTCGTAGTACGTTTGGTGGAGATCTTCATGTCACGAAGGAAACACCATGGCAGGATGACGATCTTGACGTTATTCAAGGAATGGAAGGTATTACAAATGTCTATCGATTTGCAGACATTCCAAATATAACGTGGCAAACAAAGGATGGCGAAGATAGGGAATTTTCACTGATGAGCTACTCAGGTAACCCTGATGAAGCCGAAGTCTTTCGTATTTCAAATGAAGTCAATGAAGTGACTCAGCTTCCGATACTCTATCTCGGAGAGCGTGCATTAGCTGAGTGGAAAGGAGAAGTTGGAGATAGTATTACATTAAATACACCTTCTGGAAAGACTAATTTCTATGTAAAAGGAAGTGTGCAGACCTCCCATTATACAAGTTACCTGGCATTTGTAGAAGAGTCGATTCTGGGGGATGTTCTAAATTGGCCCCACCTATTTCATGTGGCAATATCTACCAGCGAAACAAGCACTCCGTTTGTCTATTCAAATTTATCGGAGAAATATGGTAATGAACTTTCAAGTATTTCCAGTGTATCACAGAAGGTTGAGCAATCGACCAATGCGGTAACTGGAATGAATGAGCTCATGCAGGGACTGCTTCTTCTAGTTATAGCGCTATCTGCTATAGGAGTTAGTAACACCTTATTCATGAATACAATTGAGCGGATAAAGGAAATTGGTACAATGCGAGCAATCGGTTTTACAAAGGGGCAAGTCAAACTTATGATCATTGCAGAGGGGTTAATTATTGGTGTTACCGGTGTGGTTGTAGGAACTGCATATGGCATCCTTGCTATCTACTTAAATTCACAATCTGATCAGGCGCAGGCATTATTAAGTTTTACGGTTCCATGGGTAAGTTTATTTTTGGCAGTTGCAGGTGGTATACTATTTACAATGGCTGCAGCATGGTTACCAAGCATCACAGCATCACGAGTTCCTGTTAAGGAAGCGATATCTTATGAATAAGCGGGGATACTTATGTCTGTAAAACATTCATTACTTGCATTACTATATGAAAAACCAAGTCATGGTTATGAGCTAAAAACTGGTTTTGATCAACTTGTTCAAAGCATGTGGCCGTTAAATGCCGGTCAGGTGTATACAACACTTGATAGATTAGAGCGGGATAATCTTGTTGAATCACCAGGAAATGATCAGAAGGACCGTAAACTTTATACGATCACCGAACAGGGAAAAAAGGAATTGTGGACCTGGCTAAAAAAACCTGTTGAGCGATCTTTGCTTAAAGACGAGTTTTATTTCAAATATCTTTGTGCTAGCCATGTAGATTATAAAGAAAAACAAAGTATGATTCAGGTTCAGAAGCAGACAATTATAAAAGATGTACTACACCTTACACAATTTAAAAAACAGATGAACCAAATTGGGAATCAAACAATGAAGATGCTTGTTGAAGGAGCATTACTCCATTTAGAAGCGGACATTAAATGGCTGGATATGATTGCGACGGATTAAACAGATAAAAAATACTTATCAATGGAAAGTGCTTGAGCCGATATTAGTTTGAGCACTTTTTGTTGGTTAGTTCGCTTCGCAAAATATATCAAAAAATTGGATCTAACTCTTTTTTTATTTAATTTATATGGCTACCTTTCCAAGTATGTTCATCTTCCATATTTTTTAGTATTATAGATGGGGACTTACTATAGAAAAAACATTTTATATATTTTAGGAGGTACAAATATGGCAGAGAGAAAGAAACAAAACAAAAAACAAGTAACTGGCAAAGGGATTGTGACAGGAACAATCGTTGGTAGTATGTTAGGTGTAGCGACAGCATTGCTTTTTGCTCCTAAACCCGGCAGAGAATTGCATGGTGACATTAAGTTTCAGGCGGATACAGTAAGAAAAAAAACTGTCGATAAAACAAAAGAACTTGGCGATGCAACAAAAGCTCAAATTACTGAAATTAAGACCGGAGTATCTAATGGATCAAAACAGGTCGACAGTAATAATATAGATAAAGCTGAGGAAAGTGAAAAAGTGGACAGTGAACAAGGTGCTTCATTACAGTCAGATAAAATGGAAAAAGCACAAGAAAATGACGCCGCTGAGAAGGAAGTAAAAGAAGAAAAAGTACAACAAAATAAAGAGCCAAAAGAAGAAAAGGTAAAAACAAACGAGAAAAAGACGGAAGCAACGAATACAAAAGAAGCACACAGTAAAAAGGGTACGAAAAGCAAATCAGCTTCTACAAAACAAACGTCGTCTAATACAAAGAGAAAGACACAATCTAAAAGCAGCAGCAAAGCAGGATCAAGTAAAACTACAGCAAATAAAAGTAATTCTAAGTCCGGAACAGATGCAAAGGATAAAACCGCTAAAAAATCAACCGCAAAAAGTGAATAAGATTTTGTCTGTTTGTTTTTGATCTGGGCAAAAATCCACCCTAAAAAGTGAAAACAGATCCACCATCTGTTCCAGCGCATCCTAGTTATGTTCTAGATGGAAAGCTCTCTGTCATGGATAATCTAAATGGATTAGCGTTATTGAACATATGGTGGATTCTTTATTTAACGAACGTGGGTTTTGATTGGTGACCGATTGCTTTGCTTATTTGATTGATTAGGCTCTAAATCATCACTTAACTAAATAAGTTTAGCTAAATCAATTAATACGGATTTGCATCATTCCCCTTCTGTTCAGCTTGTTTAGGAGCCTTTTCACTATCCTTATTTCCAATTGGATTTTGGCTTGATCCATCTTTTACGGAATTTGCTAAACCTTCTCGTAAACGACGGCCATAATCTTCATCTGCTTCTTCCGCAAGAGCGACCATTTTATCTTGAATTCTTTGGTCACATTGAGAGAGGTCTCCCACTAGGTTTGAAATTAACTCGTCCTTTTCCCAGTCTTCAAAATTGCGATAGGTTTGTCCAGCCTGCTTTGTGTTGCTTTGTCTGTCAATGGGTTCACGAACAAGTTTTCCTTCAACCTTTGGTGTATGTTCTTTACCGATTTGCTCAGCTTCTTTTAATCCACCTAATATGGAAGGTTCATAATTAATGTGAGGGTTTTTTCCAGGTGCATGCTCTGCTTCATGGCGCATTTGTCCACCTTCCTGGTTTGTTGCCGTTCGTTTTTTGGCTGCGTTAATTGGCAGCTGTAAATAGTTGGCCCCAACACGATAGCGTTGTGTATCGGAATAGGAAAATGTACGACCTTGCAGCATCTTGTCATCAGAAAAATCAAGGCCATCTACAAGTACTCCTGTTCCAAATGCTGCTTGCTCTACTTCTGTAAAGTAATTTTCCGGATTTTTATTTAAAGTAAGCTTGCCAACCGGTAACCATGGGAACTGATCCTCAGGCCAAAGTTTTGTATCATCAAGCGGATCAAAATCCAATTCTGGATGGTCATCATCACTCATAATTTGCACATAAAGTTCCCATTCAGGATAATCACCTTGCTCAATCGCATCGTATAAATCCTGTGTTGCGTGATTAAAGTTTGATGCTTGGATCTCATTTGCTTGTTTAACCGTCAAATTTTTAATGCCTTGCTTCGGCTCCCAATGATATTTGACAAGTACTGCTTCTCCTTCATTATTTACCCATCTATAGGTATTTACTCCGGA
This sequence comes from Virgibacillus sp. FSP13, assembly GCF_054048505.1. Lineage (NCBI taxonomy): Bacteria > Bacillati > Bacillota > Bacilli > Caryophanales > Bacillaceae > Virgibacillus > Virgibacillus sp. FSP13. The sequence continues at coordinate 9,218 of NZ_JBSVKG010000018.1, read as the reverse complement.
GCCTTGCATCATCCGATAATTTGCAGGGATGCCCCAGGGTGAGTAAACAAATGTAACCATATGGAAGGTTTCGGGTGAATTAGCACAGAAGTCAAAAAAACGCTGACTATCTGGAATATTTGAAACTGGATCTGGCCTAAATGCATGAATCATGTCAGGAAACTTCATCGCATCGCGAATAAAGAAGATTTTCAAATTGTTCCCTACTAAATCCCAGTTCCCATCTTCTGTATAAAATTTAATAGCAAATCCACGGGGATCTCTTAATGTTTCTGGGGAATGCCTTCCATGGATAACCGTGGAGAAACGAACAAATACAGGCGTCTTTTTCCCTTTTTCTTGAAAAACTTTTGCACGTGTGTATTTTGAAACAGGTTCATCTCCAACTGTTCCATATGTTTCAAAATAACCATGCGCACCGGCTCCACGCGCATGTACAACCCGTTCCGGTACAGGTTCCCGATCAAAATGACTTATTTTCTCGATAAAATCATAGTTCTCTAACGTTGCGGGGCCCCGATTTCCAACGGTTCTGATGTCCTGATTGTTGGTAACAGGATGTCCTTGTTTATTTGTCAGCGTATCTTCGTTTTCAATATTGGTTTGATGATTATTGCGATTTGATTGTTCGTTGGCCATTGTTATCATCTTCTTTCTGTTATAGTTTTCGTCATTTACGTTTCCCAATAGGCTTTAAATAATGCGTTTAAACGGTATCTTCTGTTTCGTGACAACCCTTACTTAATAAGGAGATGAATAAACTACTGAAACCTTTTCCCTTTTCATTCGTACGTCTATATGAATAGAATAGTTACATAGACTAATAAGTAAAGGTCGGGAGGAGGGTAATATTGGACTTTAAAGAAACATTTAACATTACGCAGTCTAGAAAATGGAAAAACGTATTGCGCTGGATTGGGTATGTTTTCTTAGTAATTGTATTAATCATGATCATAGGTTTATTATCTAACCAATTGATAACGGATTACATCTGGATGGATTCCCTTGGATTTTCACAAGTATTTACTACCGTTTTGGGGAGTAAAGTTCTTCTTGGTGTGATTGGATTTGTGTTATTTGCGATATGTACATATTTTACGGTTTTCTGGATTCGACGATCATATATTAGTCACTTTGATCAAGTTCAGTTGCCGAAGATTATGTTCTCGCGTAAAAAAATGACATTGATTATGCTTGGCATATCGGTCCTAATTGGTTTAATTGGCAGTATGGTTACACAAGGAATCGGATGGGAGCAGATGTTGAAATTTATCCATCATGCATCATTTGGGGAAACAGATCCCTATTTTAACTTGGATATATCGTTCTATATGTTTGTATTGCCATTTTTAAAATTTATCATTTATCTGTTACTTGGATTGGGTATCTTTTTCTTGTTACTAGAAGCAGGTGCTTATTCAGCATTTAAAATGTATCGGTCAAGTAGACTGGCACAATTACATCTTGGTGTAACACTTACAATCATTGGGCTGCTTTTAGCTGGTAACCATCTTTTAGGGCCTTATGGTACGCTTTTAACAAACCAGGTAAATATTTTTCAAGAAAGTGCTGTTTACGGATTAAGTTACACAGATAAGGTTATCAATATTCCAAAGTCATATGTACTTGCGGCAGCTGCACTTATCGGAACAATTTGGATGATTGTAGCATTGATTAGGGGAAAATTAAGATCAATGGTTGCTCCTATTGTCCTATATATTGGATTGGTGATCGTTGGACAACTGGCATCTGTCGGCGTGCAGCATTTTCTTGTATCGCCAAATGAATTTTCCAAAGAAAAGCCTTTTTTGAAACACAATGTAGCATTAACAAGAGATGCTTACGATTTGGATAGTATTAAGGAAATGGAGCACCCTGGAAATTATTCGCTGGATGAAGCAATGTTGGATCGAAACAAAAAAACAATTGAAAATATACGGGTGAATGATTCAAGGCCGCTTCTTGAAGTTTATAACCAGTTGCAAACATTCCGTACGTACTACAATTTTAATGATGTCGATATTGATCGCTATAAAATTGATGGTGATTATGAACAAGTCTTTTTAGGAGCACGAGAATTGAGTACGGTTGACCTTCCTGATCAAGCTAAAACATGGGTGAACCGTTATTTAAGATATACGCACGGATATGGGATTACAATGAGCCACGTGAATCAAGTGACAAAGCAAGGTCAACCTGAGTATATGGTGAAAAACCTTCCACCAGAAGGCGCGTTAGATGTTACGCGTCCACAGATCTATTTTGGGGAAGAGGATTACCAGAATGTTATTGTCAATAGTGGGGTAGAAGAATTTGATTACCCATCGGGAGATGAGAATGTCGAAAGTCACTTTGAAGCAGATTCTGGGGTTCCATTGAAAGGTATCAACCGTTTATTATTTGCGTTAAATGAAGGGTCTTTCCGAATGCTAGTATCGGACCAAATTACCGAAGATAGCCAATTACTGGATACACGGAATATTAAGGATCGAATAAAAAGAATTGCACCATTTTTCACGTATGACAAAGATCCATATATTGTGGTCCGGGATGATGGTAGTCTTGTCTGGATTATTGATGCCTACATGACGGCAGAGCGTTATCCTTATTCAGAACCTTATCAAGGTAACAAAAACTATTTAAGGAACCCTGTAAAAGTGGCTGTTGATGCCTATACAGGAGAAGTGAACTTTTATGTGAATCAACCTGATGATCCGTTAATGCAAACGTATCAAAATATGTTTCCGAAGTTATTTACGGAGAAAATCCCGGATGATATTCGCGCACACTTTCGCTATCCGGAGAAATTGTTTAAAACACAAGCTTCCATGTACGGAACCTATCATATGGAAAACCTGGAGGTATTTTACAATCGGGAGGACTATTGGCAGTTCCCTACCGAAAAATACTTCAATGAAGATATTGTGATGGAACCATACTACATGACTATGAAGTTGCAGGAAGAAAAAGATGAAGAGTTTATTTTAATGATGCCTTATACACCGAAAAAGCGGCAAAATATGATTTCATGGATGGGCGTTCGCAATGATGGAGATCACTATGGTGAAATTTTTGTGTATCGTTTTCCAAAACAAAAGAATATATACGGACCACAACAAATTGAAAACCGGATCAATCAAGATAGTGACATTTCTAAACAGTTAAATTTATGGTCGCAAGGCGGATCAAAAGTTATTCGAGGGAATTTGCTAGCAGTTCCTATAGAAGATACGATTCTTTATGTAGAACCGGTTTATATTGAATCTTCCAATGCTACTTCTCTTCCTGAAGTGAAGCGGATCATCTTGGCTTATGGAGATAACATTGTCATGGAGCCTTCGTTTGACAAGGCGCTTGATAAGATGTTGAATCTAATTGATCCTGAACATCAAAGTGGGTCGGAAGAAGGCGATGGTGGAGATGAGGACGAAAAGCCAGATGAGCCTTCACAGCCGATTACAGATGCAGATGAAACATTGCAACAATTAGCTGAGCTGTTTGATGCTTATCAACAAGCATTGTCTGAGGGGAATTGGGAGGAAGCCGGTAAAATTATGACAAACATTGAAAACCAGCTGGAAGAGTCTCAGTAATTTGCTAGCGTGATGCAATGAAACCTTAATAAAAACAATGTCCCTTGTAGTTAAACTACAAGGGACTCTTTATGCTTCGGAGACATTATTTAACCCCGAAGTTAATGACCATTATTCAGCAAATTTGTTATAAGCCCCGTGCATAACCGGTCCTACATATTCGTTTAGTTTCCAGCCGTGAGCAATTGCTGCCGTGACAAAGTCTTTTGCAGCCTCAACCGATTCTTTTACAGATTTTCCGTTTGCTAGGTTGGCGGTAACAGCGGCCGCAAATGTACAGCCAGCCCCGTGGTTATAAGTTGTATCAAGCTTGTCCTTCTCCAGCAAGGTAAAGTCGTTTCCATCATAAAAGAGATCAATCGCTTTTTCATGATCAAGTGCTTTTCCGCCTTTGATAACGACGTTTTTTGCCCCAAGTTCATGGATTTTTATTGCCGCTTGTTTCATACCATCAATGGTTTTGATTGGGCCGGTTTGTGCAAGTTGTCCTGCCTCGAACAGATTAGGTGTTGTGATTAATGCCCGTGGTAGAAGCAATTCGCGCATTGCATCAGTGTTTTCCGGTTGTAATACTTCATCTTCTCCTTTGCAAACCATAACAGGGTCCAAGACAAATTTGTCAAGATTGTATTCATCAATTTTCCTTGCCCCAAGTTCAATAATATCTACCGAACCAAGCATGCCTGTTTTCATTGCATCGACATCAACCGATAAAATGGTATCCAATTGTTTTTCGACAATGGCTACGTCAATTGGAAAAACATTATGGTTCCAGCCGTTGTTTGGATCCATTGCAACAATAGATGTAAGGGCGGTCATACCATACACGCCATTTTCCTGGAATGTTTTTAAATCTGCTTGTATACCTGCACCACCGCTTGAATCAGAACCAGCGAGTGTTAGTGTCTTTTTCATCGTCATCCAAAATTCCCCCAAGCTTTCTCAATAATATTTTCTAATAATAGGATATACCAATTTTTCAGCAAATAAAAGAATTTCCGTTTTCTTTAGTTGGTGTTAAAAAGTCGAGTTGTCAAAAATTTTATAAACTATCAAAGAATATTATGTAATATATTGCATTTTGCGCAAAAAGATAGTATTATAGCGTAACTGATATATTGCATATAACTTATGTTTGTTAATCAAGTTTACATCGTAGAAGGAGCGAATGGTATGAAGGACAAACTATCATTTTCATCCTATTTTGTAATAGGAGTTATGTTGTTTGCATTGTTTTTTGGGGCAGGTAATCTAATTTTTCCAGCACAGCTAGGGCAATATGCCGGGACAAATATTTGGCCAGCCGTGGTAGGATTTTTGATCACAGGAGTCGGATTACCATTCGTTGGAATCTTAGCAATGGGTTTTTCTGGGAGTCGGAATTTAGAAGAACTCGCAAGTAGAATTCATCCTGTATATGCGATCTTTTTTACATCAATGCTTTACCTGACGATTGGACCATTATTCGCAGCACCACGGACAGGTACAGTTGCATATAACGTTGGAATCGCACCATTTGTGAGTGAGGGATTTCAACAAGGAGGGTTACTCCTATTTACGTTCCTATTTTTTACTGTCACACTATGGTTGTCTTTGAATCCTGCGAAACTCGTGGACAATGTTGGGAAAATACTAGCACCTGGAATTGTTGTTCTCCTAGTTATTCTGCTGACCATGGTTATTGTTAAACCGATGGGGTCCATTCAACCGCCTCAGGATGCTTATGCAAGCGGAGGATTCCTACAGGGATTCCTAGAGGGATATAACACAATGGACGCGCTCGCTTCACTTGTTTTCGGCATTATTGTTATTAATGTGATTCGTTCGATGGGTGTTAAATCTACACGTGGTGTACTATCTGCAACTGCAAGATCTGGTGCAGTGGCAATTACGCTACTTGGAGTCATTTATGTTGGTATTGCTTATTTGGGCGGAACAAGCACGGAAACATTCGGACTTTTTGCAACGGGTGGACCAGTTCTCAGTAGTGCGGCTTCCTATTATTTTGGAACGCTGGGATCGGTGATGCTGGCAATCGTTATCACGCTAGCATGTTTGACAACAAGTATTGGATTGGTAACGGCTTGTGCTGAGTACTTTCACACACTAGTACCGAAAGTCAGCTATAAAAAGTTTGTCTGGTTCTTTTCTGCCTTTACATTTGTAATTGCAAATTTCGGATTAGCAAATATTATTACGTACTCGGTTCCCGTTCTAATGTTCCTATACCCGCTTGCGATTGTTTTAATGATTTTAACGTTTTTGTCACCTTTGTTTAACCATTCACGATTGGTGTATGCGTCAGCAACGGTAGTTACGTTTATAATTAGTGTTATTGATGGGTTGAAATCATTATGTGATTCATTGGGAATTAACTATTTTGGATGGTTGCAACAGATTGTTTCTCTTTATGAACAGTTTCTTCCATTATACAATCAGGGGCTTGGATGGTTCTTCCCAGCCTTAATCGTTATTGCACTTACAGGTACGATCGTACGGATACAACGGTTATCTTTTGTTGAGGCATAAAATAAGCCGGTTTCCCTAGAAGGGGAGACCGGCTTAACTTTTTATCTTAATTTATGAAACTCCTCAATTGCACGAAGCCAATTTTCCTGCATGATTGCTGAAACTTTTGTGACGTTGTGATCCTTCATTAGTGTAATGATGGTATCATGTTCTTCTATCGACTTCGCTGTTAAGATAATCGAGTTATGAAAAAACAATCTCCGGACATGTGACTGCAAGAAGGCGACCATTTTATGAATAAACGGGTTCTTTGCGGTATCAACGATAATCTGATGAAATTCCTCATCTATTTTAAGTGCTGAAAAATAATTTTCTAAACGGATCGCATTTGCAAATCGCTTGTTTGTATCTTCGAGTAACGTAATGACCTCATCTGTTAAATGCGGGATAGCTAGTTCCGCTGATAATGCTTGCAGTGCCGCTAAAGGTGGAAGAAGGTCATTAATGGACTCCCTTTCTACATCTGTTACTTGTGTTGCCTTTCCGGGATACATTTTCACAAAACCGTCAACCTCAAGAAGTTGCAATGATTCACGGATTGGTGTTCTACTGACTCCGAGCGCTTCTGCAAGTTCCGAGTCATTCAACTTTTCCCCAGGCTGCAAAGTACCGTCTATGATCCATTTTTGTAATTGGCTAAATGCGTTTTCTTTGGCAGATTTGCGGATTGGCTTGGAATGATCTGTTGGTATCGGCATTACAATTCATCCTTACTAAATTTTTTATCGTTTATTTAATATTAGTATACATGAAAAATGCTTGTTGGTATATGCAATATATCGTTATATTTTCATGTATTATTGGTTAACCGCCATTTTGCCAAGTGGTCCATTTTCATCAAGTATATCACTTAGTTCAAAAACAGAAATAGGGAACATTGGAAATCCAAAATAGTGAGGTGTGATTTCAATGGGCTGAAAATAAAGTACAAGTGATTTGTCCGCAATATAAAAGTCTTGGTTAGGTGATATCTTTGAAAGGCCATCCAACAACGGAATGTCTCGCTCTTTAATCTGTTTTTGGACGATTCTCGTGAGAACTTCTACATAATTGCTGTTAGGCTTAAATAAGTCTTTCAATTGGTATTGTTTCCCGGTTTTGCTATCAAACGTTAATGATTTCATTATCGTCAAACCATTTGCATGATGATATGCAATTGCATAATTAGTTAGTGTGAGGCTAAGAATGTGACGTTCATTGGTTTTGATTTCATAAGAACCAATCATTTCCGTAAATGAATCAGCTCCTTGCTGTTGATATTGCTGATGGATCAAGGATTGGGCTAGCTGAGCGATTGTTTGATTAATGATTTGCTGTGAATGAGCATTTTGTAAGCCAATCACTTGTGGGTAATAAATAGTAGTGCCCTGTTGTTGGAGGACCATTGTTTGGATGGAAACAGGTAAAGCTTGGGATGCCATGTCTATCATTCCTTTTTATAAGATTTTACAGTATCTTATTCATAGTCTGGGATAATGTCCCTGATTCACAAGCGTTATGTATTTGGCGTTATGTCTCCGGACTTGGGAGATTAGGAACAGGATGAACGAAAAAAGAGCAAGAACAGGAATTCTTGCTCTAAAATGCAAATTGAACGAAGCCGCTCTTTAAATTGGTATTTTGTAGATCATATCGAGGATGGAAAGCGTTAGTCTTCTTTCTGTGGATTGGAAATTCCCCCCATAAATACGATCGTGTCTGTTTCATTGTCTGTAATTGCAATGAAGAAAGGACGATTAACTTCCATACGAAATGGTCCATCGATGGTTATTGATTCTGTTACGACGTCAACTGATGTTGTTGCAGCTGCTTCTGTACCTTCTTCATTCACATTGATAAACGTCTTCTGTTTAACTTTACTAATCCATAATGGGTTATCCTCTTTAATCATTTTCGAAAAGTCTGCATCCTTATTGAATGCTGTCGTCATACCCAGATCCTTTAATGTTTCATTCAGCGATGTTTCGTATTCCAATTGAAATTTTGGCAGCATTATCGTGCCCTCTTTGGGACGGAACTCCGAGCCCAATTGCTCCCAGGTTTCATTTGTTAGTGTTTTTTTAAACTCTTCTAAACTGGAGTCTTTCTTTGGCAGAAAGATGTTCATGCTCATTTCATCATCGCCATAAGGAAGTGTTACCGCTTGAAAGTTTTCGTTTTCCAAATAAAGTAATTCCTCCGTTAGTGTCATAAGCGGGATATCTTTTGTTGTCCCGTCTTTTAAATGAAAGCTTCGATCTTCTGTTTGATCCTTATTAAATTCATATGTCCATTCTCCCTTAAAATAAATTGCGTTAATAAGTATTGCAACTAAATCAGGATCCAATCGAGATGCTACAATTTTTTTGATTTTATTATTCGTTGACTTTTTAACCCATTCATTAATCATTCCTGATGACTCGCTATCGGATACATCTATTTCCTGTATTTCTGCGTTAAAATAATCAGTGTTACTTTTTGTGAAATCGTCTTGAAAGTGAAAGTTCTCATTTAGCCAAATCGAGTTTGCAATATTCAATTTCGTGTGGTCTGAATTGTTATGAAGCATGGTTATCAAAGAGGCGTTTGCTTTATTTAGCTCGTTTACTTCAATTCCTTCAGCTTGTAATGTCTTTGCTATTTCTTCTTTTGTCATGCTATCAGCGCCGTTATATACCATGGACAATGCTAGCAATAAACTAGTAGGGGAAATAAAAATATTGTTATTTTCATCTGCCTCAACTTCTGCTAATAACTTGAATCCTAACTCGTTATTAGAGGCTACGATTTTTTTATAATCCTCTTCAGCGAAGTCCGCGTTACTTAAAAATCCCGGCTCCTGTGAGGTTGAATCGCCTCCACAGCCTATTGTCAATGTTAACAAGCTGACAAGCACTAATGAAATGGTTATTCTCTTCAACTTTATCACCATCCTTTCTACTATCTTTGCCAGTTTAGGGAGGTTACATAAGATTTTTAGTAACCTTGATTCTAGCTATAGTTTTATATTCTGTAATAATGATCCGTTTCCTTCTATATTGATTCATCAAAGTTGGATAGGGGGTAGTGGGAATAAATAATATGGTCTGTGTTGTTCCTTCAATCATTGTGGAAGTC
>NZ_JBSVKG010000017.1:0-76958 GCF_054048505.1 Virgibacillus sp. FSP13 | reverse complement strand
ATATAAAATCAGCTTCTCCCCTTGGAAGTTTTAATCCTGATTCAACACCGAAGCGCGGCATTTCCTCTGTTGAATTATTAATGCGCTCCTTATCATCTAACATATATTGATTTCTTTTTTCTCTTGAACAAAACAAATCTATCTTCCTGCAAACTAATCACATTATAAAGCCAAATACCACTTTCTAGCAGCTTCAACTTCCCCTGCTGTTAATTGATGCCCCTTAATTTCCCAATGTAATTCTACCTTTGCACCCGCACCTTCTAACAAGGACAATAATTCTTCAGACTCCTGCGATGAACAAATTGGATCATTTGTACCCGCTGCAATAAATACATGCTTCCCTGTTAAATCCGGTAAATTTATGCCTCTTCTCGGAACCATTGGATGATGCAGGATTGCTCCCGTTAAAGCATCCTGATAATGGAACAGTAAGCTTGCCGCGATATTTGCGCCGTTTGAATATCCGATTGCAAGAATATTATTGCGGTTGAACTCATATTTTTCAGCCGCTTCATCTAGAAACTCGTTCAATTCGTTTGTACGGAAAACCAAATCCTCTTCATCAAATACACCTTCTGCTAACCTTTTAAAAAATCGTGGCATTCCGTTCTCTGACACATTTCCTCTTACACTTAAAACATTTGCATCTGAATCAATCATTTCTGTAAGTGGAAGAAGATCCTGCTCCGTACCTCCAGTTCCATGCAATAAAAGTAATGTCGGTTTGGATGGGTCATTTCCTTTTTGAAATATATGTTTCATCATTGATTCTCCTTTATCTATATTCTAATATCCGATCGTTAATCTTCATATTCCTTTTCAAATTCTTTCGTACTTCTCACAGTATCGATTGGACGGACTTGGTTTTCGATTATTTCACGTTTCGATTCAAAAAATGGTGGCAATGCTAATTTCTCACCTAGTGTTTCGTAAGGTTCATCCCCCATGAATCCAGGGCCGTCTGTCGCAATTTCGAATAGGATTTGTGGGTAAACATTGGTATATAATGATCCAAAATAATACCTTTCCACATAGCCAGAGTTCGGCAAACGAAATCCTTGCATTCGTTTCTTCCACTCATCCAGCTCCGCACGATCCTCTGCCCGAAATGCTGCATGGTGAACGGTCCCATATCCTTGTCGTGCACGAGGAAGAACTGTATTATACTCAACAATGACTTGGGCACCATTTCCTCCCTCACCCACTTCAAATAGGTGGAAAGAACCCTCTTTATCAACTTCCTTAAACAGGAGAACCTTTTCCATTAGTTCTTTAAAGTAATCAATATTATCGACACGAACAAAAATTGGCCCCAATCCTGTAATCGCATATTCTTCAGGAATCGGCCCCTTCTGCCAAGGGGTACCAGCAGCAACGCCTTGATTGTTTTCATCCGAAATCAGTTGGTACTGCTGATCATCAAAGTCGACAAATGAAAGTGTCTTTTTCCCGAATTGCTCCTTGATTCCGATATGTTTTACTTCAAGGTGGTCAAACCGTTTCACCCAATAATCTAGTGCCCGGTCACTCGGAACACGGAAAGAAGTTTTTGCAATCTCATTCGTGCCATGTACACCTTTTGGGATACCAGGGAAATCAAAGAACGTCATGTCTGTTCCCGGGTTCCCTGCATCATCGGCAAAAAATAAGTGATACGTTTGAATATCGTCTTGGTTCACTGTTTTTTTAACTAAACGCATGCCTAATACATACGTGAAAAATTCATAGATCTTTTCTGCACTACTTGTAATTGCTGTTACGTGATGCATTCCTTTTAAGTCGTTCATTTTTATTCCTCCTAGTTAATCTTAAATTCGTTCTTGATTTCCCCATTAGCCTAGTCGGCTTCAAATGCGGGCAATGTTTTCGCTCTGGCGCCGATGTTTCCTGCGCTCGGGACGATGTTTCCGAGAAAACGTTACAAAAGAGTATTTTCACTGTGTCGCATTTTATATCATCTACGAAATTAAAAAGCAACAAATATTACGGTGGAAAGAGCCTTATGAAATCATCCCTTTAATCAATCTAATTCTCTTAGCTTAATTGGTATTAAGCTACGTTCAAGTCGCTCTCTATATTTTTCAAACTGTACAGGCAACATTAACTTCTCACCCATTGTTTCTTGAGATTCATCCAGTGCAAATCCAGGGGGATCGGTTGCAATTTCAAAGAGAATTTTTCCGTACTCTCTAAAGTAGACGGCATTAAAATAATTCCTATCCTTCACAGGAGTTACACCATACCCATTTGCTTTAATATATTTCTGCCAATCCAATTGATCATTATCATCGGTAGCTCTCCATGCGATGTGATGAACGGTTCCGACACCCATTTGACCTCTCCCAGACGTAATTGCTTTTAGATCGATTATATTTCCAATGTCAGCCGAAGAACGGAAACGAATAAAGTCCCCCTCTTCACCAATTCGTTCAAGTCCCATCACGTTTTCAAGCAAATTTGCTGTTTTATTTGGTTGAGCAGAGAATAGCGTTGCACCACCAAATCCTTTAATCGCTACTTCCGGAGTTACATCGCCAAATGTCCAGGAATTGACCTCCCCTTCTTCTCGCTCAACAATTTCCAAATGGAGACCGTGTGGATCATCAAATTGCAAATACTCCTCACCAAACCGTACTATTTTAGTGATCGAAATATTAAACTTCACTAATCTATCCTCCCAGAAACTCAAAGCGCCTTTAGGAACAACATAAGAGGTAATTCCTACCTGTCCTTCACCAATCTTTCCTTGACGAGCCCCCGCCCACGGAAAAAATGTAATAATCGAACCCGGTTTACCACCTTCATTACCAAAATATAGATGGTACGTATCTGGATCATCAAAATTTACTGTTTGTTTCACTAAACGTAAGCCTAAAACTCCTGCATAAAAGTCTACATTTTCTTGTGGATGCCCTACAATTGCTGAGATGTGATGGATTCCACTTGTTTTTTTAGTCATTTCATTTCACCCCTATCCTATAAATTAAGCCAGGTGTTGCTATAATTACCTCGAATTCGAGATGTTTATAAAAAAATTGTTACTAGGCAATTCGGTAATTTACTTTTTTACTTTTCATATTGAAAATTTACTACGTTTTAATATATTACGAAACCGAGATAATTATTAAAAAAATTAAACACTCTGTGCGTGGTACCCTAACTTTTTCAACTGTTGAATCATAATCTTTTTCTCATCCGCATCTAAACCAGCTACTATTTCTTGGATAGCCAATTTATGTTTAGGGAAGACATCATTCATTAATTCAGTTCCGGCTGCTGTTATTGTTGCATATGTGATACGACGATCCTTGGGACAAGGTCTTCTCTTTAATAACTTTTTCTTCTCTAACTTATCTACCACATACGTAATGCTACTACTTGCAATTAGCACCTTTTGACCAATTTTTTGTATTGGTTGATCGCCTTTATTGTAAATCAATTCAAGAACAGCAAATTCGGTTGGATTGAGTCCTAAACACTTTATATCTTCTTCAACTCGCCTTTTTATTGATTCTAAAGTGCGAGTTAGAACAACAAATAACTTTAGAGACAATTCCTCTTCTTGTTGATTTTTGTTCTGATCGTCCATAATTACCATTCCTTTTTATTATCTCGAATTCGAGATAATTATACAATTAATTAATTTCGTTTGTCAACTGCTCATGCTTGCTAGAAGAATATTAACGATTATATTTCTATTCGACACTAAACCCCAAAACCATACTAATCAAACAAAAAAGCTGTATGTAATTATATAAGTCATCCCCTTTTTTAGCCCCTTTAGAAATTCCCCCTTCAAATATAAATTTAATCCGTTAATCCCATCATCCAAACAAGTTTTATAAGGGAGCAGAATGACATCATCATCCCGCTCCCTCATGTATTTACATATACCGTCGATGAATCTTACTCCCATCATAAGAATAAAGAATCTGCTTATCCTCTACATACGTTTCCAAATACACGGTTCGCCCCCATAATTGATAAATATAAGGGAGAACATTTTCCAAATAATGAAGGTCAAGTTCAATTCCTTCATACCCATGTATTAAATAAAGATCCCCATTCTTTAAATAATCTCCATTTTCAACACTTATATATGGAAAGCCACCATTCACTCTCATGGATATAAGTTGATCTCTCACTTGTTCATAATCCTTTTCCATGACTTGGTAGTTACTGCCTTTCTTCTCAAACAAATACATATCTTCTCGCTGCACAAGCTCTTTGGTTAAATAATTTCGAATGAACGAAATGTCCGATTCAATCTCACGTACTTCAAACATCTTTTCCCTTCCCGATCCCGGTTTAACACCGAAACGCTGCATTTCCTCTGTCGGATTATTATAACGTTCCTCAATGTCCTCAAACATTTTTACACCAAGGTAATATGGATTAATCTGAGTTTTTGAAGGCTGCACAACTCCTGCGTTCAATGTGGCAAATTCAACTGTTTCATTTGTTGTTAAATCCATTTCCCGTAATATCCGTTGATGCCAATAGGAAGCCCAGCCTTCGTTCATGATTTTTGTCTCCAGCTGTGGCCAGAAGTAAAGCATTTCTTCACGCATCATCGTTAAAATATCACGTTGCCAGTCCTCCAGTTCACGGCTGTACTCTTCAATAAATAACAACAGATCCTTTTCCGGCCTTGGGGGAAATTTCTTCTTTGTTTTATCTGGTTTAGGCTCTGCATCAGCCTCTTTCATATCCAGATCCCATAAATCATCATACGGTGTTCTTGCCACCGCTTTTGTTGTTTCTTCCTTCTCATCGGTCTCATAAGAAGTTAGTTTTGGCCTTACAATCGATGGGTCAATATGTTCCTGAATAGATAGAACGGCATCCAGAAAGTGTTCTACTTCATCCTTGCCATAGATCATTTCGTAACTTTCAATTCGCTCTGCCGTTGCTGTCATACTCTCAACCATATCTCTTCTAGTATTGGAAAAGCGAACATTATTTTTGAAAAAATCGCAGTGGGCTAGCACATGGGCAATGATTAGTTTGTTTTGAATGAGGCTATTCGTATCAAGTAAGAAGGCATAGCAAGGGTTCGAGTTAATAACAAGCTCATATATCTGACTCAGGCCAAGGTCATAATGCAGCTTCATTTTATGGAACTGTTTGCCAAAACTCCAGTGGCTAAATCGGGTTGGCATACCATATGCACCAAATGTGTAAATAATATCAGCAGGGCAAATTTCATAACGCATTGGATAAAAATCAAGGCCAAATCCAGATGCAATTTCCGTAATTTCATCAATCGCACGTGTGAGCGCCTTTGTTTCCGTCGTCAATATGATCCCTCCAATTGTGCTTTTTATAGTTTATGAGCAGAGGAGGCAATCATGAACTAGAATATTTTTGTTATGTGAGACCACGCTATTCTATTTTCCAAATTCCTTCCACAAATACTGTGCTTCTGCGAGTTCTGCTAATGCACTCCCTTTTTCTTTTGCTGAGATAAAGGCCTGTGTACGTTCAAGTTTTTTACCAAACATATTCATTTCATCTCGCTCTACACTGAATTGGATTCTCGGTATCACCTTTTTCCATGCCTTTTGTGCCTTATTCAAATTCTTTGAAGCGGTTTTCCAGCTTTTATCGTGAACACTTTCTTTCACATTATGGATATAGTGGGCTACATCATCATCTCCAAACATGGGCTTTTTAAGTAAAGACCCTGATGTCATAACAAATATAAATAGGCCTATCAAAATAATCGGGATGATTTTAAATCCGATTCCTTTCATCTTATCACCCTATTCCAAGTCATCGTAATCGCTAATATCCGTTAAATTTCGGATGGAGTCCCGATAGCCGTCAATAAAAAGCTGACCCGAGGAATTTATGATGGCCAAAAAGACATCCGAAAATGATTCCAATCCATGTGCTTTCACTTGATTTTCTAGCCACGACTTGTCCCGATCTACCTGTTGCAGATTTTCTTCGATTACTCTGCCATCATAAATGAGTTCAGTACTCATTCCCTTATAAGATACAGAAATATTTAAGTCTTTAGGAGTTACATTTTGGTATTGTGATTTTTTTAAAATAGATAATTTCCCATTTGTTTCAAGCACTGCAAATTCGATTTCATTAATATCAAATACCCCCTTTCCCCGAAGCTGCTCCATCAAATCATCCGCACGGTAGCGAATCTTTTTCATGACATCCTCCATAATTTTCCCATTCATGATGACAACTGTAGGCTCTCCGTCAATATATTTTGAAAACCTATGCCCTTTTAATGTGATCCATTGGAAGATATAAACCAAAAGTGCCCACATAAACAATCCAACCCAAAGTGGCCATGATCTGCTTGTTAAATCAGTAGTGAGCGAGGCTGCAATGGAACCTATTGTTATGCCTAGAATATAATCAAAGAAAGTAAGTTGGCTCACCTGTTGCTTTCCTAAAATCCTTGTAAAAATTAAAAGTGTAAAAAAAGCAATTATCGCACGAACGGCAACAACTAAAGTCTCACCCATAAACGAACACCCCAGAGATTTATATAATACCTATCAAGTAACGCTAATAATGATTGATCGACCTTATGTACCATGTAAATTACGCTATTTTTCACCAGCATCAAATCCCTTTTCACTTTTTATTAGGCTGTGTATAAATACTCATTTTAATCGGATAGCTTTTCCCATTCTTTTATGTGACAGCTTTTACCATCAGGGGAACTTTAAATACCTGAATGATAACGCTCGATAGGGAAAATATAATCATTAGGAGGAATCATAATGGACCAACATTTCTTATCAATTGAGGAATTTAACGAGTTGTTGAAACAGTGGAATGGACAGACGATTAAGGTTTCAAAATTTGAACTTGATGATATTGATGAAACAGTGATGAATTTACAGGATATTTCCTATTCCCGAAACACGAGAAGGATTGATGATTATGTACCAATGCATGCCTTACAACTAAACGGTAGTGGGGCCGTTCAGACGGATGCAACTAATCCTCAGTCACTGCCAACATCCTTGTATGAAATACCACTCGAGGATCATTCGCTTTATGAATTTGATGGTTCCCACTTTTTATTAAGCACAGAACGCGGTGTTTATAAGATTGAACTCGTCCAGTAATGTTTCGACCGAGTTGAGTGGCACTTGGCCTGAGTAGTGCAACACTTGGCCCGAGTTGCGCGGCATTTGGCCTGAGTAGTGCAACACTTGGCCCGAGTTGAGTGGCATTTGGCCTGAGTAGTGCAACACTTGGCCCGAGTTGCGCGGCATTTGGCCCGAGTAGAAACCGACATTACTATTATTGGATCTTCTTCCGCTTACAGTATGGAATGGCACCCCTTAATTAAGGAGTGCCATTCCTAGTTATACAGTAGCTTCCTCTTTCTGAAAGAAGCTTTTCATCGCGTGATACACGTCACCTTTCTCTTTCAAAATGTAGTGCCGAAATTTCGGATTGTCGATTGTTTGATACGCATTCATTAACGTTGACCGTCGATTATATTCATTCACCTCACCATAACCGAACATATTCGAAACATCCATAATCTGATTAATAAGTTCAATACATTTCGGATTATCCGATGTTATATTTTCGCCATCTGAAAAGTGAAAAGGATAAATATTAAAACGTTGCGGATCGTATTTTTGATCAATCAGCTCTAATGCTTTGTAATAAGCTGATGAACAGATTGTGCCACCACTCTCCCCTTTTGAAAAGAAGTCTTCTTCTGATACAACTTTTGCCTCTGTATGATGCGCAATAAAATCAATTTCAACTGTTTCATATTTCGACCGTAAAAATTTAGTCATCCAGAAAAAGAAACTTCTTGCCATATATTTGGCAAACGTCCCCATTGATGCACTTGTATCCATCATTGCCAGCACAACCGCCTTTGAATCAGGTTTAATTACTTCATTCCAAGTTTTAAAACGGAGGTCATCATTATAAATAGGGGTAATTCCTGGTTTTCCTTCTGTTGCATTTCGTTTGAGGGCTGTTAAAATGGTTCGCTTTTTATCAATATTTCCCATTAATCCTTTTTTGCGGACATCATTAAATTCTACTTTTTCCGTGGTAATTTCGGCTTGTTCCTTTTGTTCTAAGTTGGGGAGTTCGAGTTCCTTAAACAAAGCAGCTTCTATTTCAGCAATGGATACATCTGCCTCATAGTAGTCATTTCCAGGTTGGTCACCCGCTTGCTTCCCTTGACCAGAACCTTTCCCTTTTTCCTTACCGCTTGGATCACGGGCAACAACATCACCGACTTGACTATCACCATCCCCTTGACCAACATGTTTTGATTTATTGTAATTGTAGCGGATTTTGTACTCATCTAATGAACGGATGGGGATCTTGATCACATCACGCCCATTGGACATAATGATGTTTTCTTCGGTGATTAAATCCGGTAAATTATTCTTAATAGCTTCCTTTACTTTATCCATATGACGTTGCTGATCCTGATAACCCTTACGATGGAGGGACCAATTTTCCTGGGAGACGACAAAGTTTTCCTTTTCTTCCTTCACACTATCCCCTCCTATATTATTTGAAAATTTAACCTTATTAAATAATTTGATTGCTTTCTTTATCCTATGCAGTTGTATACGAGTTATTGCTAAACATATAGATTATTTATTAAGAATTGATCAAAACCGGCTCGAAAACAGAACCATCGGCGTAAAATCCGGGCTGCTGGTCAGATAAGGACATGTTATATCATCTGTCACCAGCACGGCCGACAGAATTGCCTGTGAGACCATTTACATAGAAAATCCACAATGATATCAAGCCATTCAAATCCTGGCACCAAAACAACGGGAGATTTTAACACATAAATAAAAATCCCCCTTCTATTATTTTTTATCACGAATATTGCCATAATTTGTTATAATTATCAATAAAAGGTGAAGTGAATTGACATGATTAATAGAATCATCGGAATAATAATTTACGTTTTTTCAATTGTAGCTTTAATCCTAACTACTTTTATCTCACATAAATACTTTGGGTTCTTATTAATTGGAGGAATTGCCATATCTGTTTATGAATTATATATTTACAGAAATGAGTTTAGTAAATCTAGAAAAATAGCCATCAGCATAGCTGCAGTAATATTTATGACTTTCGCTATTTATGAGATAGCAACACTCTAGCTTATAAAAAAACAAGACTAACTCCATGATTAGTCTTGTTTTTTTACATACTCCCTTATTTATCGGTTCAACAAGCTTCCAACATACCGCAACAGTTCGTTTGCTGAAATCGAATTATAGCCATATTCATCAATTAATCTAGCAATCACTTCATTAATCTTTTTAAGTTGTGACTCGTCAGGCGTTTTTGATGTCGTTGTAATTTTGACAACATCTTTTAAGTCGGCAAATAATTTCTTTTGAATTGCCTCACGCAACCGCTCATGCGAGTTATATTCAAAGCGTTTCCCCTTTCTTGCATAGGCGGAAATACGAATAAGAATTTCCTCTCTGAACGCCTTTTTCGCATTTTCAGAAATACCGATTTGTTCCTCAATGGAGCGCATTAACTTTTCATCCGGATTCATTTCTTCCCCTGTCAACGGATCCCTTAGCTTATTTTTATTACAATATGCCTCGACATTATCCAGGTAGTTATCCATTAACGTTTTTGCGGACTCCTCATACGAATAGACGAATGCTTTCTGTACTTCCTTCTTGGCAATTTCATCGTATTCCCGTCTAGCAACAGCAATATAGTTCATATAGTTTTCGCGGTCTTCATCTGATATTGATGGATGCTGATCAAGGCCGTCTTTCAACGATCGTAATACATCAAGGGCATTGATCGAGGGAACTTCTTTACGAATAATCGTTGACGAAATGCGGTTAATCACATATCGCGGATCAATCCCGTTCATCCCTTCTTCAGGAAACTCTTTTCTTAATTCCTCTACATCTAGTTGATTGAATCCCTCAACACTTTCGCCATCATAAAGGCGCATCTTTTTAACATGATCGACACCTTGCTTTTTAGAGTCCTCAAGCCTTGTCAAAATGGAAAAAATCGCAGCAACCCGTAACGCATGTGGCGCAATATGGACATGTGCCATATCACTTTCCCTAATCATCTTTTCATAAATACGTTCTTCCTGACTCACACGCAAATTGTAAGGAATCGGCATCACAATAATTCTTGAATGTAGTGCCTCATTCTTTTTGTTGGAAATAAAGGAACGGTACTCTGCTTCGTTCGTGTGTGCCACAATAAGCTCATCAGCACTGATCAAGGCGAACCTTCCCGCCTTAAAATTCCCCTCTTGTGTAAGTGATAAGAGGTGCCAAAGAAACTTTTCATCACACTTGAGCATCTCCTGGAACTCCATCATCCCTCGATTCGCTTTGTTCAATTCCCCATCAAAGCGGTATGCACGAGGATCTGATTCCGAACCATATTCAGCAATCGTTGAAAAATCAATGCTGCCTGTTAGATCGGCAATATCCTGGGATTTCGGATCAGATGGACTAAATGTTCCGACACCAACACGTTTGTCTTCCGAGAAGAAAATCCGCTCTACCTTCACATCCTCAATTCGCCCATCATATTCCTTCTCTAATCGCATCGTATTTAGAGGCGATAAGCTTCCTTCAACCCGAATACCGTATTCCTCATAAAAATCTTCCCGCAAATGGTTTGGAATTAGATGAAGCGGGTCTTCATGCATCGGACAGCCCTTGATCGCATAAACCGCCCCTTCATCCGTTCTCGAATACGCCTCAAGCCCTCGCTTCAGCATCGTCACAATTGTTGATTTCCCACCACTGACCGGACCCATCAATAGTAAAATTCGCTTCCTAACATCAAGTCGTTTTGCTGCCGGATGAAAGTATTCCTCCACAAGTTTTTCAATTGCATCTTCAAGCCCAAATATCTCTTCCCCAAAAAATTGATACATTTTTTTACCATCTTTTTCTGTTAAACCAGAACTTTTAATCATATTATAAACGCGAGAATGTGCTGTTTGGGCAACTTCTGGTCGTTCCTTCACAATTTCCAAATACTCCGCAAATGTACCTTCCCACACTAGTTGCCTTTCCTCTTCCCGATGATGCTTCACTTTGTCCAGTATACTCATTTTATTTCCTCCATTCAGGGCAAGGTTTATATAGCATATGCTTGAAACGAGCTGGTAATGCCGAATTGTTTCTGTCTATACAACAAATTACATATAATACCTTGGAAAATGGAAATGTAATAGTTTGCGATATGAATAGGTAGTATTACAATAGAAAAGGACATATATTGCCTATAGGATGAGAACTTATTACGCATTCTCATTCTGCGGGAAATGAAGGGGTAAAAACGGATGATCAAAAAACTATTTACAAACTATTGGAATCCTTATGCAGCTCTTATCATTGCGGGGATTTTGAGTGCAATATACTTTGGTATTACCGAAAGTGTTTGGGCTGTAACAGGTGAGTTTACACGTCTAGGAGGGCATATATTGCAATTCTTCGGCGTTGATATTTCCGATTGGGCTTACTTTAACATGATTCATATGGAAGGAGGTACATTTGATCGAACCGGTGGCTGGATTGTGTGGGGAATGTTTATCGGCGCCTTAATGATGGTTCTATTCAGCAATAATTTTAGAATACGAATTCCCAAGCAAAAACGGCGCATTGTGCAAGGATTAGTCGGCGGTGTAATTGCAGGATTTGGTGCACGATTAGCCTTAGGATGTAACCTCGCAGCATTCTTTACAGGCGTACCACAGTTTTCTGCTCATTCTTGGATTTTTATCATCGCTACCGGTGTTGGAACTTATCTTGGTACCAAAATCGTAAAAACACGCTGGTGGAAAGGCAAGCCGGTTCTGACAAAAGGGAATACAGAGCCATCCGCCATAAAGTCAAAAAAAGTGCAGCCTTATGTTGGTGGCATCGTAACCCTAGCATACTTAGTACTCATTATCTATCTATTTATTACTGGTAAGACAATGCTAGGTGTTGCCGCATTATTCGGTGCATTTTTCGGTATTTTAATCGAACGAGGCCAAATCTGCTTTACGTCTGCATTCCGTGACTTGTGGATGCTTGGCCGAGGAACAATGGCAAAGGCAATCATTGCTGGTATGGCAATCAGCTCGGTTATTACAATCATTGTTATAGGTGTTTATGGGTTGGAACCAATCACACAAATAGCAGCAATAAGTACGTTTATCGGCGGCGCCCTCTTCGGCCTTGGCATTGTCTTGGCAAGTAGCTGTGAAACAGGAATGATGTACCGGCTCATGGAAGGGCAAATCCTTTATCTCACCGTATTCATTGGAAACATAGCTGGTGCGACTTTGCTTGCCTATGCATGGGATCACCTTGGTATTTATCATCTGCTTGTTGAAAGCGGAGATAAAGTTAACTTAGTTGCTTCAATTGGGCCTATTGGTGCGATTATCGCAACGCTTGTAATGCTCGCAGTTTGCTTCGGTATCACACATTACTGGCAAAAGCATTATCGTTTAAGAACTAAATTGAAGAAAGGAGTGCAGCAGCATGTCGGTTGATTATACATTGGATTTACGAGGAGAGTCATGCCCATACCCAGTAATTTATACACTAGAAGCTTTAGAAGGTATGGAAAAAGGAAAACTTTTAAAGGTAATCACAGATTGTCCTTCCTCTTTCCGTAATATACCGGAAGATGTGCCAAACCATGGCTATCAATTTGCACAAGAGCCAGTTAAAAATGGTCCGGAATATTTGTTTTATATTATTGCTTGATTGAAGTGCGTATTCAAAAAGAAGGATGAAAAGGACCGAGAAGTTCGAGGCGGTGTAGTTTTGAGTACCGGAACGTATGCAATTGATACGTGAGGAACGGGCATACACAGGAAGTGTTGTCTTCTACGTTTGCTATTGACGTGGGCGTTCTTAGTAGAAGTTCCCTTTTCACCACATATTTTTTTGTTTGCAAATCGCTTTTTCGTGTTATAATAAACATAGAGACTAGAAAAAAGCATAAACTAATAAAGACCGAAGATACGCTAATATCTTCGGTCAGCAATGAATCGCTCCCCTTCAAGAGGGGTCAGCGCGAGAAAGGAATAGACCTCACCCGGCTGCTAAACACAGGGAGGTCTATTTTTTCTGGTCTGTAATCGTTACAACGAGTGTTGCGAAAGCGATCATTAGAACCAGTGTCTCAAAAACAGACACGGGCAACACCCCCTTCCGTTATAGCATATCGTATGACACTACAACCGACAGGAATGCGCCGACCTCCCTTGAGGAAAACGCGATTATTGCATATATCTATTATACCACTTTCCTAAGGAGTTTAAAGAAATTTTAAACTTTCCTTTAGCAACCATCTGACTAAAAAGTCTTATACCATATTTTGAAATACTGCTGCACCCAGCCATAAAAATAAAGAGTATTAAAACGGAGAACTGTACGACTTTTGACATTAAGACACCTCTATTTCATACTTCCGCAAAATGGCCCGATTACTGAACAAAAATCAATCTGGACTCTTCCACTAAACCGCCAGTTAGTTGTATAAAAAAACATAAAAAATGATTTTTTCAGACTATACAGCAACCTATTGAATATTCCAATAATTATTCCACCCATCAAAAAATAGCAGAAGCGAATCCCTATGCGAATTACCCTGCTATTTTTGTTGTCAATATCCTGTGATTCGTATTGTTTTTTCCTTGTTTTGCATCTCAAAATAGCACCCATTATTATCAAATGTCTGCTTATTATTAGGCTCCCAAAACTAATTACAGATTGCTCACACTCCACTATCAACAAACACAGTCAATACCTTTGCCCCTTTATTGTCGACCGGAATAAACAGATGCGGCTTGACTCCTTTAAAATAGGAGGTATCCCCTGTTTCCATGTAATGCTTCTGATCATCATAAAGCAGATAAATCGATCCCTCCAAAATATAAATAAATTCATCCTGGGAATGGGTATAGGGTTCGTGCCGTAAATTCGCATCCTTTGGTGTGACATGGACAATGGTTGGTTCAATTCCGGAGAACCGGGACCTGGCAAGCAACTCATAGGAATAGCCCATATTTTCGTCGCCCACTTTGAATTGTCTATTTGACTTAGGCAGTAATACAAGATCAGTTTCTGAGTGACCATCCAATACCCAAGAAAGCGGAACATCTAATGCTTCACTGATTTTTGATAATGTCGCAACAGCAGATCCCGTTTGGCCGTTTTCAATTTTAGATAGCAGGCTTTTGGAGATGCTGCATTGATCCGCTATTTGCTGCTGCGTTTTCTTGCTTCGTAAGCGAGCTTGTTTTATTTTTTTACCTATATTATGAAGATTTATGATTATTCTCCCCTTTCCCACCGAATCGGATATGGGTGCCTTTATCATAGAATAGCACCTTCCTTCCGTCAAGGCAGAGTAGAAGAATATATTATTAAAAGACAAATTGACTCAAACGCCAAATAAAAAGAGCCATCATTTTTTCCCGTCCAAAAAGGAAAACGATGGCTTACTCTTTTTTATTATTTGATGAGTGATTCTTTCAGCTTTGGCTAGCTGCATACGCAAGTGACTTACTAGGTAATGACTTTCCTAACTTTTGCTGGATATAAAATGCTGCTTCTTGTAATTTCTTCTCATCAATCCCTGTATGAATTCCTAATCCATGCAGTAGGTATAACACATCATTGGTTGCTACATTACCAGCAGCTCCTGGCGCATATGGGCATCCTCCTAATCCTCCAATTGAGCTGTCAAATCGTGTAATACCATACGGAAGTGATCTTGTTATATTGGCAATGGCCATACCTCTTGTATCATGGAAATGCATAATAATTTTCTCTTTTGGATAACGACTAAGCACTGCCTCCAGCAACTGATCCACTTGTGATGGGACTGCTGTACCAATCGTATCACCGAGTGAGATATCATTCACACCGAACTCAAATAACTTATCACATACACGGATAACCTGTTCTGGCGTAATTTTCCCTTCAAATGGACAATCAAACACAGTAGAAACATAGCCAGTGACATGCTTATCGTTTTTCTTGGCTTCTTTAATGACTTCTCCCAAGACCGGGTACGTTTCTGCAATCGATTTGTTGATGTTCTTCTGATTATGCGTTTCGCTTGCAGACATGAATACCGAAGCCCCGTCTATCCCTGTCTCCAACGCTAATTCCAACCCTTTCATGTTAGGGACTAACGCAGAATAACGGACATCAGGGTTACGTTTGATCTTCTTGCCTACTTCATGTGCATCAGATAATTGTGGAACCCACTTTGGATGAACAAATGACGAATACTCGATTTCCTTAACCCCTGATTCAGACAACATGTTAATCCAATTAACCTTGTCAGCCGTTGGTACCGGTTTTTTCTCATTCTGTAATCCATCCCGCGGTCCTACTTCTTTAATCTGAACGTGTTTTGGCCAATGTACCATGTTTTCCCCTCCTGGATAGCATTTAGAAAATCAGTTGCTCTCTGTTAGGAATGCGCTTTCACAAAGGCAAATAACAAAAATAATTATACCTATAATACGTTACCCGAAAAATAATTGTGATGAACATAATTCCTTCTCTATATCATACTATTCACTTATGTTTATTTTGATTCAACATTGTTGAATTAACTATATAATAAAAATTCGCAATATGTCAACTGTTTGGGGGTTATTGTTTGTGACCGGGTATGTCGGGGATTGACTGGATGGGTAGCATCAACCGGAGTTACGAGATTATCAACCGGATTCGCGGGGGCATCGTAAAAATTTTAGAAAGCAGCCAAAAATTAAAACCACAGATTTGATTGTCTGTGGTTTTAATCAGTTATTGGATTTATGCATTTTTATCGAAAACAATCATTAGCGAACAACAGCAGGACCAACCAATACTTTTGGGTTTATCCCTAATGCCAGCTTGCATATTTTCCCGTAACCAATTTGTTGGTAGGTGCTTAGTAATTGTTTCAAATCATGTGCTTTGCTATCTTCTTTTAATTTTTCTATTTCTTGCTGATAGACAGATAATACATAATCATCCTGAGCATCGGGGCGAAATTCACTCGGGTTTTCGTCTAAAATAAGGCATCCTAAATACTGAAATCCATACTGGAGCTGACGTGTCAGATGAATGGCGTTCATGAATTTCTGAAATAATGCTGGTTTTGCCATTTTAAAATTCTCAATTTCACGTTGTGCACATAATAATTCGTTGATGCTTGATGTCGCAAGCATATAATCTCTCCTTACAAAATAGGTTTTTCCAAGGTAAGCTTCGATACTAAATCTTTGTTTTTTTGTCTTTTCAGTTTGCGCAATTTTGCCCGTTCCTGACCAGTTTCATAAAGATATTTTTCCTCTTCTGTTTCAGGAATAACTTCGGGTACCATAACAGGTCGTTTATCTTCCCCTATAGCAACAAAAGTCAAGAATGCAGTTGCCGCCAATCTTCGCTCACCGGTTTCTAAATCCTCGGCAATTACTTTACAAAAAATCTCCATGGAACTTCTTCCGGTATACGTTACAAATGATTCAAGACACACAGAATCACTTACTCGTATCGGTTCAATAAAGTTTACAGAGTCTGTTGATGCTGTAACACATTCTCTAACTCTAGAATGTCTTCTAGCGGAAAGTGTCGCACAGCCATCCATTTTTTTCATGAGCACCCCACCGAATAATGTATGATAATTATTCAAGTCGTTCGTGAGTACTTGGTCTGTTTGAATAACACGCGTTTCCTTTACTTTTTTAGCTTCCATTCCGAACATCACCTTATCTATAATAGGGACTACTCCCTTTGCTTTATTACGTTAAGATGGCAGGGTAATACCTCCTGTCACAAAGAACAGTATACACCGCACTTTCAAATGTAGTACAATGCCGATCATACATGGGGATCATAACGATTTGTTATGGAAGCGCTTTGTATCGTGCGTAACCAAATAGGCTTCCACCACATTGATATGGAGGAAGCCTAATATATCGCTAAACGTTTATCGTCAACAATTAGATTTGTGTAAGTTTTTCCTTGGCAAAACGAATAAATTCTTTGTTAATTTGCGATAGGTAAGCATCTGTTTTCCAGATAATTGCAAGACTCCATTCGATTTCCGGATTTGTTACTACAACAGTTTGCACATTACTTGTCAAATCCCGACTTGTACTTTCCGGCAACAAGGTGATACCTAAACCGGAAGCTACCATTTCCTCAATAAAGTCCAACTGCGATGTTTCAGAAATAATTTTCGGTTGAAATCCAACACCTTCACACGCGGTCAGAATAAGGTTTCTTAATGAGAAGTCTTGGTTAAACATAATAAACGTTTCCTCTTTTAGTTCATCAAGTGAAACGTCACCCCTATTCGCCAGAGGATGAGATGAAGGTGCAACTACTTTCAAATTCTCATTTACAAACGTATAATAATCAAGCATATTATGATTAGTTGGCAAAACAACAACACCAAAGTCTAGTTCATCACTAATAATTTTCTCCTCAATCCGCTTCGAACCATCCTCCTCCAATTGGAATGTCACTTCTGGATATTCTTTATGAAACGACCCAATAAGCTGAGAAAAGAAGAAAGAATTGATGACTGTAGGAAGTCCAATACGGATATGCCCCTTTTTCAATGTATGTAAATTACCAAGCTCTGTTTCCAGCAGGTGAAATTGTTTCTCAATAACCTGTGCATGTTTATATAGAACGCGGCCTGCATCTGTTAAAATTAGCTTTTTGCGAGAGCGAATGAAAAGCGGGGAACCGAGCTCATCTTCCAATGATTTGATGATTCTGCTTAGGGCAGGCTGCGTAATGTAAAGATTTTCTGCTGCGTGGGTGAAACTGCCTGCGCGTGTCGCTTCGATAAAGTATTGCAAATGTTTAATCTCCAAAAGGTACCCCCACCTTCCATCCCGTTAGTTGCGTTATCTTCTAGTAATAGCTTATCATATTTCTTTAACATGCTTGCGTCAGGTAACTCATGTTATATTTTGTTTGTTTTGTGATATACATACTACGAGGATTTCCCATGATCATTCGAACTATCCGATAGCTTAAACCAATCAAAATGGGCATAATAACCTTAGAATAGGATAAAAGGAGAGCAAATCATGGACACAAGCAACAAAGTATTAGCATCATTGAATTACTTCAGTATCTTTTTCGCACCTCTTTTATTTCCACTTATTGTGTATTTTGTAGTAGAGGAGCCTGTTAAGTATCACGCTAAACGAGCATTGATTTCTCATATTATACCATTTATTGTCATTCTGTTAGCCATTATATTAGGGATTATTTTTGGCCTTTCCAATTCATTTGGATTAGCAACAGGGTCTATCGTAATTGGATATCTTCTTGCTGGTATTTTGTATATTGTGTATCTCATTTGGAACATTGTACAGGGAATTAAGATATTCATCTGATAACCATGGGACATGGGGACAGGTTTGTTGTCCCAGTCCTGTTTGGCGGAGTGGCAGGGTTCAAGAGTGGGACAACAAACCTGTCCCCACGTCCCACTAAATGTGCTTTCACATAATAACTTTTCAAACATATAGTGTACTAATTTTCCAAACCTGGAGGGAATCATGATGTTTTACCCAACTGGCACCCACCTATTATGTTGCACATCATACATGCAACCTGTTTATCATCCAATTACTTACTATCCGGCATCACCGTATATGCTAAGTGCTCGCCCGCAATATCCAGAAGTTGACCCAACCCTTTTTCATCAGTCTGCTGGGGCCTTCAAAACGTTAATGAATGACGCCACGATCATTTTAAACAAACTTGCCGATTCCAAGGAATTTGCCTACCAAGTAATGAATGCAGCTCAAGTAAACGACAAGGATGAAGTTGAAAAACTAATCAAATCAACCGGGGTAAAAGAAAACGTAAACGTAGACTTCAATCCAGATGCAATCACACTTGAGATGATGTCCAAATTAGAAAAAACGGAATGCTGTAAATTAGCGATGACCCTTCGTTGGCGGTAAATTGTCGTATTTCAGTCGCCCTTATTTTTTCGCCTTTTTAAATAAAAAAATATTATTATCCCGATCACTACAAGCCCGAGTGCTATATAAACGTAAATACTATAGGAGTCAAAGAAGCTTTTAAATTTGTCATAATTGCCTAAAATAATCATGATATAAGACCATGAATATATACCAATAAATGTTAAAATAAAGTATTTAACTATGTTAATTCTGCTCATACCAGCTACATAGGAAATATAATTACCGACACCAAGCGGGCGTGACAAAGCAATACTCCATACTCCATATCGATTAAAGAATGATTTCCCCTTGTCCAAGCCTTTCTTTAGCTTTTTTGAAAAAAATCCCTCTAGTTTCATACCTAAAAAATAAGGAATTAAGCTGGCAAGACTGTAACATACACTCATGTTAACTGCCAGCAAGGCCGTATTTAAGTAACCCGGCGATAATATATAGCCAAAGGAAAGCACCAAAACCACACCCGGAAAAGGTAAAGACGAACCTTCTAACAACATGACAATATATAAACCTGGCTTGCCCAAAGTACTTAACCATTCCAACAACTGCTGAATCATCTAATCTTTCCTACTTTCCATTTCAAACCTGTTATTAGTATGGATAAAAAGCCAACTTATAACAGGCTAAAATGCAAATCTTGTGTTACGAACTTACATCAGCAGCAGAATCAGTCCTGGTGTTATGATCGACACTACAACCGCACTAACAACCATCGCAATCGTGCTAATGGAGCCCTCAAGCTGATTGTGCTCCATCGCGGCTGCTGTTCCGATGGCATGAGACGCACACCCCATACCTACACCACGGCCAAGATAATGGTTAACACGACAATACTTCAAAACAACGGAACTAATCATTACACCACCAATTCCAGCAATCATGACGAAAACTGCTGCCAGTGGTGTTATCCCTCCGGTTGAGTCAGCAATCGCCATCGCAACTGGGGTAGTAACCGATTTCGGGCTAAGCGAATAAATAATCAACTGATCAAAACCAGCCCATTTTGTCAGTAGTATGCCAGTAGACACGCCAACAATTGCTCCAAAAAGCGTTCCACCAAAGACAGGGATGATCAGCTGTTTTAGTATTCCGCGCTGCTGATAAAGTGGATAAGCAAGTGCCACAACTGCTGGACCAAGTAATTTATTAATCCACTCCCCACCGATCATGTACGTTTCATATGGTATATCAAGAATTATTAATCCAACAATAATAATAAAAGTTGCGATAATGACAGGTGCTGTAAACGTATAATCGTATCTATTGTGAACTCTTACTGCAAACAGATAAATGAGAAAGGTACCAATAATCGCAGCTAATCCAATCAGGAAGTTAATCATGTTTTAATTCCTTTCTTTTGATAATCCATTGACTTACAAACCCTGAGCCACCCATAACGAAAATCGTACTAACGAGGACAATAATGATCAGAAGGAAACCTTTGCCGGAAAATACGTCAAAATAATTCAAAATCCCTGCAGTAGCCGGAATAAAAAAGAGCGTTAAATTCTTAATAATAAAATTTGACCCTTCCTCAATCCATTTTACCTTTAGTATGTTTGTAGAGAGCAAGATAAATAGAAGAATCATCCCAATAACACTCCCAGGTATAAACAGATCCAGGGAATGCTGGATCCAATTTCCGAGTAAACAAATACCGTACAAAATAGCAATTTGAATAATAATTTTACACATTCTCCGCAAATCACATGACACTTCTTTCTTATAGGCTGATTTCTAACTGCGGGGCAGAAAGCAACAAACAATGCGAAAACAGCCTTCTTATAGAGTGGAACCCAATTCAGCGGGCTTTTTTACCAGTTTGATAGCTAAAAAGAGTCTAAAAAATAATAGAAGAATCTATGATAGACCTTCTACTAATCTTTGAAAAGTATTTCGCTCACGTAAAAGTGATGTTGTTATTCCCTTAGCCATTTATCAAAAAAGTCCCGATACCCTTTCTTCATGACTTCACTTGAAAATTTGTCAAATGCATACTGCCGGTTCTCCATTGAAACTTTATTAGGTGAAGCAGCAGCCATGTTCACAAGTTCAAACCAGTTCTTTTCATTGCCAGAAAAAGCATGTGTGGAACTGATATGATCATAACAAGGATGCTCCGGTTTCACGACCATTTTCCCCATTGCTAATGCTTCTGTTAGTGGCATGGCAAATGTATCAAATCTAGAACAGCTCCAATATACTTTTGCTGAATTCATAAGTGCAAATATGTCATCTTGCGTTAAAGCAAATTGCAGTTTCACATTATTAGGTATGTTATATTTTTTCATGCTTTCCCTGTAACGTTCCCCACCAAAGACCATAAACACTTCTTTATCCGGGTTCCTCCGTGCATATTCCAATACTAAATCAGGACGCCTATTCGCCTCATCCCTACCTATCCAAAGCACACGGTTGTCGATGGTTTGTGAAGGATCGAAATGTTTCTTTGCCAAGCTCTCGTTGAAACCAATTGGTATAACAGAAACATCCGTAACACCAAAATTCGTATGCAATTCACGCTTCAAATATTCCGTTTGGACAATAGCCTTATCTACTATTTCGTAAAACGGCTTCATCATCTCATAACCTGTCAAAGCCGGATCGGGAAAACTGTGTGGGAAAAGAACGCTATTTTTAATGAACATTTTTAAATAGGTGAAGCCCGAAACTGTATAAATCACATGGTCAATATTTTCCGAGTAAATTTTGTCTAAAACAATATCATAATTGACCAAATCGCCTTTTTCATGCTCATATCCTGGGAGCCAGTCATACCCACTGACATGCCGCTCGGGAGATATAAAGACGATATCCACACCAAATCCCTTACATAGTTGCTTCAGTCTATCAGCAAAAATACGCGGTCCTTGTGCTTCGGTAAATTGTATTTTTCTCATCACGAGTCCAACTTTTTTCATCAATACTCACCTTATTTTTTCTCCATCATACCATACTTTATATTTGGCTGCGCTTGGGACGATGTTTTCTCCCTTGCGCCGATGTTCCTGCTTTCGGGACGATGTTTTCTCTCTGGCGCCGATGTTCCTGCGATTCGGGACGATGCTTTCTCCCTCGCGCCGATGTTCCTGCTATCAGGCTATAAAAGAACCTTACATTTAATGAAATTCTACCCCTGCAACACTGACATTTGATAATAAGTGTCTAGTGTTGCTATGATAAAGTAAGAATAATTCATTATTTCAGCCATAATCAGGCATTCGAATATATGGAGAAACTTAGAAAGTAGGGGAAAGACGTTGAAAACTTTGGTGATTGTATCACACCCAGACATTTTAGAATCCAGTAGTCAACAATATTTTTTAAACTCAGTTCCTGATAAAGCGGACGTAACGATTCATCAGCTAGAAAAAACGTATCCAGATGGTAAAATCAACGTTGCAAAAGAACAGGAATTACTGAACCAGCATGATCGTATCCTTTTCCAATTTCCATTTTACTGGTACAGTTCACCGGCTCTCTTAAAGCATTGGCAAGATGAAGTTTTAACATATGACTTTGCTCATGGTAAAAAAGGAAATGCCTTAGTCGGAAAGGAATTTGGCTTAATTTTAATGATTGGTGTTAATGAAAGTGATTATCAGGCTGGTGGTAAAGAACAATTCAGCATCAGTGAACTTACCAAGCCGTACCAAGCAATGGCCAATAAAACCGGAATGACCTTTCTTAAGCCGCTAACCGTGTTTCAATTTTCCTTTATGACCGAAGAAAAAAAGATGGAAATGTTAGTAGCATACCAGCAAATGCTTACAAACGAGAACGACAGCAGTCTCGAGGCAAGAGAAAAATGGTTAATAAAACAGCTTAAACATACAGATAAAGCAACATTGAAATCTGGTGATGAAACAACTTTAATGCATGCGATCGAAGTTATCGAGGAGAATCGAGAAACTATCGATGAACTAAAACTGGTATTAGAGCAGATGTATTAAATGCAGGAGGGTCGAGATTGGAAAAAGAAGAATGGATGCTTCAGGAATTGGAGCGTGTATACCACAATAGCAGTGACTACAAACAAAGAGCTTTAATTGAAGCCGCACGTAACATTATAAAGGAACAGGCAAAACGAATTACGCAAATGGAAGGTGAATTAGACGGTACCCTGTGGAGCCCACGAAATTGGAGTGAATAATGGGACAGAGGGACAGGTTGAGGCCCTCTGCCTGGGACAACTAACCTGTCCCCACGTCCCACTTATTTTACTTCAGTTGGATGTTTCATGAAAAACGGAACTTCTTTGGCTCCGGTCATCCGAACATAAGTAAACAGTTGACCTTTATGATGAATTTCATGATCGATTGCATTGGATAGCCAGAAGCTTCCTGGCGCTTTGTCATTGTTGAACTCGATCTCTGCATTTACTTTTACTTTGTCCAATGATTTCAAGTCCCACTTCGATATTTCCGTATACTTCTTAACAATCTCACGCACATCATCCATTGTCTTATAATCAACTTCCGCTTTTGGTGGTTCGAACTTTCCATTTACAACCATTTTAGCGAACATATCCATTGATGTCGCAATATGAATCGCCAAATCACCTAACGAAAGCGCACCATCCCATGGTTTAAAATCAATATGCTCATCATCCACCAAATCAAGCAAATCATGAACAACTAGTCTATGTCTTAACCATCCTTCTACTACATCATCCATTGTACCCATATCAAATCCCTCCCTTACACCCACTATGCAACAATTAACAGACAACTTCAACTACCATGCTTCTGGGACGTGGGGACAGGTTAGTTGTCCCAGTGTAAATGCCGCCGAGGACGGGGATTACGCGGTGGGACAACTAACCTGTCCCCACGTCCCGATAATTTTATCCTTCTATATCCCTTTTATTATATCCAATAATCCCAAGCGTCGTTATAACAGCTGCTATAAGAGTCAATATAACAATCGGCGTCCATGACATATCGTCAACTGGGAGCTGTGGAATGTGCCCGAATGGTGAAATTTGACCAACCCAATCTGACAGTTGAAACATTCCTCCTAAATAAAGAACGAAGAAGGAATAAAGCACATAAAGCCAGATTAGACTTGTGAACTTTGGCAAACACCCAATTAAAAGTACCGCTACACTGATCATCACGAGGATTGCTGGATAATATGCGAGTGCTGTTCCATAAATTATTCCAAATTTAAGGCCACCTTCGATTACAGAAGTACCTGCTACCCACATCCCCACCGCGGCAAGTGACAACATGACAAAACCATTAACAACTGAAATAGCCAGAAAGCTTGCCATTAGTCGTGTTCGGGAAACTGCTCTTCCTAACAAATGCTCAATACGGCCCTTCTTTTCCTCTTGGTATAACTTATTCATTGCCATTAATGGTGGAATCACTGCCAATATGGCCATCACCATTAATATCATTGACACGAACTGTTCCGTATAGGAAAGCCCCTCCTCGGATGCTAGCAATTCCGTCATCATTTCGTTACCTTCAAAAAAAGTATCCAGATCCCCTAACACCGAACCGTAAGACACACCCATTACGAACATTGCGATTGCCCAAGCGATCGTACCTGTGCGCTGTAGTCTAAGACCCAGTCCGATCGGAGTTTGTAACAATGCTGAAGCAAACTTTCTGCCAGGTTTTGACGGCAAAAAACCAGCCTCTAAATCTCGAATCGCATTTAAATAGTTTGCAATCATAAATAGAACAATAGATACACCAACCATTAATAGAATTGGCCACCAATTATTTTCACTATATATTTGAGTTTTCGTTATCCATCCAAGTGGTGATACCCAACTTAGCGCCTCATTACTAACATCCCCAATCCCACGAACAAGATAGGCAATGAGAAGAACCGCTATTGAAAAACCAATCGTCCCGCGTGAACTCTCCGAAGCTTGAGCAAAAAGTGCTGTCACACCGACAAAAAATATACCAGTTACACCTAAAGCTGCTCCATATAATAATGATCCCTCTAAATCCATACTTTCTATATTTAGTGCATATAGTCCAATGCCAATTATGAATGCTAAAAGAATATTTACAATGGTATAAACAAGTAATGTTGCATTCAAATTGGACAGGCGCCCTACTGGTAAAGATCGTATCAATTCAATGCGTCCATCCTCTTCATCTGCCCTTGTATGGCGAGTCACAAGCAAGATACTCATTAATCCAACCACAACCGCTGTTAAAAGTATCATCTGATGGGCTGTCATGACACCAAGAGTATAGTTTTGTAAATCAGCTGGTCCTACCATCGCAATCATCGCAGGATTTTCCATTGTTTCAGCCATAACATCTCTATCTTGCTGGGAACCATATAACTCCATAAAAGATATTGGCACCATAAATGTAAAGAAACAAATTCCAATTAGCCATATAGGAATACGAAGCCGATCCCGTCTAATAATTAACCTAGCAAGGTGGGCACTGCGCTTATAAATCGTTTCACCCATTAGGATCTCCCCCCTGATCCTGTCTCCGTTTGTCCTTTCTCCTCATAATGACGCATGAATAAATCTTCCAATGTCGGCGGAGTACTTTCTAATTTTACAATACCAAATGAACTTACATGTTTAATGACAGCATCCAATTCCTCGGTATCCACCTGGAAAGACAATCCTCCATCTTTCTCAACCAGTTCATGAACACCTTTTAATTCACGCAAATTAGTAATTGGTTTCTTTGTTTCTATAAGCAGATTCACGCGGGTTAAATGCCGCAACTCACTTAAAGATCCAGTTTCAATAATTTTACCCTGCCGAATAATCCCAACCCGATCACATAACTTTTCCACTTCCGATAAAATATGACTGGATAACAGGACACTTTTTCCTGCTTGTTTTGCCTCCATGACACACTGCTGGAAAACTTGCTCCATTAACGGATCCAATCCAGATGTCGGTTCATCAAGTATATAGAGATCTGCATCCGATGAAAAAGCGGCAACTAGAGCAACCTTCTGCCGATTACCTTTTGAATAGGTTCGGCATTTCTTTGAGGGATCCAAGTCAAATCGTTTCATCAGTTCCTCACGCCTGGTTTT
This sequence comes from Virgibacillus sp. FSP13, assembly GCF_054048505.1. Taxonomy (NCBI): domain Bacteria; kingdom Bacillati; phylum Bacillota; class Bacilli; order Caryophanales; family Bacillaceae; genus Virgibacillus; species Virgibacillus sp. FSP13. The sequence continues at coordinate 50,911 of NZ_JBSVKG010000017.1, read as the reverse complement.
ATTATTACCACCACGCAATTTCACAAATAAATCAATGACCTCCCCACCAGTTAAATTAGGCCATAAATTAACATCCCCTGGCACATATGCAATGTGTTTATGGATCTCCACTGCATCTGACCACACGTCTTTGCCAAAGATTTTCGCCTCTCCCTCTGTTGCTTTTAAAATCCCAAGTAATACGCGGATGGTTGTGGATTTACCAGCACCGTTTGGACCGATAAACCCAAATACTTCCCCTTTATTTATGTCTAAATTGACGCCATCTAAAGCTGTAAACTTACCAAACCTTTTTGTTAGATTATTTACCTCTAAAACACTCATTTCATCCCCTCCTCAATGGCCTTTTGCACCTTTGATTCCAAGAAAACCTCTTTAAATTATGAAATACTTTAACCTATATAGTTCATAATATATAAAAATGATCCACTTTGCAATATGTTTATGAACTATTTTTATTGTTTTATTACATATTTTTTATTAAAATAAAAGCGAGGTGAACATAATGGACGGTTTTCAGCGTCGCAGAGAACAAAAAATGAACAACATATTAGAGGCTGCCTTACGTTTATTTCTGAAATACGGAATTCAAAAGGCTTCCATTGCGGAGATTGCTAAAGATGCTAAAGTATCACAGGTAACGATCTATAATTACTTCGAAAGCAAACACAAATTAGTTGATGATGTAATTGTTTACTATATAGAAAAGGAATGGTCCAAAACCGAAGAATTAATCGATAGTGACCTTGCTTTTCCAGAGAAGATTAAGCAGGTTGTTTTTCATAATACAAAAGTAGCAAATGAAATTCATGATGATTTTTATCAGTACATTATGAAAGAATACACAAGCGGAGATAACTACATTGAAAAATTCTATGCTGAAAGGGTTATGCCACGTTTAGCAGCATTCTTTAAATTAGGCAAGGAACAAGGACATATTGATCCAACCATTTCAAATGAAGCAATCCTATTTTTCATTCAAATGTTTTACGATTATTTTTCAAAAGAGGAAGTTTACAAAAGGTCGCTTCCCTTGAGTGAAGAAATTACGAAATTGTGTTTTTATGGGATTGTTGGTAAAAGGAATGATTACTAGCTTTTAACTATTTTTGTAGTGGTTTGAGACGTAGGGCAAATTTAAACGAGCTTGAAATTTCAAGCTCGTTTTGTATATTTAAGTTCTTATTTTGATTGCCCCTACCTTCTTTACCCAATTTCCCTTTATGAATTATTTTAGTCGCAATCCACATTCTTCGTTAGCCAATTTTGTATATTTATTGATCTAATGTGACATACTTAAAGTGAATTACCTCTTGAAAAATTATCCAATGATCTCTAAAATACAAAATAGGATAAAAGATATCATGCTTTTATCTAAAATAAGGATTGAATTAAACAAATGACTGATAATAAGCAACAAACAGAGCTGGCAAGCTATATTGGCAAATTGCTGAGGAATAGCTTTGGAAAAGGGTCAGAATCTATTTTTGTAACCATTGAGAAGACGGTCGTACTATTTATCTAAGAAATTTTACGTCGCCAATAGAAAGAGTTCTCATCGAACAGGACCAAGTAAAAACTTTTCAAAAGGCAAGAGATTCACTTATGAAAATGCTTATTCCTGAAATCAAAGCCTATATAAATATTGTTTCGGGAATGGAGATAAGTGAATTTTACTATGACTGGGGATTGCATAATCAATCAGGAATATTTATCGGAATCGGGGCAGATTTGGATACGGAGAACCTTTGGCAGTCAGAAAGCTATGAAGGCAAAGCACAGGTACATCAGGAAATCATGCGTATCAGCAAACAAGTCGAAAAAGCGCCTAAAGAAATCTATTCTCATCGACTAAACCCAAGAACACTACTACTCTTTCGAAACGATATTTTGGTCAACATCGAAAAGGAGTTAATAAGACAGGGATACGCGGAGATATTGCGGATTACGAATAGAAAATTGGAAAGACGTATCTTCATAATAATAACCATTTTGAATCAATCCTTAATACAAGTGTTGTTGATATATTTGTTGACTGGGATTTTGACAAAAATAAGAGCGCTATCGTTTTTGTAACGAAGCCACCTACATAATCTGGCGGAAATGGGCTAAATAATTAAGTTAGACATAAGCCAAATAAGGAGCAAAGGCTTCTTATTTGGCTTTTTTATTTTTAGGAACAAGAGAGTTCGATATCCCAGGTCGTTGGCATAGATACGGCCTTCTAAACTGGGATAGGGTTCTAAGTATCTTTATTCCGGAGTATAGGGGGAGTGGGAGTATATGAAATTGCAAAAGCTAGAGAATCCATATTTGTTAAAGCATGCGTTTGATTATGCAGCTATTGGGAAAGCATTGGTAAAACTAGATGGTAGTATCATTAAGGTAAATCATTCGTTAAGTAAATATCTTGGCTATGACGAAGATGAGTTGTTAAGTTTGCCATCTCGACATTTTATTCATCCTGAAGATTTAAAGAGTCTTTGGAACGAAACGGCATCATTATTAAACGGAAAAATTGAATCAGTTCAAACAGAAAAGCGCTATATTCATAAGGATCACTCTGAAATTTGGGCATCATTAAGTATTACCTTGGCCAAAAATGATCAGGATCAACCGTTATATTTTGTTTGTCAGCTTTTTGATATTACCGATCTAAAACATGCCGAAAAGAAACTTCTCGATGGTGAGAAAAGATACAAACAGATTATTGATGAGACGCCGGATGCAGTACTTATCCTAAGAAATCAAAAATGTTTGTTTATCAATGAAGCGGGAGTCCAGCTTATTGGAGCAAAACATAAAGATGAGGTCATTGGGGAAAATGTATTTAATTTTATTGATCAAGAAACCAAAAACAAACTAATAGATAAGCAAGTTTTCACAAAGGCAGTTGGTCCTTTAGAAGGAAAGGTTATCCGTTATGACGGAAAAAAAGTTGATATTGAATTAAAGACAATCCCAACACTTTACCAGGAAAAACAAGCGGTACACGCTATTATAGAAGATATAACCGAACGTAAGAGGACACAAGAATTGATGATTAATACAGAGAAACTTACCGTTGCAGGGCAATTAGCAGCGGGAATTGCCCATGAGATAAAAAATCCATTAACTGCCATTAAAGGATTTCTGCAAATAATTGAAAATGATTTACCGGACAAAAAAACATATTTTAACGTTATTTCTCAGGAAATGAATCGGATAGAGACTATATTAAGCGAACTATTAATTCTTGCAAAACCGCAAACAGTTAAATTCGAGCAAAAAAATATTGCAGTTATATTAAATCATGTCATGACATTGTCCAAAGCTTTGCCTGATTTGAACAACATCGTCATTACCGAAAATATTGAATCAGATTTGCCCGCAATTTTTTGTGATGAAAACCAGCTCAAACAAGTATTTATTAACTTTGTAAAAAATTCCGTTGAGGCCATGACCAATGGCGGCGAAATACTTATTGAAGCAAAAAGGAAAAACAACAAAACAATCATTGTTCGCATTATCGATCAGGGGCATGGAATCCCAGAACATTTACTAAATCGGGTCGGTGAACCGTTCTTAACAACAAAAGACAAAGGAACAGGATTAGGCCTAATGATCTCCAGACAAATTATCAACAGTCATAACGGGGAATTGCATTTTAACAGCAGCAAAGAAGGAACAACTGTAGAAGTGACACTGCCACATACAGAACAAACAGCAGGACAAATCTAGAATATAGTAGATTGGTTTGTATATAAGGATAGGCTGGAGAAGGAGTTCGGTGTTGCTTGGGTATTAACTAGAATCCGCGTTACTATCGTACTTACCCCAAATTGGGATAAGGAAATTACTATCGAAACTTGGCCACTTGAACCGGGTAAAGTTGAATTTGATCGGGATTACCTGGTTCAAGATGTAAACGGAAATGTAATTATAAGAACTATTTCCAAATGGATAATCATGGACATGCATGAAAGGAAAATAAAACGATTTTGGTACCAATTATTTAATAATGGCTGTATATTCCCTTGCACCAATTCTTCCTTCGGGTTCTAGCATGTTTTTATTCTCCTATTTTCTTTTCCAAATCTTTTGGTTTTACATAACCTGGGCGAAAAGTTTCGTTCTTTAACAATCTCCTAAAAATCGTATCCTCGGAAGATTTATATTTTGGTGTTAATGGAGATAAATAGGGAACACCAAATGATTTCATCGAGACTAAATAAAATAACCCAATTGCGAACAAAGCAGTCCCGGTTTATCATCATTACGTTCATCCAAATATCTTCTCAACGCTTCGATTGCCCTCATCATTTTTAACGAATTCATTACGGGCCCTATTAACGGGCAAAATATTTTTTCAATATTTTAAAATTAGTACTTCCACTCCTACCAAATTGTGCTATAATGAAGGTGCTATTCTAAACTATCCTCTCTAGCAACAGCAATTCTATTTTACCAATCCCTTAAAATTTAACAGAAAGCAGATGATGTAACATGAAGAACAAAGCTTTTCATGCCTATGGAAGTGTCCAATACCAGGAAAGCTGCAGTACGAGCCAGTCATATGTAAAGGTTCAGATGCATCCGTTTTCCAGCCCAAAGGAGCGAGAGGCGATATTAGAAAAATTACGGATCGGTTCCCAATTTTTTATGCGCGCTCGTGGTTTATCCAAATTTTACGGCGATGATTTAATTGCGTATAAGCGCAAAAAGGGGTCAGGAAAACATGCCAATGAATTCCTCCGTATATTTGCCAACTATTTAACCGATAATTTAGAAGACAATTGTCCATCCTCATGGAAAGAGTGCCAACCCTCATTCTGGGAAGAACTAATTTTTGTACACTATCCCCACCATATAAAAATTTCAATTAAACAAAGAGAATCAGAAATATTTCTATTACAACTAAAAAGATTTGTCCGATGGCTCGATCATCGCGCTGGAACGTCCTGGTATGAATTAGTTGAGCAATATGCACAACAGGCCTCCCCCGAGCTTGCCATGTGTGAACGGCTATTAAATCACCTCTATTTACGTTCATATCCGAACATCCACCAAAGTGATTGGGACTTTGAAAAAGATATAACCGCAAATGAATCGGAACTCAACAACTGTACTCAATCCATTCACAGTGCCTTTCAAGTAAAAGAAGTATTCAACGAAATTATTACAGTCACGGATATCGACTCAGGCCGAGATTATCAGATAGATGAAATGCCTTGTAACATCATTTATCCCGGAATGATTGTTTGTGGTGTAATCGGGAAAAAGGGAGATGATTTTTATTGGACATGGTATGTAACAGAAGGTGTTTATCCTGCAAGAGCGAAAGATTACTTTTTATTTGTTGACTGAGATTTGAGCTTATAAAGAAGCGTGTTTCACGGGTGATTGGTTTATTAGAATTTATGCTGGGTTTCTACTGAGGATTGATTTATTTTGGCTGTCGCATTGTTTATTGCCTTATACGTCGCAGATCACATACACTGTGTTATGCTTGACTAACATTCCTGTTTCCTTGCATGTATGATACAATTTATATACATGATGCAAAGGAGTAATTACAATGGAGTCTGTTTCATCCGTTTTTACAAGAAAATACCACATTGATCTTAGAGATGTTGATTTCACAAAAAGACTGAAATTAAGTACTCTTTTTAGCTACTTCCAAGATATTGCTAGCCTAGCTTCCGAAGATCTTGGCTTTGGAATAGATAGGCTAGAGAAAGAGTTCGGTGTTGCTTGGGTATTAACTAGAATCCGCGTTACTATCATACGTAACCCAATTTGGGATGAGGAAATTACTATCGAAACTTGGCCACTTGAACCAGGCAAGGTTGAGTTTGATCGGGATTACCTTGTTAAAGATGTAAACGGAAATGTAATTATAAGAGCTGTTTCCAAATGGATAATCATGGACATGCATGAAAGGAAAATAAAACGAAGTAAAACTATCGGGATTCGCTATCCAGACAATAAGACCGAACGAGCGCTTGAAGGAAAACTAGAAAAATTAAAGGAATTTGGTAAGTTAGAGGAAGCCTATAACAAAGTAATTGGTTATAGCGATATCGACTTTAATGGACATTTGAACAATTCAAAATATGTTGACTACATCATGGATTGTTTTCCTGTGGATGATCATAAAAGCCATACCATTCATACCATTGACCTTAGTTTTAATCAAGAAGCCATGCCTGGGGATTCCATCACACTTTATAAGGATATTTCCAAAATAGATGAGAATTTGATATACATTGAGGGCGTAAATCTAAGAGATGATAGTGTGGCATTTAAATCATTAGTGAATATTCAAGACAATAACTAGCAATTGTCTCCCATTCTGAATGATTGGGGGATATTTTTCTTCCCTCTGTTAACGTTCCTTCCGCTTAGAATAAAAGTTCGTTGCAGTTTATAAGAAGGCAGCCCATTAAAAAAACCTGCCGCTAATTGACAGGTTTTTTTGCAATACATTCCATGTGGCTAAAGGCTTCAAACTCATAATTTATTCAAAATATCTCCTATCGCTTCTTCACCAAATTCCTGCCATTTGCTCTTATCATGGATATGGCCATCCGTATCAAGTGGTTCCTGGAATTGATTGAAACCAGTTGTAGTAAGTAATGAATTCTTATCCTTGTCGAGTCCAACATTGACAACATGCTTAATTACAAAAGGTTTTTGGAATTCAATCCATGCATTTTTTTTATCTAGTTCGCCCTCAAGTACCTGAAAAGGCATTCGAATATAAAACGTTTCACCGTTTTCCCGGTGCATCACATTATCAAAAATCCCGCTATCATACTCCCAATTGCCACCCATTTGAAAGCCGAACTTTTTCAACTCTTTTTGGGCATCGCCAAAAGTCATTTGCTTACCTTCCATATCAGTTTCCAAATGTAACATCAAAACCACTCCTTAAAAAGGATGTTCAAAAAGTCCGGTGAAAATGACACATCAAATTTCTTTTTGGCGGAAAGTGAACTTCCTGCGTAAGCCCTGTCCTTATGTACACATTGCGCTCCTCAAAGTTACGCCGCCTTGAGCTTCTCAGTCCTTTTCATCCTCATTTTAAACATGCACTTTAACCTATTTCTCATAGTATTTACGATAATAGATAATACATACACAATTTTTAGTAAAAAAAAGATGCAACCACTGCAGCAAACTATAAAGCAATGGGAGCGGACATGGGGAGTGGGACATGGGGACAGGTCCCTTGTCCCACTGGAATTCTTGATTCTGCCAACGATAATAACTGGGACGGGGTTCCTGTCCCCATGTCCCACCGCCTTTTACGTGCATTTTCTTGAGTTATGCTGGGTTTGTTTGCTTGTTGGTGTTTAATCCAAGCGCTTGATCTGTTGTTGCATGAATTTCATCGACAAGCTCTGGGTTATCCACTAGTGATACACCATAAGATGGAATCATTTCTTTAATTTTTGGTTCCCACTCTTTTAATTGTTGTGGGAAACATTTCTCAATTATCTCAAGCATGATTGGAACCGCTGTAGATGCGCCCGGAGAAGCACCGAGTAATGCAGCTATCGAGCCTTCAGCACCAGTAATTACTTCTGTACCAAATTGAAGTGTTCCTTTACCGCCTGCTTCTGTATCCTTGATAACTTGAACTCGTTGGCCTGCCACAACGATATCCCAATCTTCAGCTTTAGCATCTGGAATAAACTCACGTATTTCTTCCATGCGCTGTTCTTTTGATAACATAAGCTGTTGAACCAGATACTTTGTTAATGGAAGGTTTTTTGCACCGGACGCTAACATCGTAAAGACGTTATTCGGTTTCACGGATCCTAATAAATCCATGTTTGAACCAGTCTTTAGGAATTTTGGTGAAAAGCCAGCAAATGGTCCAAAGAGCAACGATTTTTTATTATCGATAAATCTTGTATCAAGATGCGGCACAGACATTGGAGGCGCGCCAACTGCAGCTTTTCCGTATACTTTTGCGTGATGCTGTGCTACAACATCCTGATTATTACATACCATAAATAATCCGCTTACAGGGAATCCCCCAACATGCTTACTTTCAGGAATATCCGTTTTTTGTAATAACGGTAAAGCTCCCCCACCGGCACCGATAAAGACAAATTTTGCAGTATGGTATTCAAGGGTACCACGTTCAAAATTGCGCACTTTCACTTCCCATGCGCCGTCGTCAGTACGTTCGATATCTTCCACAGTGTGATTGTAATTTATATTAACGTTTTGACTCTCTAGGTTGCCCATCAATTTACGTGTAAGGGCCCCAAAGTTAACATCGGTTCCACTTGCCATTCTTGTTGCTGCTATCGGTTGATCAACTGTCCGGTCTTTCATGATAAGCGGAATCCATTCTTTTAATTTTTCTGGGTCATCGGAAAATTCCATTCCTTGGAACAATGGATTATCAGACAGTACTTCTACCCGTTTCTTCAAAAACCGTACATTATCCTCCCCATGTACTAAGCTCATATGGGGCAATGGCATGATAAAGTCACTCGGATCATCTATCTGATTGCTGTTTACAAGATGAGACCAAAACTGTTTGGTAACCTGAAACTGTTCATTAATCTTTAATGCTTTGCTAATGTCTATGGAACCGTCCGATTTTTCAGGAGTGTAATTGAGCTCACATAGTGCAGAATGTCCCGTTCCTGCATTATTCCATTCGTTTGAGCTTTCCTCTCCTGGTTTTGCAAGTTGCTCAAAAACTGTAATGTTACAATCTGGTGCCAATTCTTTTAATAATGATCCTAATGTTGCACTCATAATTCCGGCGCCGATTAGGATAACGTCTGTTGATGTATTTCTGTTACTCATTTTTTCCATCCTTATCCCTGTGATTTGCAGAAAGGATGTAGGCACTTAGGCGTCACAGCAAGTCAGGGCGCAATCTAGCCGCACATCTTTTCTGGATCAATTATAATATAACAATATCTAATAATAGTGTATCACTATTATTAATGGATTAAAATATTTATTTACTTTTTATATGATGGTTATAGGCTATGTAATAGCTTGTAAGATATTTACGGTTGCAGTATGGTTCCATAATACCGGCGTATCGTACTTTTCTAAGAGCGTGCTGCTTAACCCGAAATTTCCTTCGTGTTAAAAGGGCTTAGAGAAATAAATTCTCTAAGCCTTTTTTTATTCACTAAACTGCTCTTACTTCTCAAGTATAACATTTAACATACTTAACCTTTTTAAAGACAATATTATGACAGAATTATAGTAAAATTAAATTATGAATTATAATGAAGGTGGTTTTTTGAAGTGAGATGAAGTACGAAAAATTTATCCAGACCAATATGTTTTATTGAATATTTTGGAATCACATATTGAGGGTGACAAAACATAGTTAAGGCAAATACCATTGGAGATTATTTGGAACAAAGTAAACAGGAGAAAAATTGCTCCTTATTGGTTTTTCAGTATGCGTTTAAAGTCTTTTATTTCACTTTCGTGTATTCGTAAAAAGAAAATATAGAAATACGAGGTAAAACCATATTAAGACTCTACTCCGTTTATTATTTCTTAATCCTTCGTCATCACGCTTTAGCCTCATGTGGGGGATTCTCTTTCTACTTTCTTGTGGATGGTACTTAATTATTAATCTCTGCCCCACCGAAAATCGTAATACAATTAAGTTTCAATACGACAGCTTCTTCATTTTCTACAAGGTTCTTTGTCTTATCATCCCACCCACCAAAGATTGGCATACCAGTTATTTCAACATGAACATTCCTTGGAACGATGATGCTTACCCCTCCAAAGACAGAGGTGAGGTCAAGTGTAGCTCCTTCTTGAACAACTGCATCACGGAGATCGACTTCCGCACCACCAAATATCGTCATAACACTTCCACCTTGAAAGTTTTTCGACTGACTCCTAATCTCTGTACCCGAAAACAGCACAAACGTGTTTAGATTCTCGCCTGTATGCGAAGGCCTTTCACGTTTGATCCGAGTAAAAATAATGATGATACCAATAAAAATGAAAATTAGAGGCCATAAATAAGCAATTAAATTAAAATCAAACCACTGATTTGCGAAAAAAAAGATCCCCACTAATAAAAACAATAAACCAGAGATTGTAGATGAATGTGTACGATTGACTAGCTGAATAATACCGATGATAATTAAGATGAACGGCCACCAAATAGACAGTACTTGCGACATGTCAATGATATTACCCTGATGCAAAAGAAAGCCAAAACCAAACAATAGAAAAAACAGACCTAGCCAGATTCTACCATTCATGGACATCCCCCCTAAAACAAATTTATGTATCATGGTGTTTTTAAATGATGGTTGGAAAGTGATTTGCCAATTTGGAACTTGATGAGCGCCTAGCACGAGGAAGGCGAAGTGTGTTTCTATAGCGGTAATTAATGCGCATTTTATATCGACTACGAAATTAAAAGCAACAATCGTTACGAAAAGGGTTTTTGTTAAGACAGTTATTTGCTTAGTTGTTAGTCTTATTATTTAGAATTTTTTATGGTTTGTCAACACTAAACTAAATATTTTTTTAGGACCCTGCCATTTCGTTCATCCGCTCCATTATTTCGCCGGGAATAAACAAATGTATGGTATCGAAATTTTCTTGGTAAAATTCGATGCATCTGCAATAATTATTTCTTTTTGTTTTATTTTGTTTATGTATTGTTTAATAATGGGGCCGCAGTGTGGTTCGTACTCTGGTCCAGATTGTGGTCCGTACTGTGGTTCATATACACACCCCGTTTATCATTACAGGCCGCGTTGTGGTCCACATTGTAGTCCGCACTGTCGGTCGTGGTGCAGTCGTTCGTATGGGGCATGGTGGTTCAACAAACCATGAAATTGCTCATGATTTTGTACTTGGCCTAATCACCTGAAATAATTCCATGACACACATTTAAAATTATTTGATATCTGCACACACCAAATAGACCCACCTCACTGGGGTCTATTAACAATTAAACAAGTTGCTTTCACCATTACATTCGATTAAAAGGGTAAAGCATTGTCAACAATCCCTAAAGAAGGTTTATCATGATTGATTCCAATTAACATCTTTATCTCATCTTTACATCGTTATGATATTCTTTCATAAGCACAAACCTTTTTGACACTGTGAGGTAGGAAAATGCAGAAAACAATATTAATTGTAGAAGATGAAGACATTTTACGTGAAATAGTTAAAGATTATTTATTAAATGCAGGATATGAAGTATTGGAAGCGGCAGATGGAAATAAAGCTTTAGCTATGTTTGAAGAACATGATGTACATTTAATTATTCTAGATATTATGTTGCCAGGGTTAGACGGATGGTCTGTTTGCAGGCGAATTCGCAAGTCTTCCAATGTTTCTATTATTATGTTGACAGCTCGTACGGATGAAGACGATACGTTACTTGGTTTTGAATTAGGTGCTGATGATTATGTTACAAAACCATACAGTCCGCCAATTTTGCTGGCAAGAGTAAAACGATTAATTGACAGTCGATATTCTCATACAGGTACGTTATCCAATGAAGATACCTTAATCAGCAACGGCATCCATGTCTATTTCCCTTCGCGTTCAGTGACAGTAGACGGAGAAAATCTAAGTTTGACACACACAGAATTTGAAATATTAACATATTTAATGCAAAATCCGGGGATTATTATTACGAGAGAACAACTAATCACCAAAATCTGGGGTTATGAATTTGCCGGAGATGATCGCACAATCAATAGTCATATTCGAAATTTACGTCATAAATTAGGTGCTAAAGCAAATAGTATTGTAACGGTTATTCGAGCTGGTTATAAATTCGAGGGACACGTATGAAAATAGGAATTGTAGCAAAGTTATTTATACTAACAACATTATTATGTATGCTCATTTTAGCAACCATGTATATTGGACAAACCATATTTTTCAAGCAATATTATGCAAACCAAAAGGTAGATGAAATAAATACGAGCATTCAATCTTTTGAGAAAGCGTACGTAAAGGCTGAAGGAGACGCATTAGCAATTAAAAAGTTGCAACAGGATTTCTACCAGGAAAATCAGACATGGATTACAACTTTAGATAGTATAGGAACGATTCAATACGCGGATGATTTTTCCGTAAAAATTCATTTATATCGTTCTCAAGACAAGGATTTCTCCGATCGTGACATTACTATCCCCCTGTATAGCTTCACTGGTTTAGAGGATATTGAAAGGCTCAAGTTTAATTTAGAAGAGGGAAAGCGTATTTATATTGATGGTATCATAAAGGATGACACATTCATCCCAGCTATTATAACGGGTCAAGACAGGAATAATCTTTTAGAGAATAAGCTTCTATCAGAAAAAATATATGGCAAACAAGTTGCAATAGAACCTTCTCCAAAAGAGAGTTCAAAAAATTATTTAGTGGTGGGGCAAATTAAGAAATTACAATTACCAGTCGGTGCCGCAAATTCAAACATTTATACAAATCGTCTGTTTATAGAAAGGATAAAACAATTCCAGGTAAACCTGCTATTAAATGAAAATCATGCTATTACTGCTGAAACAATAGACTATGAGCAAAATAACATCAAATATAAAATATTTATTAGACCTATGAAAGATAAGAATGGCGATACTACCTATATTTATGCTATGACATCATTACAACCAGTTGATGAGGCTGTACAAATGCTAAAAGATTATTATGTATACTTAATCATATTTGTATTGCTTCTTGTCGTTCTAGCTTCATTTTATTATTCAAAAAAGATCGCTAAACCATTGTTGCGAGTAAACGATACGACAAACAAAATTGCAAACCTGGATTTTTCAGAGACAATACCTGTTACATCAAAAGATGAAATTGGCGCTTTATCACATAATATTAATACACTCTCTCATAAGTTGCATTCGTATATTATTAAATTGCAAAAAGATATAGAGAAAGAAAAACAACTGGAAAATACACGCAAAGAATTTATTTCCGGTGTTTCCCATGAATTAAAGACGCCTTTAAGTATTATGAAGAGTTGTATCTCCATTTTAGAAGATGGTGTTGCTCGTAATAAAAAAGATTATTATTTTAAAGCAATGGCCAAGGAAGTAGATAAAATGAATATGCTCATTGTTGATATGCTCGAATTAGCAAAATTTGAGTCTGGGACATATAAAATGGAAATGGATGCTTTCTATATTGATCAGATCATTGAGTATATATGTGAACAATTAGCTCTGGACATTACAAACAAGCAATTACATGTTCACAAGGAGCTTTCTGAAATTAAGGTAGTTGCAAATCAAAATAGAATTGAACAGGTTATGACAAACTTTATTACCAATGCGATTCGTTACACACCCAAAAATAAAAATATTCTTATTTCCACGATAGAAGAGCGGGAGAGTGTAAAAGTATGTGTGGAAAATAACGGGGCTTCTATCGCAGAGGAACATTTAGAGAAAATATGGGATCGTTTTTATCGTGGTGATACATCTCGCAGGCGTTCGAAAGGTGGAACCGGATTAGGACTTGCTATTTCCAAAAATATTTTTGAGCTTCATGGTGTGGAGTATGGTGTATCGAATACAGAAGACGGCGTGCTATTTTTCTTCTATTTAAACAAAGAAGAATAAATGTCTTATTAAGAAACTTTTCATTCTGCCAAATTTAAGGGATAACTAAATATTTATTTTGAGCCATCCGTTCAATGGCCTTTACTAAAGGCATTGAACGGATGGCTTTTTTATACTCTCCTAGCTTTGAACAAACCTACATTTTAGAGGACTTTCTCCATTCTTTAAATGACATTGACATTATCTGCACCCGATCTTTACATATCTCTATTAATCTTTAAACAGTATAAAGATGCTTTGAAAAGAAAGGGATAGATTAACGATTGGCATTGCAGCAGAAAAATTGGAGAAATCATACGATAGATGAGTTAAAACCTAAACTTTTGAAAAATAGAAAGGAGCCAGAAGCATGAGAAAAAATATGTTGTTTATTACATTGCTCTTACTTCCGATTCTAATATTATCAGCATGCTCTAGCGATTCCGATAACAAAAACGATAATCCTAATAACAATAAAAACAGTAATGACAGTAATTCAGCTCTTAAGGTTGTAATTGATCCGGGACATGGCGGTAAAGATAACGGGGCGACAGGAGCTAGTGGCCAGTATGAAAAGAATTTTACTTTAAGTTTGTCGAAAAAGGTGAAAAAGCTGTTGGAACAGGAACCTGAAATAAAAGTTTTTATGACAAGAACAGATGATAGCTTTATTTCACAAGAAAGCCGATATAGACCAAAATACGCCAATGAATTAAACGCAGATTTATATTTATCCATTCATGGTAACACTTTTTCCAACCCTAATGTTTCAGGTACCGAAACATTTTATTATCATAAAGATTCCCGCCTTTTTGCTCAGCTTATACAGAAACATGTGGTTGAAGCCACCGAATTTAAGAGTAGGGGAATAATGAAGAAGGATCTATTTGTTGTAAGGGATACGAAAATGCCAGCAGCTTTGGTAGAAGTAGGTTATCTCACGAATCCTCAGGACGAGTCCGAAATGCGAACTGACAATTTTCAATCACGTGTTGCCACTTCAATTATTGAAGGGATTAAAGAATACAAAGAGAGAGAGGAAAACAAGGTATTTTAAAATGGTTCTCTTAAGGGATTTCCCAGAAAAATAAAATTGTCTTCCTGATAGGCCGTCCAATTTTTAGACTTTATCTGTCATTAATTTTGTTGGCTCTTTTCATTTTATTCAATCTTTACCTTAAGTCCTTTTAATCTTTATCCCAATATTTTAATCTATCAACAAGCATGAAAACGAAATAGAATAGAGGTCTTTACATGAGAAAACTCAAATTATTTATTTTCCTTGCCTGTTTGGTCATTTTTCATGCCTGCCAAAGTAATTTTGGCCATGATCAGGTGGAATTAAAGGTGAAAAATAACAAAACATCTAATATACATCCAGAATATAAAGACTCACCAGACTACCAAAAAACGGAATCTAAAATGTCACAGTCAAATAACAAGTTGGTTCCCCGAAATACAGGAAAGACTGTCTACTTAACCTTTGATGATGGTCCTACTTCAGTAACAACAGATATTTTAGATACATTACATCAGTTTAATGCTAAAGCAACATTTTTCATGCTGGAACCGTCTATGAGAGAGTTACCAAAAGTTATAAATAGAATAGTGGAGGAAGGTCATGCTGTAGGTTTACATGGTGTGACCCACGATATAAACCGCTTTTATAAATCTGAACAATCTGCTCTTGAAGAAATGACTACCGCACAGGAGACACTTCAACAAATTACAGGAATTAGGTCCAATCTGATCCGAACCCCCTATGGTAGTGTCCCGTACTTAACAAAATCATATCGAGAGGCTTTAGATGGGAACCGATTTAAATTGTGGGATTGGAATGTTGACAGTAGTGATTGGTCTTTAACCGGGGACAAATATGTAGATGCGGTTATTGGACAAATAGAAGAGCTAAATAATGCAGGAGTGGCACCAATCATTCTGATGCATGATAAACAAAATACAGCTGACAATTTATCTATTCTATTAACCTATCTATCAGAACATGGCTTTCAAACAAAAAAGATTGAAGAAAATATAAACCCATATAACTTCAACTGTTATCAACGTTGTCATCGACTATCCACACAGGGGTAAGAGGTACTGGGACGGTGCACAATACCGGAAATATGTAGCAAAAAGGGGGCTGAAGGCAGGTTCCTATCCCGAATACGCAATACTCTGCCGTTTACAGCTTGAACGGTGGACCAGTCCCTGCATCCTGTTGTTTATCATATTGTATGAAGGGAACAGAATATACATGATAAATAGCGAGGGGGAGCAAAATAATGAAAACAAAAATTTATCAGTTACTTGCGGCTCTGCTAAGCGTTGTTTTGCTGGCAAGTTGCTCATCACATGACGATTCATCCACAAAGCCAGCGAATCCTGATCACAATTCGGTTACTTCTGACGATCAAAGTAAGGATAACAAAGATAAGGATAAACAAAACAGTAAGGGAAATACAAATTCCAAAGATCAGCATAAAGGGGATCAAGACGTGGAGCAGGACTCCCACGTGGAAAGCGAAAACAATAAAGAAAACAAAAAAGATGCACGGGATAGTGTAGCAAACCAATTGAAGATGAAAGATGCCAACATTAAACAACCAACCAAATTTCCTAGTGATGGGGATGTTACAGCTGATATCAGCAAGAATACATCATCCATTTATTCAATTGACTATCAATCTAAATCAGATAAAAACATTGCTACTTTTTCTGGAACCCTATATACATCGGCTAAAGTGGCCAAAAATAACTTGAATGGTTTTATAAATGGGAAAGCAGTACCAGAAAATAATGCGACTGAAATAGACCTTGGCCACGGCATTAAAGGGTATGGAGAAGGTGCTGCCGGCCATGCATACTTCAGTTGGGAAGAAGGAAACTGGATCATGAGCATTTCATCGTTAACAAAAGACCAGATGAATAATCCAGACATTGCCCGACTAATGGTTGATTTTCTAGAAACACATTATTTACCAGCGCCAAAAGACACAGGAATTGTTCACGTTGACTATCCAAGTGGGGGAAATTCCGTAAATGTCGATATTCGTTGGCAGGAGAACAACATGGTGTATCAATTGAAGACTAGTAAAATACCACTTGATGCTTTAAAAATGACGACATCCGTGGAATAGGAGATGCAGGGGCAAGTTGAGGCAAGTGAAAAAAACAGTTGATAGAATATGAGTTTTATTTTCTGACTGCACGCCTTCAGACTCTAAATACATGCTAGAAGTAGAACAGCCACACTCTGGATGTACAAGCAGATCAGCTTCTGGATGCGGTGTTAGAACGTCTTCTACCTGATCTGGCACAATCCCTGCATGAACATGTGACATCCCCCCTCCAATATGCATATTTTCATGACCTGTTTCACGCTGTACGAACGAACCAAGGAACATAGCTGGTAAGAATAGGATCCCTTTATCTTTAGGGATGGATTGAGTCCATTAGTTTTTGTTTATATATATTTAAGCATCAATTAGAGGGATATTTGTTGAAAAGGTAAAGATTTTTCAGACGGTCTATCAACTATTTTAATAAGTGCCCTATTGGATGCGGTGATGATCGTTTAAACTGACCATAAAAAATAACCCCTCCTATGTGAATTGAAAAGCATAAGGGGTTATTTTTCTTCCTATTCCACCCTCTTGTTGGGTCCGTTAAATAATTACTTAATTGGATGATTCTGCTCCACTACGTCCTCCATAGTCTTTATTATTAATCTTTCCTTGAAACTCTCTAATCCAGTTTCAATGATTTTAATAATCCCATTGCCAGAAGGCCCGAGTTAGATAGTTGTTCACTCAAAAAAACCTGAAATACTTGGGGGCTAAGGATTAAAGCTCTAACTTATTTAATATATCTCCAATTGCTTCTTCACCAAATTCCTCCCATTTGCTCTTATCACGGATATAATCGTCCTTATCAAGAGGCTCTTTTTTACCAGTCATTTTGAACATCCTTTTAAAGGAGTCTACCATGGAAAAAAATAAATCCCTACATGCCTTTATTAAAGATGTATATCTGTAAACGCCAAATAGACCCCACCTCAAATGGGGTCTATTAACATTAAACAAGTTCTATCTCTTCAACATTTCGTTCCACAAGTCGAGCACTCTTGATCGAAACGAGATCTCCGCCTGTAGATGTGAATGCATTTTGTGCAATGATTTCGTCCATGGCACTTTTGATTGCTGCCGGATCAACAGGTTCAACGGGTTTTTCTAAGGAATACGTAACTGTTTTCCCTTCTTTATTTAAAAATTTAAGTTCAAGCTTTTTCATGGTTTACCCTCCCTTCCTCCTTATTTTCGAGAGACTTATACATCTCTAATTTCTGAGCTATCCCTACGTTCAATGTTGTAAAGCGGGCGCTCCTGTAGTGGTGCAATTGCATGTGCAATCGCGTACAACTGATCTGCTGTTGCAGCTGTTTTGACATTGTTGAAGCTTTTAGTTTTGTAGATCGGTTTACCAGTCAAAACATCCGCACCATCATCTAGCACAAGTCTTAGTGAGGAATCATATTTTTCTGCTACTGCCATTTTCATCCCCTCCTTTCACCATTACAATCGAACGGACTAGGTTGAAAGGTGGCATTGATGTAAAATAAGTTCCATAGAAAAGTGCCAGTTCTTCTAGAAACTGGCACTTTCATTAAGACTCTTTTTCAATGTATTGTTGTTACCTACGTCGTTTTCATAAACCTAACCAACAGAAACCATACGCTCGATAGCCAATTCTGCTTGCTTGGCTGTATCGGCAGGAACCGTAATAACATGCTTGTTTTCTTTTAATGCAGCTAAAACTTTTTCAAGTGTGATCATTTTCATAAATGGACAAACGGCCTCTGGATTAGCTGCCATAAATCGTTTCCCAGGGTTTTGTTTTTCCATCTGATGGATAATTCCTACCTCTGTCGCCACAATGAACTCATCAGCCTGTGAATTTTTGGAATGCTTTAGCATATTACCAGTTGATAGAATGTGAGTTTTATCTTTTGGTAATACACCTTCAGACATTAAGTACATGCTAGAAGTAGAGCAGCCACATTCCGGATGCACAAGCAGATCAGCTTCTGGATGCTGTGTTAGAACGTCATCTACCTGATATGGTGCAATCCCTGCATGAACATGGCACTCCCCCATCCAAATATGCATATTTTCACGACCTGTTTCACTTTTGACAAAAGAACCAAGGAACATATCCGGTAAGAATAGGATCTCTTTTTCCTCAGGGATGGATTGAACGATATCCACAGCATTGGAAGAGGTACAGCAATAGTCGCTTTCTGCCTTAACTTCTGCCGTTGTATTGACGTAAGCAACTACAACTGCGCCTGGATGTTGCGCTTTCCATTCACGGAGCTGTTCGACTGTAATTGAATCTGCTAACGAGCATCCCGCTTCAAGATCTGGAAGAAGCACGGTTTTTCCCGGATTTAATATAGCCGCTGTTTCCGCCATAAAGTGAACACCACAGAACACGATTACGTCTTTAGTGGTGTCCACTGTTGCACGCGCAAGACCTAGGGAATCACCCAACACATCAGCAATATCCTGAATTTCTGGAAGTTGATAATTGTGTGCGAGTATAATGGCATTACGTTTTTCCTTCCATTCTTGAATTTCCTCAACTAAGCGGCTTTGCCTTTCAGTAACTGTCATTTAAACGTTCCTCCCTACTAATTTCTATGTTTCAAAACTGTCGCTTAAAGTCTTCTATTAAAATCTATTGCAGTCGTCGTTTGTATTTTTCAACTAAAATTTACTTTTGCCACTCACCAATTACGACTTTCGCACTGATATCAAGGGCTTTAAATGAATGAGTCAAAAAGCCAAGCGAAATATAATGCACACTCGTATCCCGATAAGAAGCCAAGTTGTTTAATTGAATGCCACCTGACGCTTCCGTAATAATATGAGCAGGAACTAGTTTTATATATTCCTTCATTTCATCTGGCGTACAATTATCAAACATAATTACGTCTGCACCCGCTTCGATCGCTTCGATTACTTGTTCCTTTGACTCTGTTTCTACCTCTACTTTAACCATATGCCCTATATTTTCACGTACGAGCTTGATCGCACGCTTGATTGAGCCAGCAAACGAAATATGATTATCTTTAATCATCACTGCATCATAAAGACCAAATCGATGATTATAGCCTCCACCACAGCGTACAGCGTATTTTTCAAGCATCCGGAGCCCTGGTGTCGTTTTTCTAGTATCACAAATTCTTGTATAAGAGCTATCTAGCGTATCTACTGCCTTTCTAGTTAAGGTTGCAATGCCACTCATGCGCTGAATAAGGTTAAGGATAACGCGTTCCCCTTTTAAAAGACTCGAAATTTCTCCTGAAACAACCGCCAACCGTTGTCCTGTTTCAATTGGGTCACCGTCTTTGACAAGCAACTGTATGTCAATTTGGGAATGCAATAGGTGGAACCCTATCTTAACAACCTCTTCGCCACAAAAAATGCCATTTCCCTTTGCCAAAAAGACGACCTGTCCATTCGTATCGTCTGGAAAAATCGAATCTGTTGTAACATCGTGTTCCCCATGATCTTCCATAAAAAATAGCTCCATTAACGATCGCAGTTTCAATGTGTTCATAATTGATTATCACTTCCTCCATGCACTTCTGTTTAATCACTTTTTACGCGAATTTCCATCATCCCCAGACAGAGTTTACTTCTTAAACGGGCCCATTAATTCTGTATGACCATACATGTGTCTTTACATATATATTCACACAATTTCAAACCTAAAACAAGACTTTTCGTACAAAAAAATTTTTTGACGAAAAGTCTTGTTATAAGTAAATTTACTTACCTTTTATGGGACATAAAATCTTTGGCCAGGAAAGAAGCATGGGAGTTTATCATGTCTTCCCATTCTATTTTTCTAAAGAGGCTTTAATTGATTCAGGTAACAGTCGAAAGAATAATCCTTTATATTTTAAGTCAGCCAAACCAGCAATGAAAAGGATAGCTGCCATTAAAAATAACAATGGTTTTGTATTTTTGTAAGGCTTGGTCATGTGTTCACCTCCGGCGTAAAAATAAAATGTGTGTACAAATATTGATTACGTGGTACAGTTAACATAGAAACATTATAAGTGCATACTATAATAAAGACTGCCCATGCTACTACATGAAGTGGCCGCAATAGGCCGAACCCCGTCAAGAGAGGTAGGCAGCGAGATAAAAATAATCCCTCACATACCTGCTAGAGTGCATGAGGGATTATTTTTTATGGTTTTTATCAGTATATAATCTAATTACTAATCAAAAGACCTTCTTAGCCCTAATGATCCCTACTAATACTATAGTCTAACAAAAACTTTAGAAATGCTGTATTACGAGGCACCTTTTGTAAGGCCTCCGTTGCGAGACAATAGTGATCCCACATTGCCTTTTTAGCACCTTCTGAACCTAAGATAGACACAAACGTTGAATTGTTATTTTCAGCATCTATTCCAATTGATTTTCCTAGTAAGTTGACATCCCCCTCAACATCGAGTAAATCATCCTTAATTTGAAAAGCTATGCCAAAGTGATAGGAGAACTTTTTTAAAGCTTCAATTTCGCTTTCACTTTTATTGGAGAGAATTGCTGGCATAACAAGGGAAGCTTCGAATCCTATCCCTGTTTTATAGAAACAAATCATGTTTAACTGGTCTAATGTTAACTGTTTCCCTTTGGAATTCAAATCCATCATTTGTCCCCTGCACATGTCCGCTGTTGATTGAGACGTATATTGAATCAACCGAAGCACTGTTTTCGGATCGAATGCATCAAGAGATGTTTGTTCTTCAATAGCCTTCTGGGTTAAAAAGAGACCCGTTAATTCAGCAACGCTAGTATTATAAACCTGATGTAATGTTGGACGCCCCCTACGCATGGACGCATTATCCTGTGATGGAAGATCATCAAAAATTAACGATGCTGTGTGCATGTATTCTAGTGATTTTATTAGTGGTTCAATTGCTGCGCTTGTTAATCCGCATTCATTAACACCCATAATCCAAGTGACTATTGGCCGAAGTCGTTTTCCATCACCATTTAAACTGTAATTGGCTGCATCGATAATAGGTTCCCCCATCGAAGCAATACCATCAGACTCAGGAATATTCAACATACCATTAATTTGTTGACGTACAGTTTTAATCGTTTCAGAAAATTGCTCCCGCTGCTTACTTTCATTTTTCATGGTTGTTATCATATGATCCCGAACCAATTTATCAAAGAAGTTAACATCTTCCGCTTTTCGCACCATTTTCTGGATCAGTTTATTAAACTCTGGAATACCGGCAGCAAAGAGTTCCATTATCTCTTTGTACTTTTCTGCCCCAAAATTCTCCTTTAATCGTTTCTGGCTATTTATTGCTCGGTCCAATATTACCTCACGACTCTTGGGGTCTGAATGATTGACGTTATGAATTAGATTGAAGACGACCGCCCAATATAATTCAAATGGGTTAATTAAATCTGGACGCTTATCATGATATTTATAATAATAGGTATAAGGTGTTACCGAACCTTCCTCCAGATCACTAAACATGTCCGTCAAATCATCAGATAGCTGATTATAAATACCATAGTAAAATGTCCGATTGATAAATTCCTCTTCCTTTGGCCCATTCGTTATATAATGTACAATTAATCGGGATGAAGCAGATTTCAATATAACAGGGGTATAAAGCTCTTCATTCGTAAAGGATTGATTAGATAGATCCTTTAATCGGTCCACTTCCTGCGAACGAAAAAAAACATAGGCCTGCTCCAAAAAGTTATTTTTTGTCGCTTCAGGCTGTTGATCCTTTATATATTCAAATGCACTTTTCAATTCAGAATGTACAAAACGAATTAATTCCCTATTTTCCCCATCCCAATCGCCTAATACTGGTACAGATCCTGTAATCAGCGTGGTACGGATCATATCAGAATATCGCTTCTCCTCTTCTACTGATAACACTTTGCTATCGAATAGATCATCGATAAAGGGATAGGTCAGTCCATAGGCGTAACCTAGCCTGATTGCCTTATCAAGTCTTTGCGTGCGTTCTTCGGGCGTTATTTCATCCCCAATTTCTTCAAGTTCATTCATTACAACACCTGCAATGATTTTAATGACTTTTACCTTGGCCCGATCAGCATCTATTTCATCTGGAATGTGAGAGGAAACAATCTTAAGTTTATCGATTAGCCAAATCATGGTCGTTTCAATTCCATCTTTCTGGGCCAATTTATATAACCAGTCCATGCCAAACATCCCAGTAACCGCTGCACTGTCTGTCGCACTGGAATCAACCAGTTGTGTTTTTAAATTTCCGACTATGTCCTTAACTTTTGTCCTTGTTTCAGGCATGCTTAAGTCTTTCCCCATATCCCTCATCAAAATATAGGAAATACTACGATCAAGGTAATCATCT
This sequence comes from Virgibacillus sp. FSP13, assembly GCF_054048505.1. NCBI lineage: Bacteria > Bacillati > Bacillota > Bacilli > Caryophanales > Bacillaceae > Virgibacillus > Virgibacillus sp. FSP13. The sequence continues at coordinate 27,889 of NZ_JBSVKG010000017.1, read as the reverse complement.
AGTTTTCCTGCATAATTCAACCACTTGATATAATCATAGTACCCTTTTGAACTATTTTTTTCTTTATTACGTGAAAAAAGGGATATGAATGAATAATGTTGAATATGATCTTTTTTCCACAATCTTATATCTTGGGTTAGGGTAGAGGCATAGGTCTTTTGTTTAACCTGATCATAAAGTGTATTAAAATAACTCATCGCCTTCTGCTCAGCAAGCAAATAACATGTATCAGCATTAATTACATTTCCCTTAATCATATACATTCCTCTACTTTATGTTTTCTAATATTTTTGTTTTAATAATAGAACCACAATTAGCATGGGTTACCGCCCATTATACGGGATAATATAACCCAAACATGCCTATCGTAGCATTAACTCATAAATTTCTCTATAAGAGGTTGTTCAAAAAGTCCGATAAAAGTGACACATCGAATTTCTTCGTTGGCTTGCTTTTCCCCTCCTCATGTACCTATTTATGTACGAACCGGGGCTTAAAGCTACGCTACCTCGACCTTCTTGCTTCTAATTTTTCAACTTTTTGAACACGCACTATAAGATTCGCTGAATTCAATAATTAGCACATTACGTCTCTTGATCGGTATAAAATTGTATGCCACGGAGTCCCATTTATGTCATACCTAACAAACCAAAGACTCTATACGTACATTTTTCCCATTCATTCAGTTCAAATGGTTATTCTCCCAATTGAATTTGACTATCTTCTTCTTCTTTTTACAAAAATATACAAAACAATAACGATTAAGAACAACATCGTGTAAATAGCATCTGAATAAATATCCATATAATCCACAATCATTTCCCAGGAAGCGCCAACTGATGCACCTAACCAAACAAGAGCAATGTTCCAAATTAAAGTGCCTAATGTTGTAAACAGAAGAAATAGGCCAATTTTCATTTTCGTGATACCAGCAGGAATGGATATTAGACTACGAATGAGAGGAACAAAGCGGCAAAAGAAAACCGTCCACAGACCATATTTGTCAAACCATAAATAAGCCTTGTGAATGTCGTCCATTTTCAAACGGATAATCCGTCCCCATCTATCAACGATTCTCTCCAATCTTTCCACGCCAAGTTGCAAACCAATTATATATAGAACAATCGCTCCAAAAACTGACCCTACTGTTGCAGAAATAACCACACCGATAATACTTAAGTTCGATGTAGTTGTCATAAATCCTCCGAACGTAAGAATTATCTCAGAAGGAATTGGAGGAAAAATATTTTCGATTGCAATTAAAAATACAATACTCATATAGCCATATTCATTTATAATTTTGATTAACCAATCTTCCATATTTACTCCTACTTTTCCTCAAGATTAAAACCAAGGTTGTCAGCGTATTCTTTTTTCCACGATTTATTTCTTTATCTAATTTATTTCATGAATTCAAATTATATGAACCATAAGTTTCCTTCCTGCAGCACAATTTGAATGTAATTCCATTGTGCTGAGCAGGACAAAAACTTCTATGTTAACAAAACACCTATTCAGCTAATCCATTAAGCCTGTCTTGAAATCATTACGGTCATAACAATTCCTATCAACTAGAAAGTATTCAAATTGCGAAATTAGATTTTCACACACCTTTTCAAAATAAAGAATGGGGACAGTTTAGCCGCTTCTATGGGCAATTTAAAACAGAAGATCTGTCCCTATACTTTTCACTTCTTTATTTTATCACCATTTATGATACGTCAAAATAACTATAGTTTAAAATTTGTTAAATATACAGAAAAATGATTACTTGCAAAAGGATAGACCATAACAGCACTGGCTTTATGTGCTTAATTTTTTAAGCTTCCTCTTATTTGAATGTTTAGCGAGTAACATTTCTATTTCTGCCCTCTCTGCTGCTTCATCTTCCGGTACAGTTTCCATTCCCGCTACTTTTCTTAGTTCTTCAAATTTTTGCTTCCGTTCTCGCTCCACAAACCATTCTGGAACAACCTCCCCTCTAGTCTCATTTCCTCGAAACTGCCTTTGCCGATTCCTAAACGCTGCTTCATCTGCCTCTGCTTGTTCAACAGTCGTGATCCCTTTCTTCACCCACGCTTGCAAAATTCCTTTTACATAGCCCCAATTTGCCTTGTTCTTCTCCAACGCTCGTTTCATGGCAGCAATAACCAAGGATTCCCCAACATCGTTTATCCAGTTCAACATATCGTCAGAAATAAACGAACTGATCACACCAAAATTTTCTTGGTAAAATCGGATCGCGTCTGTAATAACTATTTCTTTTTGTTTTGTTTCGTTTTGTATTTGTTTAATTAATGGGGCCACAGTGTGGTTCGTACTCCGGTTCACACTGTGGTCCATACCGTCGTTGGCCCCGTGGTTTATACACTCATCACGCTTAATATTGCCGCTCGTATTGTGGTCCGCATTGTCGGTCACAGTGCAGTCACTCGCTTGGCCTGTGGCAGGTGCAACAAAACCATTACATTGCTCATGATTTTGTACTTGCGAGATGATTTGATAAATAGCTGCTTGGTTGCCTCCTCTTGATTGGAAATCAATATATCCCTTTTCCTGAAGTTCATTTCTTGCCCGTTTAAAGGAGCTTTCTTTGACACCGGATTTTAATTGAAGCATTGTGGCCGCCACGGAAAATTCCTTCTTCCATCCACATAAATTATTGAAATGCATCAACGTATTCCATAGTGCAACTGCCGATCCTGATATAGAGTTAAATGTAATTTGATTATAAAATGCATTCAATTCTTTTATGTAATTCATGTTCTATTTCCTCCAAATGATTATATTGTTTAGATAATGCGCATCCCCCATAAAGACACGTATTCCCCGCTTCCTAAACATCCAAAGAGACATGCTTGTGGAATTCTGCATCCCTTAGTTTAGAACGAACCTGTTTGCCTTCTATTTCAATACATAGCACAATCTAGTAAATACAGCCCAACTATCATTAGCCTATTTCAAAGAGAAAAAATATGCACCTGTGCTAAGCGCCAAATAGACCCCACCTAAAATGGGGTCTATTAACAATTAAACAAGTTCAATTTCCTCAATATTTCGCTCTACAACACGGGCACTTTTAATGGAGACAAGATCCCCACCTGTAGACGTGAACGCATTTTGTGCGATGATTTCGTCCATGGCACTTTTGATTGCTGCCGGATCAACTGGTTCAACGGGTTTTTCTAATGAATACGTAACTGTTTTCCCTTCTTTATTTAAGAATTTAAGTTCAAGCTTTTTCATGGTTTCCCCCCTCTCCTACTTTATTTACGAGAGACCTTATGCCTCTCTAATTTCTGAGCTATCCCTACGTTCAATATTGTAAAGCGGGCGTTCCTGTAGTGGTGCAATTGCATGTGCAATCGCGTACAACTGATCTGCTGTTGCAGCTGTTTTGACATTGTTGAAGCTTTTCGTTTTGTAGATCGGTTTACCAGTCAAAACATCCGCACCATCATCTAGCACAAGTCGTAGTGTGGAATCATATTTTTCTGCTACTGCCATTTTCATCCCCTCCTTTCACCTATACAATCGAACGGATGGGGGTGGAAGGTGGCATAGATATTGAAAAAAATTTTTACCTGCATAGAAATCTAGTTCAAAGCCATTAATTTGATGTTTGATTTTACTTTTGCCTTCATATTTTTCCCTCATTTATGATGCGGTTTGTAGGATAAAGTAATTTAAAATGGAGAGGTTTTTTATGACCTCTCCTTAATGCAACAAATCATTCAAATAATAAAACAGCACCTCTCCATCAAAATTAGAGGGTGCTGTTACTTTTTCGCAAAAACCTCAATTACTTATGATACGTTCAACGTTACGCATTGACATGAGGCTTTCTTCATTTTCTTTTGGTCTATATGCACTTGCGCTTTGAAAATTGCAAGATAAATTTCAAAGTATAATTGGTTTCATCCGTTTTAAGGGATATACTTTCTTCTTTATTTTGAATCTTAGCTTTGATAGGCATGTTTGAAAAACGTCTATAACAGAATCAGCTTTGCCCTACATTTTACTTTAAGTTTTTAACTCCATTTTCTAATATTTCCATTTGCAGCAGCGTCTGTTCATCTGTAATGGTTTTATCTTTACCATTTATGACAGCTTCATATAAGTCATCATATACGTTTCCATAATCACCATTTACAGATTTCACTTTTTCTTCGCGGATTGTACCTTCTTCATCAATATATGTCAGTACACCATAATGTTCTATTGTATCTATACCAAAATCCTTGTTATCAGGCATGTAAAATAACTTTAAATGTTCTTCCTGACGATCTTTGGTTTGTTTCACAAAGCACCCGCTTTTACCATAAACGGCGAAACTGGGTCTTTCTTTAAGTCTAAAATAACTAGATTTTACAGATACCTTTAACCTGCCATAATATAAATCTAAATCGAAATAGTCATTCATTCTTCCTTGTCCTAATAATTGCCTTACATCATAATGTATATGATCAGGCTTGCCAAAGTAGCTGATGACCTGATCCAGTGTATGACAGCCATGTCCATACAAAAATGACGAAGCAGGATCAAAAGAATGGGCAGACTCGGGTACTTCGGGACGATAATAGTCATAATGCATTTCCACTTCCAGCAAGTCCCCTATTTTCCCTTCTTCAATGACCTTTTGAACTGTTAAAAAATCACTATCAAAGCGCCTGTTTTGATACGCCTGAACGATTAATCCTTTCTCTTTTGCCAATGCAAAGATTTCTCTTGCCTGTTCTGAAGTTTCCATAAAAGGCTTTTCAACCAAACAGTTTTTATTATGTTCTAATACTAATTTTGCGTATTCATAGTGGCTGTCATGTTTTGTGCAGACCACAATGAGTTGAATGTCCTTGTCATTTAATAACTCATCTAAATCAGAAGTATAATTTACTCCTGCAATCTTATCCCAACTGTCATGTTCCGGATTCCTTCGATAAATAGTTTTTACCTTTATATTCTCTCTTTGCAGTACGAACGGCAGGTGATATCTGTTTGTGCTTTTCCCATTTCCAATATAACCGATAGTAAGCATAGCAGCCTCCTTAGTGAATGACCTCTTATCGTATAAAAAAGCGCCTCTATAGATGAAAGGTATTTCCTAACAAGAGGCACTTCTTTATTTGTATATCTAATCCTTGATAAAGCCTATATCAAAAATGTTTATTACATTATGTGTAACACATGGAATACAACACCAACTACGAACAACCCAAGAATCATCACAATTGGAGAAACTTTCTTCCTAAGCAGCCACATGGAAAGGAGTGTTATCAACAATCCAGCTAAGCCAGGAATTAAGCTATCCAAGTTGTCTTGCAGAGTAGTTACATCATATTTACTTAATGATCGACCTTCTGCTTGCTGTTGCAATGCGGTTTTAATTCCTTCAGATCCAGAAGGTAAGCTATCCCAATCAATATAAGCACCTTCGTCAAGTTCAACTTCAGATACCGTTGGTGTAAATGCTACATTCACCCAACGGTTAACTAATGATCCAAGGATGAACATACCCAGTATCGAGGCGCCCTTGGTAATATCTTGAAGTAATCCGCCAGATAAGTCTTCCGTAATTTTGGAACCAGCTTTGTAACCAAGCTCTTGTGAATACCACATGAATCCCATACGAATAACATTCCATAAAACAAAATAAAGAATTGGTCCAAGTATGTTGCCAGACAAAGCAAGAGAAGCCGCTAATGCACCAAGAATCGGTTTCACCGTAAACCAGAACATTGGATCCCCGATACCTGCTAAAGGCCCCATCATTCCAACTTTAACCCCTTGAATTGCCTTATCATCAACCGGAGCACCATTTGCACGTTCTTCTTCCAGTGCTAAAGTTACACCAAGAATAGGAGAAGCTACATATGGATGCGTATTAAAAAACTCTAAGTGACGTTGCAGTGCAGCAGAACGGTCTTCTTTTGATTTATATAATCGTTTGATCGCGGGAATCATGGAAAATGCCCAACCGCCGTTTTGCATACGTTCATAGTTCCAAGAGCCTTGAATGAAAGTGGAACGCCACCAAATAGAAACACGATCTCTTTTTGATAATTTCATTTCTTGCGTCATCTTCATATCCTCCTTCTTTTAATAGTCATCAATAATATCGCCTAGCGGGTCACCAGTGTTTCCGTTTCCGCCACCAGAACCGCCTTGTTTAGAAAGTGCTATATAAATAAGTGCAAGAGCTACACCGATACCACCAAGACCCATAAGCGTGATGGATGGAATGGTCGCTAATACGAAACCAATTGCAAAGAATGGCCATACTTCTTTTGTTGCCATCATGTTAATAACCATTGCATAACCAACAGCTACTACCATTCCCCCGCCGACTGCTAAACCGTCTGTCAACCAAGTTGGCATTGCCTGAAGCAAATCTTTTACTGGAGCTGCACCAATAGCCACAATCAATGCAGCCGGGATCGCAATACGTAATCCCTGCATACAGATAGCGATAATATGCCATACTTCAATTTTTCTAAAGTTCCCTTCCTTCGCTGCAGCATCCATTAAATGTACGATACCCGTTGCAATGGTACGGACAATGATTGTCAATAATAATCCCGCAACTGCAAGTGGAATTGCAATCGCAATGGCAGAAGATACGCCAGCTTCACCTTGTCCACCTAAAACGAGAATAATTGCGGATGCCACAGATGCCAAGGCAGCATCCGGCGCTACTGCTGCACCAATGTTTGCCCAGCCTAAAGCGATCAGCTGCAAGGTACCTCCTAGAATCAGACATGCTGTTAATTCTCCTGTAACTATCCCGATTAACGTACAGGCAATGATTGGTTGGTGAAAGTGGAATTCATCTAAGATCCCTTCCATACCAGCTAAAAATGCCACGATAATAATTAGGATTATTTGAATAATAGTCAAATCCATGATTATTATACCTCCTTTTTTGTCTAGTGATTAGGATTATTTCTGTCGGTTTAATTCCTGTTGTGCCCTTCGTAAAATATCGTCCATGTTGCCCATTGAATCGCTCGGAACTTTACGGACATCGAAGTCCACACCAGCCTTTTTTAACTTAGCGAAGGCATCAATATCATCCTGGTCAAAGGCCAACACCTTATTCGGCTGAACCTTACCAGTCGAATGTGCCATCGAGCCAACGTTGATTGTCGAAAGTGGAACGCCGCCCTCAACCGCTCTAAGTGCATCTTGCGGATTTTCGAAAAGAAGTAATGCGCGCTGACCGCCAAAGTGCTGATCATCTTTCGCAAGTTCGATCATTTTATTGACAGGAACAGTGTGTGCCTTTATCCCTGAAGGAGCGGCCTGTTGAATTAACTTTTTACGAAGTTCATCCTTTGCAACAACATCAGACACAACGATGATACGTGTAGGACGTGTGTTTTTTGTCCAGGAAGTCGCCACTTGTCCATGAAGCAAACGAGAGTCGATACGCGCTAACACGTATTCAAATGTACCAGGAGCACCTGTATCTGCTGCCACTGTATCTGCTGCAGCAGGGGTTTCTGGTTCTAATGCTTCAGGTTTTACTTTAACTGCTTCTTTCGCTGTGCCAACAATATTCGCAGCTATTTCATGCGCTGTGTCCATGGATAAGCGCGATGCATAAGCTTCAATCAGCATTGCCAAGTTCAACCCAGCAACGATTGCCCATTTATCTTCATGTTCTTCTATCAAACTGTTGGCTTGGTTGAAAGGAGTTCCACCCCAAAGATCGACTAAGAATAATACTTCATCCTGGTTGTCGAAAGAGGCAATTGCTTCTTTCATTTTTGTCTGTATATCATCAGGTCCTTCGCTTGGCATCAATGTGACAGCTTTTACATTTTCTTGTTCTCCAAAGATCATCGCTCCAGATTGCAAGATACCATTAGCAAATTCACCATGACTAGCAATGATAATTCCTACCATCTATTTACCTCCTCTTATTATTGTTATGGCTTAATTAAACATGGCGAGCCTTTAAAGTAGTATTTTTCCAGGTTTCCGAAGCGGTTACATTTCCGATAATAAAAAAGACATGAGGAAAAGTAGATTAGTGAGTTAAATGAAAGCAGAGGGATAAAAAGACCCATTCTTCATTTTAAGCACTACTTTTTACTCATGCCTAATCGAATCAGTAACACGTTAAAAATAACTCAGATGGTTATTTATCTTTTGAAAGGGCTTTAATGATAGCGTTAAACAAACCATCAACCGAACTACTTTAATACACTGCTATAAAATAGAATAGCACTCTAGTTTTCTTTTTTCAAGAAGTAGTTATTTGTCCCCACCTTTGTAACAGTTTATCCGTTAAGATGACCCAAGAAAAAAACAGATTCCAATCTGCCTTGGATGTAAAACGATTACTTTTTAGCTTTACGTTTGAAATTGCGTTTGATTATATCAAAGAAACCTAATGATCGGACCATATGATTCGGATCAACGTATTCACGTATTGCTCGAAAGACCTTTTTTGGATCTTTAGAAGAAAATGTATATGTCCCATTCCGCTTCGTTTGGATAGCATAACGCGGGATCCATTTCCCTTTGAACAAGACGGAAGCAATCACGTAATCAACTTCTTCCCAAGGGATTTGAATAAACTTACGAGCATCACGATTATTGAAGAATTCAAATCCTTTGTCTCCAATCATAATCTTACCATAATCTGAAATTCTTATATGTGAGGAGGCATCAATTACTAAATCGACTTTTGTATTGATTGATTGGACCATTTAATCTACCCCATTCTTTCCTTTAATCCTAATTATTATTATACACGCTTTATCAATTTAAACAAAAATTACTTGGGGGGACACTTTGTTTCACCACTATTTTTGGTAAGGTTCTTACTACTGATAAAGTTACCTTTTAAGATTATTGTTCTCAATAAATTGATCAAAATCATCAGTTGAATTTTGTTCAATTCGATGTTGTTTAGATTTTTCGTACTGCTCAATGGCTATTTTATCTGCCACAGTCTTTGCTACATTTCCAGCATCACGAAGAATTCGCACTCGTCAAGTCTTTCTTTCCAATCCTTCATATACATCGATCTTTTTCCTTCCGCTTGTTCTTCTGCGTAGTCTAAATACCTGGTAACAATACGATTGAGTGCACTTAATTCTTTTTCATTTACGTAATTTTAAGCAATGGTTACATCTCGCTTACGTACTTTATCACCTTTCCAAGAAGTAAGTCCCATATTTATTCCCCTTTCCTTTTGGCTATCTTTCTAGACAAAAACAAAACCCCTCAAACTTGTAAGAGTTCTAAGGGGCTATAATTTATCATTTTATTTGTTCGATACTGGTGTTAGTCTAATAATTGAATACGGATAATGGAGAATTTTATACTGAAAATAATAACTAGAAGTGCTAAAATAGCGGCGCTTGCATTGCCCCGCTATTTTTTTAAACTATAAAATTCTTCATTTGGTGCTAGGATTTTAAATAGGTATCTGCAGTTGGTTTTTCTTTAACATTCATAATTTAAATTAATCATGGATGGCACCCTCTATTCGAACTGCCAACCTAAAAGGACGCTATTCAATCGCTTTTTTCACCTTTTCAGCAACATCATCAGGAACCCATTCTGTCCAGATATCGGTATGTTTTTTTAGCCACCATATAGCGGCTTCTTTTACCTCTGCATCATTTTCATTCATATAGACAAGTGCCTCGCTGGTCAATTCATTGCTAGTATGATAATTTTCAAGGAATGTGACAATATCTGGTGCCGTTTCTGTTAACTTCGCATTAACGGCGATCGGAACATCTTGATCTGGAAATGCGGTGCCATAATTTTTATCCCAAGTCTCCGGATCATAATTTGGTTCCTCGAGTAGCGTCATATCATATTTTCCTAACACCCAGCTTGGTGAATAGGCATAACCAATCCAAGGTTCACCCGCTTCATACGCCTTTGTCAAAGACACATTCAAACCAGTACCTGAACCCGGGTCCACATATTCGAAGGTATCGGAAAGGTTATATGCCTTCATTTTTTGTTGAAATGGCTTGGCAGCCCCCCACATAGATGGCGCACCAATAATTCGTCCTTTACTCCTATTGGAAGATTGTTTGAACAGATCCTTGTATTTCGGTAAATCTTTGACGGACTTCAAATCTGGTGCCATTGGTTCAATACCACGTTCCTCATCGCCCTCAATAACATATGTAGGGACAAAATAACCTCGTTTAGTATCACCGAAGTTCATGCCAACTTGCTTAATTTTTCCGTCTTCAAGTGCCTGATCATAAGCATCGCCCATTTTATCTCCCCATATTTCCATCGTCACATCGATATCACCATTTTCAAGTCCCTTTAAGCCAATCGACATCGATGCGGTGGTAACTCCCGTTTTATAACCATATCCTTCTTCCAAGATTGTAGCTGCTACCTGATTGTGGAAGCGAATACTGTTCCAGCCTAAATCAGAAAACACAATTTCTTCTTTCATACCTTTTTTATCATCATTTTCACCGGAAGCATCCGTTTCTGACCCACAGGCCGCTAATAGTACAACTGCAAAAATTGACATGTATAATAATATAGGCCGAAGTGTTTTGATCCATTTGAACATAAAAAGACATCATCCTTTACATGAGTAGTAGTTTCATTGTGAAATATTATAGAGGATGTTCAGAAAGTTCGGTAAAAATGACACATCAAATTTCTTCGTTGGCTTGTTTTTCCGCTACTCATGTATCTAATAGCATACATTACGTTGCTCAAAACTACGCCGCTTCGAACTTTCGACGCACAGGACGTGCTAGTGTCGGCGTTGCTGGCGAATTTTTCCGGTGGATCGAGAAATCGCAGACCAAGGACGCCAGCGGTTTTAGTCGACGCGGTCCTTTTTATCCTCCTTTTTGAACACGCACTTTATAGTGAAATACCTTGGGGGAACGGCCAGATTTTATTCGACAGCTTTTAACAAAATCCGGGTAGTGACAGGCACCACTTAAACATGCGGTACTTTTTTCAAGGCTACACTTTCATCTGCTAACACCTCTGTATCTATAACTTTTTGCTGCTTAATCATCCGTCTTACGGGCAGGGCATTTTTCGGCTGGTTGGAAATAAACGCTGCTTTGACGATGTTCTGGTCATCCAGATAAAAAAGCGTAAATGCATTTGATTCGATCGAACCCCGTAAAACAGTTTGGGACCATTGCTTTGCATGTCCGAAATATTGGAACCGGTTGCCGTGCTGATCCGACCAGAAATACGGTGTATAGGTATAGGGTGCTGATTGTCGATGTATCATGTTTTGGGCGACTGTTTTGGCGTGGTTTACGGCATGATCCCAATGTTCAACGTGAGTGAGGACCCCGTTGTAAGGCCATAACGTACAATCCCCCGCCGCATAAATGTCAGGGATTGATGTCTCGCCATATTCATTAACAGCATAACCCCCTTTTGCCTCTAATTGCGGATGCGACACCTCCGTATTCGGTGACACTCCTACACCTATTATAACCGCCTGGCACGGAATTCGCCGTCCGCAGGCGGTCACTGCTTCTTCCACCACGGTATCCCCGTTAAACTGAGCGACCGAATCGCCAGTAATCACGTTAACACCATTCCTGCGATGCAAATCCAGAAAATATTCCGATACATCCCGGCCAACAATCGTTTCCATTGGGTACGAAGACCTTTCCACAATTGTCACGTTCATTCCCAACTGTTTCAATGAAGAAGCCAGTTCAGCACCAATAAAACCGGCCCCAATAATAACGGCTTCTTTCACATGCTTCATATGTTGTTTCATGGCTATGGCATCTGCCATCGTTCGTAAGTAAAAAATGCCTTGAAGGTCATCGCCCTCGATCGACAATGTGCGCAATTTTGATCCTGTCGCGAGCATGAGTTTGTCCCATTCATAGGAAGAGCCATCTTTCGTCTTGATGGTTTTACAAATAGGATCAATGACTGTCACCTCAACACTGAGCTTCAAGTCTATATCTAATTTTTCATAGGTGGCAGGATCTCGTAATAACATACTTGGATCATCCACCTCTCCAGTTATCCATTCCTTCGACAAAGGCGGACGATCGTAAGGCATCTGCCTGTCACGGTCCATCAGCACAATCCGCCCTTGATAACCTTCTTTACGCAAACTTTCAGCGGCATGCACGCCTGCAATTCCCGCTCCAGCAATAACCGTTGTATGTTCATCAGACAACTTATCATCTCCTTTAATATCTAACCCATACGGATCCGTCAGCTTCTATAGCTTCATAGATTCTGAGCGGAGTTTCCGCCGGCCCTTCCAGCACGGATCCGTTGCGAATATCAAAACAGGCAAAATGCACCGGACACGTCAGACACATTCCATCCAATTCACCATCGACCAACTCACCATACGCATGCGTACATATCCCTTCAACAGCATACACGTTTCCTTCGCCCCGGCCGACAACGATCGTGTCCGTCCCTGCTTCACATTCAATGAGATCACCTTCTTCAAGCTCTGAACTTGAACAGACATAAATATAGGAGTTAGAAGAAGCTGAATCTAATCCCTCTGAATGTTGCATTGCTATCACCTCATGTTTCATTCTTTATTACACTTGCTCTTGTTTGCCATTAAGCGACGACCTAAACACTAAAACCAATTTACTGGTTCCGGCTTTAGGTTTCGGAAAATATGCTTGGTTTCCTGATATTCCTCCAGTCCCGTTTTACCGAGTTCACGGCCGATCCCCGATTGCTTATAGCCTCCCCATGGTGCGTGCGGGAAGTACAGGTTCACATCATTGATCCAGACAGTGCCCATCCGCATTTTCGCAACACAGCGTTCAGCCTTTGCAATATCATTTGTGAAAACACCACCGGAGAGGCCATAAATGGAATCGTTCGCAAGACGGACTGCTTCTGCCTCCGTATAGAACTTTTCCACAGTAATAACCGGACCGAAGCCTTCATCCTGTACAACACTCATGTCAGTCGTGCAATCTGTCAATACGGTCGGCAGGTAAAAAAAGCCATTGTGCAGTTCCGGATCATCGGGATAGTCGCCACCGACAGCAACTGTTGCTCCTTCTTTTTTGCCATTTTCGACATAGTTGACCACCTTATTTAATTGTTCTTTGGAAATGAGCGGTCCCATTTGGGTAGCTTCATCAAAACCGCTACCAAGCTTGATTTTCTTCACGCGGTCAACAAGCGCACGAACAAAATCATCATGAATGCTTTCTTCTATTATTAGGCGGGTTCCCGCAGAACAGATTTGCCCGGCATGGAAAAACACCGCATTCATCGCCTGGTCAACAGCTGTTTCAAAATCTGCATCTGCAAAGACAATATTCGGGTTTTTACCACCGAGTTCCAATGCCAGATTTTTCACATTGGAGCTCGCAGCCTGCATAATCTGCTTGCCTGTTTCAATTCCGCCTGTGAATGAAATCAGATCGACGTCGTTATTGGCGGACAGCTCTGCACCAACGGAATTCCCAGGGCCAAGCACCAGATTGACAACACCTGCCGGAACGCCAGCTTCTTCCATTAATTCAAAAACTTTTACCGACGTGAGCGGCGTGATTTCACTTGGCTTCATGACAAGTGTGTTACCTGCTGCCAATGCCGGTGCTAATTTCCACGAAGCCTGCAGCAATGGGTAGTTCCATGGCGTTATCTGGCCGCAGACGCCAACTGGTTCATGGACCACCCTGCTTGTTGAATTCGGAATAGGGGAATCAATTATATCGCCGCCGTCCTTGTCCGCCATCTCAGCAAAATAACGGAAAACACCGGCGATATCATCCATATCTTCGCGGCTTTCTTCAACTGTTTTACCAGTATCGAGTGATTCGAGCTCAGCCAATTCTTCACGATCTCGCTCGATCAATCCGGCGATATTATGAACAATTTTACCTCGTTCAGCAGCGGGGATTGCAGCCCATTCAGCACGGTCAAAAGCCTCTCGAGCTGCCGCAATTGCACATTTCGCATCCTTCTCGTTGCCTTCCGCTGCTATCGCAATGACCTTTTGATTGTAAGGATTTATAATCTCTCTTGTTTCCCCGGAACTGGCTTCAACCCATTCGCCGTTAATAAACATTTTTTTCATACGTTCACCTCATGTATCATCAAGTTACTTATATACAACTACATGGTCATCCTCAATCGTGACATTGAAACTGCGTAATTTTTTTTGTGGCTCAGCCAGCATACAACCATCATTTTTAATGTCATATTCTAGCCCATGCCACGGACAACGGAGAATTTCGCCATCTTTAATATATTCATAGTTTCCGTGAATATCGGTACGTTTGGTATCACCGCATAAGACACCTTCCGAGAGCGGTGCACCCTGGTGCAAACATCTATTGGCATATGCGTAAAATTCACCATCTTTCGTGCGACAAACAACAATCGGTATCTTCCCTAATGAAGCACTTCTCATCTTGCCAGGAAGAATATCTTCTTTTTTACACACAATTTCCCTCATCGTTTCACACTCCCTGTCAATTGTGGCAACTTAGGATAGGATGCCCTCGCATTTTCTGCATAAATTTTTTCCTCTAAGCTTTCATCAAGTTTAGGAAGCGCCTGCAGTGGTGAATCATAATCCCAATGCGGATAATCCGTTGCAAAGCAGACCATTTCCTCCGACCCCATTTGATCTATATACTGCATAAATTCTTTCTGGCTTAATTCTTCAACAGGCTGTGTTGTAAAACGAACATGCTCCTGAATAATACGACTAGGCATCCGTTTTACCCAAGGAACCTCGTGACGAAGTTCTTTATACTGCTGATCCATCTTTTTCATCAGATGCGGCGCATGCGTAAATCCACCCTCAATCATGACAAGATGCAAGCCGGGGAATTTATCAAATACGCCGTTAAACACCATGTTGGAGACTTCAATCATATGCGCCGTTGACAACATGGTATGCCATTCGATGAAATAACGCGGCCAGCTCCCGAAATGGGTAGGTGGCTCATTATGGTGCATACCAATTGATAAATTGTGGCGCTCGGCAGCTTCATAAATGGGATGATAATATGGATCTCCCCACAACCGGGTATCAATCGGAAGTAATATTTGCACCATTTTAGGATGAGATCCGACCCGTTCTATCTCACGAACCGCTTGCTGTGGATCCTGCGCCGCAATATGAACGGAACCATATAAACGTTCATCCTTTTCCAGCCAATTTTCGATTTGCCAATCATTATAAGCGCTCGCTAAAGCAGTCCCCATTTCATACCAGCCGTGCATGGACGATGGAGACGGGTCCAATGCTCCGGTTAAAATACCGTATTCATGGCCTTCCGCATCGAGTAATTGTTCTTGCATAAAACCGAGGTCAGTTCCTGCAGCACCCCCGTCTGGTGTTATGGCATCTGCCCGATCGACACCAGCTACCGTTGGCTGTGTGTAAGGCATATGTTTTTCCTGCATCCAGTGGTTATCTGTTATATACCGTTTCCATGGATTATCTAAGTAAGGGACAAGCTCAGAATAGGTCACCCGTTCATGGATATCAGTGTCGATAATACGACGCTTCTTCTGCCCCTTTTTGGCAAACTTTTGCGACATGTAAAATCACTCCTGTTTTCTTTTTAACGAATCATTAAATTAAATTGATATATCCATGCGCATGAATGGAATATAGTATACAAAAGCTTCTGAATGCTGACAAATCCGATTTCTGAAGCTGAGTGGCCTCAGTGAAGCTCAGTGAACCTCAGTGGACCTCAGTGAGCTATTTCCTCCAAATTCATATTCATATGTAAAATTCGAAAAGTGTCTCTATTTATAAACTTTCATTTGAATTTGGGAAGTGAAGATTAAAAAACTGATGTTCACCACTAATCCGTTATAGTCAGAGATTTGGACCTATTCACTTTGTTTTTCTATATGATAAGCTAATTAATATGCGAAAATTTTAATGAAAGCATCTGTTTTTCGGGTACCATTGATATAGACATCGGTACACTGAAAACTCTCATTAATAAAATGTACAGAAGGTTCATAAAGGGAGGACTTTACTTGAATATAGACACCTTTAAAATGTTTTGCTTGGTTGTTGATTTGGGAAGTGTCAGTCAGGCAGCAAATTTATCATTTGTCTCGCAGCCGGCTGCTACCAAGCAAATTCAGCATTTGGAAAGTGCATATGGCGTTCTGTTATTTAAGCGAAAGGATGGAAGGCTGTCACTTACTGAAAACGGGAAATTGCTTTATCCGTATGTAAAATCAATTGTTGACGAGTACAACAGATCGCAGAAGGCTATTCAAGATAAACTTGATTACGCCAATACAAGACTTACGATAGGAGCTAGTTATACGATTGGAGAATACTTGCTACCAAGTCTAATGGGAAAATTTAAAAAGAAAAATCCTAAGCTTCAATTATCTTTAAACATTAATAACACCCCCCAAATACTAGATGAATTATCCAATGATGTTTTGGACCTTGCACTGGTTGAGGGCTTAATTCAGAACGATGATTTATTGGTGGAAAGTTTCGCGGATGACGAATTAGTTTTGATTCATCCACCTGATCACCCCTGGAACGACCGCAAGGAAATTGACGTTGAAGAGATTACATACGAAAGAATGCTCTGGAGAGAAACGACTTCTGGAACTAGATTAATTATAGAAAAGTTCCTAAAAGACCATAACGTCCTTGATAAAATGGAAAACTATATGGAATTGGGAACGACGCAAGCAATTAAAAGTGCTGTTGAGTCCGGCCTTGGGGTGAGTATTGTTTCAAGGTTAGCGGTAGCTGAAGAAATTAAACAAGGAAGGCTTAAAGAAATTTCGATACGCAACACAAACTTAAAACGAGATTTATGGTTAGTGCGTAAAAATCAGCAGTTCTATAAAAATAATATGGCTTCCTTTGTTAATTTTATTCGTCATTAGGTATTCCTATTAGTTATAACCTATGATTATATGTAAATATACTCTTTCCATTTGTTTTGTTAGAGTAAAATAACAATAACGAAACGTGGAGGGAGAAGAATGACCATAACTACATCGGTCGCTCTGCTTATTACAGGTATTTTGGCAGGATCTTATGGAACAATCGTTGGAGCTGGTGGAGGTTTTATATTTGTCCCCACCCTTTTATTATTTTTTAACATGGAACCCGCCCTTGCTGCAGGATCAGGACTAGTCATTGTACTTATTAATGCTTTATCAGGTGTAACAGGATATGCCAAACAAAAGAGAATACATTATAAAGCAGGATTACAAATAGGAATGGGGGCTATTCCCGGTTCTTTCATTGGTGCGTGGCTGCTTCAATTTCAATCATCCCAATACACAGCCTTCTTTTGGATTTTTGCAACTCTCCTTATATCATTAGGAATATTTTTATTTATAAAGAATCTTCCATCTAAAAACAAAAGTGAAATCGCTGCAGATCTCGAAAAGAATGTTGCCTATTCCATTTCAAGTAACAAATGGTTGTTACCAATTGGCGTTTTTTTAGGAATACTCTCAAGCTACTTAGGAATTGGCGGAGGATGGTTGCTTGTACCAATCTTAATATATATTTTCCGCTTTCCGACACATATCGCTACCGCAACATCGATTTTTTCATTATGCCTTTATACATCAACAGGTGTTTTGTTACAAATCTTCTATGATCAAGTGAACTGGCTAATAGTATTATGGGGTGGATTAGGCATTATAATAGGTGCTTATTTGGGTATACGTATATCCAAGAAAGTCTCAAGTAAAGTTATCATTCAGATGCTTTCCATTTTATTAATTGTTATGGGTGTCCGTTTATATTTTGGTTAAGCTTACAGAGAAGACACTTTTAGAGTGCGTATTCAAAAGTTACCAAATTAGAAGCAAGAAGGTCGAGGCGGCGTAGCTTTGAGCCCCAGAGTGTACATAAATAGGTACATGAGGAGCGAAAAAGCAAGTAAGCGTTGAGTTCGCCGCTTATTATTTGGTAACTTTTTGAACAACCTCTTAAATGGACATTGCCAGGATTTACAACAAAGAGCTGGCATGGCACTTCTATGCACATGCCCAGCACACTAAATAAGCAATCACTATAAAAATATATTGATTGCCTAAGACTTAATACTCAAAACTTATTCAAAAGTAAAGAAAGTATAACTTAAATTAGACGTGTGGCGTAATAGCAGAATTAGCCATGGCCAGTTCCAGCGCTAAAGCTGTAGTTGACTTCCCGTACCCCTTACGATGATTACAGCCAAGGAAATGTAACACTTGTGTCATCTTTTTTCCAGTGATTGCCACAGAACTAACCACCTGTTACCACCGTATTTACCAATTGGGAGATTTAAAATAACGTAGGATAAAAAAAGCTTAATTCCTGCCTGTTTTTGGCGAGGAATTAGGCTTTTGATGTTCAACAATCGCGCCCTTTTGTGGTATAGTCCAGACTATAGGAACCTTACAAAGAACTCCCAAAAAGTACAGTTGAAGCAATAAGAGTCCCAATAGCTGACACTATATTTTTTCTCGAAATTCAATTACCCCACCAATCAACGCAATTAACTCCAGTACAAGTACCGCATATATTGTTTTTGCAAAACTAGCCATCAGAATAGCTATCCCGATTAAAAAGAATGTACAGATAAAATTTTAAATCCCCATGTAGATACTCCTTATTAAACATTAGCGCCCTACAACGGCAAACAGGCGCTATCCTTTATTCCGGAAGAGCGCCGGATTGTTGTATAGTCAGATCAAAGCACATAAGTTAATGTGTCCATTTACCGAGCAAGGTTTAAACGATTTATTTAAATAAATGACCGCTTTGTAAGGGTTCTAAAATTTTCTAAAATAATCACAGTATAAGTTATAGCAATATGTTATGATAAGACACAATAGACTGGCTTTGCATGAGGGGTTTGGTAGCACTGTCGATCTGCCGTTAGTCTTCGTTGGGAGACTTCCCGGGGAGGGAGGTGCTTGCCAATGGACATTGTTAGAGCGTTAACGTTGATGATATCCTTCGGGATGTTGGTGGCGTTTATTATGTCTGACAAAAACCATAAAAAATAACCCCTCACATGCGTTCGCTGCGCGCCGAGGGATTATTTTTCCTTGTGCTGCCTAGCCCCTCTTGTTGGGGTTCGGTCTATTGGCCGCTCCATGTAACAGCATGGGCGGTCTTTATTATTTTATGAATCTTCTACATAAATTATACCACGATCGATATGATTGTACACATCTAATTTCCATTTTGTAATTAAGGTAATTTCTTTATTCTAAAAATGCGCCCTTATCTGGAATAACTTATTTGGGAAAATCCTAGTAAATCCAACATTACTTTAGTACTCACAATCACTTCCAAACTTCATCTAATTTATCAGAGTAGAATTCAATAGCCTTTTTATAACTTATTATTTTATCCATCAAGCATTTGAGTAACAACTCCATAGCTTTACTATGCTCCTTCAAGATGTATAAGGTTATCGTATAGAACGTTTGAATAGCTTTATTATTTGGAAATGATTCAATCCCTTTTGAAATGTCCTTTTTGACTTTTCATATTCTCCTAATGTTCTATATGTACTACCCAACCCCAAAAGAGCTCCTTCTAGTTCATTTGAAGACAACCCTAATCTGATTGCATCTTCTCCTAATAAATCAAAACTCCAAGCACAATGGTAGTTAATCGACGCATTATCGGGAAAGTCCTGCACCAATTTAGGTGATTACCACCTCACATTTTTGAATGATTAAAAGTAAAAAACTATACGTATATTCTTACTGGTACATTTCAGTGGCTGTAATCACTTACGGTAAGTCAACATCCAACATCGATTCAAGAATAAAGGAAGGCCGACTAAAACCAGGCTTGCGCTTTTGTTCTCTGCTATTTTACATAGTTACGCAGTTTACCGATATGTTCGACCTCGACAGACACTACATCCCCTGACTTCATTGGACTACTTCCAGACGGGGATCCAGTAGCCAAAACATCTCCAGGTTCAAGTGTCATCACCTGTGAAATCCAACTGATAAGGTAAGGTATGGAAAGAGACATTTGGTTTGTATTACCATTTTGTACAACTTTATCATTTAAAGTTGTAATGATTTTTAAATTCGATGGATCTAAGCCTGTCACAATCCACGGACCCAATGGCCCAAATGTGTCAAAACCCTTTCCACGTGTGAATTGGGGATCTGTTTTTGTCAGATCTCTTGCAGTTACATCATTAAAAATCGTGCAGCCAAAAACATAATCCAAGGCTTCTTCTTCCGCTATATTTTTCCCGTGTTTTCCAATAATAAGTGCCACCTCGCCCTCCATTTCCACCTGATTCGTTAAACTATCAGGGGGAAGAACAATGTCCCCCTCGTTTGGGATCAAGGAGGATATAGGTTTCAAAAACAAGAAGGGTTCTTTGAGATTGGCCTCCCCTCCGGTCTCATTGGCATGCTCGGCATATGTCCAACCAAAATTAATCAATTTTGAAGGGCTTACAGGCTCTAATATCTCCACATCTTCAACCTTAACTTTAACGCCATCATAATTTAACTCATTGTTTACTATTTCGTTAAAATCACTGGATAATTGTAAGATTTCATCGTCGTCAACAATTCCGTAGCACACTTTATCATGTTGATTCCGATAACGCACAATCCTTTGCGTTTGTTGCAATAACTTCATTTCGTAACCATCTCCATATATTACTATTATTCCCACAATCATTATACATCTATTTACGGTTTCCTTCATTCAATTCTTCCCTAAGAACATGTTTTAATCCACTTTCTTTAAAGGAGAGTATGAATACCTGAGAGAGCTAAATAGTATTTATAACTGGCACGGCCGACCTGACTCTGCGTCCTGTCAGTTTTCTGGATATTATATAATAGGGAATGGAAACCTTGCTCTAGTTCTATCTCCTTATTTCCGCTCTGAATCAATCGGTGTATATTCTTAGT
Organism: Virgibacillus sp. FSP13; assembly: GCF_054048505.1. Taxonomy (NCBI): domain Bacteria; kingdom Bacillati; phylum Bacillota; class Bacilli; order Caryophanales; family Bacillaceae; genus Virgibacillus; species Virgibacillus sp. FSP13. Next base: position 7,000 of record NZ_JBSVKG010000017.1, on the reverse strand, counting down.
GCCCTTTAATCATAAAGTTTGCAATAAAGGGTATATTAAAGGGAATAGTTAGGAGAAAGGAAGTAACGTGTCAACAGAAAGGACGATGGAACATGTTCGAAAAACGGACTGGTGAAGTGCTTACTGAATTGCTGATTGACTGGGGTGTTAAACATATCTATGGAATGCCCGGTAATTCCATTAATGAATTTATGGATGATTTGCGCAAGAAAGAAGAGGAAATTGATTTTATTCAAATTCGCCATGAAGAGGTTGGTGCCCTTGCAGCATCATCTTATGCCAAATTAACTGGGGAATTGGGTGTTTGCTTATCGATCGCAGGGCCTGGTGGCGTTCATTTACTCAATGGATTATACGATGCCAAAAAAGATAGGGCGCCCGTACTTGCGATTGTTGGACAGGTACCATCCGATGTCGTTGGGACCGATACCCATCAAGAAATTAATCTGGAAAGAATGTTTGATGGGGTGGCTGTTTATAACAAGCGTGCGGAGAGGGCAACACATCTGCCGGATATGCTGAATACAGCCATTCGGGAGGCGTACACACATAGAGGTGTCTCTGTTTTAATCGTGCCAGATGATTTGTTCGCGGTAAAACAAAAACATGACAATAAGAAACTTACCAATAGAACACTGGCAGCCCCAACGACAATCCCGCATCAAGGTAGAATGAACGATGCCGTCAAACTATTGGAGAAAGCAGAGAAACCGGTTATTCTTGCTGGGAAAGGCGCTTATTATGCAAGGGAAGAATTACTAGCGTTTGCCGAGAAAATAAAAGCACCTATTGTGTTAAGTTTGCTTGGAAAGGGGACCATTCCTGATGAGCACCCCTTAAATTTGGGGCAACACGGGCAAATTGGGACGAAGCCGGCATTTGAGGCGGTCATGGATACAGACTTATTACTGCTAATTGGGACAAGTTTTCCGTATCGGGATTATTTGCCTGATGGTGTAAATGCAATACAAATTGAGATTATGCAGGATAGGGTTGGAGCAATTTATCCCATTACCGAGGGATTGTGCGGTGATACAAAAGAAATTTTACCAATGTTAACGGAGCGAATTTCGGAAAAGGAAAATACGGATTTCCTTGAAACGTATCAAGAAAAAATGAAGCGCTGGCATACCTATATGAATGAAGAAAAAAATAAAACGGATGAGATCCTTTATGGCCCGCAAGTAATTGGTGCGTTGGAAAAAAATGTTCATAATGATGCCGTCGTATCCTGTGATGTAGGAAATGTAACGGTGTGGACTGCCCGTTTTTTCAACTTTACCAGACAACATTTTCTTCTTTCCGGGGGACTTGCCACGATAGGAATTGGGCTGCCAGGTGCAATCGCTTCTCAGCTTGCTTATCCGGATAAACAAGTTGTTGCTATCTGTGGGGATGGAGGTTTTGCTCAGGTCATGCAAGATTTTGTAACGGCTGTTAAGTATGATTTGCCAATCAAGATTATCATACTTAACAACAGCATGATTGGGATGATTAAGTATGAACAGGAGGCATCTGGAAATGTCAATCACGAGACGGATTTGGGAGCAATGGATTTTGCCGGCTTTGCCAGAACTTGCGGAGGTGAAGGATACCGTATAGAGAAGCAGGCCGATTTGGAATCAACGATGAAACAAGCATTACAGTCAACAAAACCAGCCATTATTGATGTGGTTATAGAAGATATGGCACCATTGCCTGGAAAAATCACCTATGATCAGGCAGTAAGCTATGGGAAATTTTTAATGAAAAATTTCTTCTTAAATCAAAAGATTGAGTTTCCGGATATTGAGAAAACAGTTCGCCGATTGTTGTAATGGACACCTTTTTGCAGGGTTATTGCTTTTTCTTAGATAGTAATGCCACGTTTTGGAACGATAATCATGTTTATTTGGTCAAATAAATAAAAATAATAACCACCCCCTGAGCCTAGTTCACAAATAGGGTGGTTATTTTCATTACAATTGAGCAAAAAATCAAGTACGGTGAATTCAAAATCGAACCCGGAAAAAAAATTAGTTGCCTTTATTTATTTAAAACGGATTTGTAGCAATAAATCCAGCAGTTTTAATATAGACACGTGTATTCATCTTTAATTGATTAACAATGAATTCTGCAATGTCTTCTGGTTGGATGAATTTTGAGTCGTCATTTTCCTTAATCAAATCCAAATCTGTTGCAAGGTCTGTCGCAACAGTACTTGGTGTTAATGCTGAGACACGAATATTATTGCGACGTACTTCTTGAGCAAGAGATTCAGTAAAACCGATCACAGCAAACTTTGATGCACTATACGCACTAGCTGTTGCAGCACCACTTAATCCATTTGTTGAAGCAATATTAATAATATCCCCAGCATTTTTCTCAATTAAATCAGGTAAAACCGATCGAGTTACATAATATGTACCCATCACATTCGTATCCATGATCTGTTTCCATTCTACTGGATCCATTTCTAATACCTTGCCAAATGTAGCAATACCTGCATTATTAATTAAAATATCAGCAGTACCTAACTCCCTTTTTAATGTTTCAATTGCTTTTTCTACCTGTTCTTTAGAAGAAATATCTGCTGTTGCATAGGTTACCTTTACACCATATGCATTTATTTCTTCAGCCGTTTTCTTTAACGTTTCCTCTGTTCTTGCAAGTAAGCCGATATTTACACCTTCACTTGCCAACAATAGGGCCGTTGCTTTTCCAATCCCTCTTGCACCACCAGTTATATATGCTGTCTTTCCTTTTAATGATTGCGTCATTATAGCCACTCCCTTTCTAAAGATGATCTTACATTAGTATACTATTTCACGGGTGAAGTCACCTAAATACTTGCTTAGATGGTATGAATCATTGTCCTTTAGGCTCCCAAAATACTCAAGATCTGATCATAGGGTTTTCATTTATGTACTTTTTATACTTCGTCGAATAGGGCACGGGGTCGGGGGTTCCTCGTCCTAGTTGTGCAATACACTACTTTGGTTAGTGGTGGGATGGAAAACCTGTCGCTGTGTCCCGTTGCAGGTTCAATGGTCACCGCCATATGTTCTTCCATAAGTGTTAGAGTTTTAATACGCTTTTTAAAACAAGATGAGAGGTAGTAACCACTGTCTCTCTTATATAAAAAGCTTTGTAAATGTATAAGGATTCTTATATCATTGTATAGAAGTATAATTTTACCATTAAATTTACTTTTTTAAAGAGTAAGGTTATGCTATTGTTTTTAGCATCTATTGTATAAGTTTAGTAATATCTCAATTTCTGCTGGCAGAAGGAGGTAGAGGTATACCCTGATATAATTTGGCAAATCCACAATTCATTGTTGTAATTGAATTTTTATTAACCATATTTTTTCTTGTTGAAAATTATATTGTAAACCCTGTTAATGGAATATGGTATAATATTTATGTGAAAATGATTATATGAAAGGTAATTTCCAATGAATAATTTAGAAATAAAAACGATGCCGTTTAATCAATCCTCATTAGACTTCTTATCTGGTAAACCCTATTCTGATTATCCAATTGTATATTTTTTAAATAATAATACAATGGTTTACATTGGAGAGACAGTTGCGGTGAGAAATCGTATGAAAAATCATTTGAATAACTCAGAAAGAAAATCATTAGATAAGATGACACTGATTATTCATGAGAAATTCAACCGTTCGGCAACCTACAATATTGAAACGAAACTTATTAATTATTTCTTAGCAGATGGACGCTATAAACTACAAAATAAGAGTCAGATAGCTGATAGTGTCAGCCATAATTATTATGATAAACCATACTATAATGAAAAAGTATTTAATGAAATATGGGATCAGCTAAAGGAAAAAAATTACGTTATCCATTCAAGAGAGGTTATAGAAAATAAAGATACTTTTAAACTCTCTCCTTTTAAAGAACTGTCAACTGATCAAATTGAATTAAAAGATAATATTATTGAAGTTTGTGAAAAGCATATAAATGACGATAAACCCTTTGTTTTCCTTGTTAAAGGTGAAGCTGGTACCGGTAAAAGTGTAGTATTAAGTGCCGTCTTTAATCGGATTCAAGAGTTGGTTAGGGAGAAATCTTCGGCACTCTATAATAGTAATAACTTTTTATTAGTAAATCACTCTGAAATGTTAAAAACTTATCAAAAAATTGCAGGAAAAATAAAAGCACTTAGAAAGAATAATTTTGACAAACCAACTCCTTTTATTAACAAACGAAAGAAATCTAATCAAAAAGCTGATATTGTATTTGTAGATGAAGCGCATTTACTATTAACGAGACCTGACCGTTTTAATAATTTTAAAGAGAATAACCACTTAGAAGAGATTATGAAATATAGCAAGATTGTCATCTTAGTATTTGATGATAAGCAAGTCTTAAAAATGAAAAGTTATTGGGATAAAGATAAGTTACTTAGTCTTGTAGACAGTATTCAGTCAGAAGAATATATATTAAAAAATCAATTTCGAATGCATGCAAGTCATAAAATGGTTAGTTGGATTGATCAATTTGTTGAAAAAAAGATAACACCTATTCCTAAAGAGGAAGATTTTGATTTTCGTATTTTTGATTCGGCTACTAATATGTATAAAGAAATATTCGAGAAAAATAAAAATGTTGGCTTAGCAAGAATGGTATCAACATTTGATTATGTACATAAAAAAGATGGTTCGACTTACTACATAACAGAAGGTAATTTTAAATTACCATGGAATACTACTGAGGGAGATACAACCTGGGCTGAAAGAGAGGAAACTATAGGGGAAGTTGGGTCAATTTACACGATTCAAGGTTTTGATTTGAATTATGTTGGTGTTATTTTAGGACCGTCTGTTACGTTTGATGAGGAAAGTGATGAATTAAAGATTATTACAGAAAATTACAAGGATACAGAGGCTTTCAGAGGTAAAGATCAATTTGATGATCCTGAATATATAAAGGAACAAATCATATTAAATTCAATAAATGTTTTATTTAAAAGGGGAATTAAGGGTCTATATATTTTTGCAAGTGATTCAAAACTTAGAGCACAATTACTAAAACTTTATCGGAACCGAACGAAATATTTTGAAAGCATGAAGGTTGCAGAGGAAAAAAGTGATTATCATTAAACTGCTGTATTTTTGAGAGGTTGAATTAATTCATATTTAAATAAGTGGAGAATGGGAGTTGCACTTGGAGTATTTGGATTCATTTCGTATGGAAGATGCTAACAGAGTAGATAAAATAACAGCAGAATTTAAAAATAATTACTCTGAAATAGATTGGAAAAGGATGAAACGACTATGAAGATATTAATGGCAATCCAACAAGTTATGTTTCATTGGTTGTTCCACTGTCTCAATATGAAGAAACTAAACAAATTTACCAACTGCTCTTAGAATAAGAATGGAAGAGTTATAATTAATACAAGTTCCATTATTGGACTATAAAAATAAGGGGGAGTTGAATGAAAATAAGTGAAATTTTCAACCTTGGGGTTGAGCAAATACAACTCGACTTTATTGATATTGATACGGATAGGGATTATCCTTTATATCTCGACCCCTTTCTTATTTCTACCAGAAATGACGCATGGTCTGTAGAGGTAGATAGAGCCATTAAAAATTTCTTCTCAAAGGTTTCTGGATTTATTAGGAATTTAGACTATGAAAAGGCTATTGAACTGTTTCAATTTATGTCAGAACCAAAGGAAACATGTTTAGGTATTAGTTCTACTGGGACTAATAATGGTAGAGGAATAGGGAAGGGAAATGCAACTGAAATTATTCAAGAAATAATTAGAAGTAAAGCCGTTGAAACTGGTGTAGTACAAAATATTGAAGACATAATAATATTTGTTGATGATATTGATAAAGATAAACTGTCTGATATGACTACGAATATTATCAGAAAACATCTAATTGATTATACAAGGGAGCAGTGCAATATTTGGGGGATACCACTTAAAAGGGATATTTCACTACCATATTGGAATCCTATTGAAGAAGATTGGGATACATCTAGTCAAGAATTATTATTTATTAATGGAAGGGAATTTTTATTGGTACCAAAAGCTATTATTTCATACATTTCTGAATATAATGCACAAAAGTATGGCTGGCATTTTGTAGTTACTAATGAAAGAGATAAACAATTAAAGAGAAAAACCCAACTTGTTAAGTATAGGAAATATAAAAATGGAAAGGAATCGTATTATCTCCCCAAAAAAGATATAGACAACCAAATTAAGGAACAAATTTCAAGCGGAGAATTTGAAAGTAGAAAAGATTATTTAAGAAAGTATACAGAAAACAAACCGGAATTATTTGATAGATTTAGAGAATCAAGACCCAGTAAAGTAAAGCCTGTTTCAAATGATGAAATGATGGAGTTTACGGGATTTGTAGACATAGATGAGATAGTCGATGCACTCATTATTAACCTGAAAAACATTCCAGTTGGTACGAAAAGTGCATCTGAATATCATAAATTTATTAAATCAATTCTAGAAATTCTTTTTAACCCACATTTGAATAATCCAACAATGGAAGAGAAGCTCCACCAAGGTAGAAAAAGGGTTGATATAGTAATGAACAATATTGCAAATTCTGGTTTTTTTAATAGGTTGCATGATATCAATAAAATATTTTGTCCTTACGTCTTTATTGAATGTAAAAACTATGGAAAGGACGTTGCCAATCCAGAGATAGATCAATTGTCGGGTAGATTTGGGTTTAATAAGGGTAAATTTGGAATACTTATGTGCAGAACTATTAAGGATAAAAAATTACTATATCAAAGGTGTTCCGATACTTATAAAGACGACAGGGGCTTAATTATACCTTTAGATGATAATGATATAATCTCTTTGCTCGAATCGTTTAAAAGTAGTTATAATGATATTGATCAGACACTTGAATCTATTAAAAAAGTAATAATATTTAATGGATAATTTTTATTTAATCCCTGTTAGTTAAATTAGAATATTATTACTGGATAAACCTTTACACAATTATCCATAC